>CALDQB010000026.1 GCA_937911665.1 uncultured Clostridia bacterium | reverse complement strand
TCAATGTCAACTCTTTCATCATTGGTTCTTGCGTCAAGCTCGACACTTACTCTTGATATGATTAAAGGTCATATAGTTAAGAATATGAGCGAGAAAAAGCAGGTGCTCATTATGAGAGTGTTGATTGTTATTTTTATTGCTATTTCTGCATTTATCGCATTAAATAAAGATAAATTGAGCGCTATTGCCGATATGATGGGTATTTCATGGGGTGCCCTTGCGGGAGCCTTTCTTGCACCTTTCCTTTTTGGTTTGTACTGGAAAAAATCAACCAAGGCATCTGTATGGATAAGTTTCATCTTTGGCGCAGGAATTATGGTTCTCAATATGTTATTCAGATCATCCTTCCCGACAATTCTTCAGTCACCAATTAACTGCGGAGTAATTGCGATGCTTGCAGGATTTGTAATTGTTCCTGTTGTAAGTATTGTGACGAAGAAACCCGATGCAGAATTTGTAAATGAGGCCTTTTCTTGTTATGAGGAGCAGGTTGTTGTTCATAGAAAAGAAAGTCTTGGAAATTAAAATAGATAAACATATCAAGGAGACTAAAATGGTTATAACGGAATTACTTGAAAAAAACGCGGAGCTTTATAAGGATGAGGTCAGCCTTGTAGAAATCAATCCGCCTCTTGAAGCGAATAAGCGACTTACATGGAAAGAATATTCGCTTATTGAAACTACAGGAAAGGGAGCTTTCCGCACAGAGATAACGTGGGGAGAGTTTAACGAAAAAGCAAATCGCTTTGCCAACTTTCTTTTAAGCCGCGGAATTAAGAAGGGTGATAAGGTTGCCATTCTTCTTATGAATTGTCTGGAGTGGCTTCCTATATACTTTGGAATATTAAAGACAGGTGCTCTTGCAGTTCCTCTTAACTATCGTTACACCGCTGATGAGATAAAATATTGCGTAGGACTTGCCGAGGCTGATGTTTTAATCTTCGGTCCTGAGTTTACGGGCAGAGTTGAGGCTATCTGCAATAAGCTCAAAGGTGTGCGTTATACCTTGTATGTGGGCGAGGATTGCCCTACATTTGCCGAGAGCTATGATGAACTTATTACTTATTGTTCATCAAGAAAGCCTGATATCTCTCTTACAGAAGATGATGAAGCAGCGATATACTTTTCGTCAGGCACAACCGGATTCCCGAAAGCAATTGTTCACAAGCACAGAAGCCTTATACACTCGTGCAGAGTAGAACAAAACCATCATGGCCAAACTCGTGACGATGTATTCTTATGTATTCCTCCCCTTTATCACACGGGCGCAAAGATGCATTGGTTCGGCAGTCTTTTATCGGGTAGCCGCGCGGTACTTTTGAAGGGAATCAAGCCTGAATGGATAATCAGAACTGTCTCCGAAGAACAGTGTACTATCGTATGGTTACTTGTTCCGTGGGCGCAGGATATTTTAGATGCTATAGACCGCAAAGAAATCAAGATTGATGAATACGACCTCGATAGATGGCGTCTTATGCATATCGGTGCGCAGCCAGTTCCCCCGAGTCTTATAAAACGCTGGAAGGAACGCTTCCCCAATCATCAATATGACACCAACTATGGACTTAGCGAGTCTATCGGACCGGGTTGCGTGCATCTTGGTGTTGAAAACATACATAAGGTAGGCGCGATAGGAAAAGCGGGCTACGGCTGGGAGGTCAAAATTGTTGACGAGCATCGCAATACTGTAGAAAAAGGCGATGTTGGAGAGCTTGCAGTTAAAGGCCCCGGTGTTATGGAATGTTATTTCAATGACAAAAAGGCAACTGCTGAGGTTTTAGAAGACGGTTGGCTATTCACAGGAGATATGGCACAGGAGGATGCGGATGGTTTTATCTACCTTGTTGACCGCAAAAAAGATGTTATTATCTCAGGTGGCGAGAATATCTACCCCGTACAGATTGAAGACTTTTTGCGCTCCTGCGATGCAATAAAGGATGTTGCGGTTATAGGACTTCCCGATAAACGTCTTGGCGAAATTACTGCAGCAATTATTGAACTTAAAGAGGGAGTGGAAATGACAGAGGAGGATGTGGAAGACTTTTGTCTTGACCTCCCCAGATACAAACGTCCCAAGAAGATAATCTTTGCCGATGTACCAAGAAATCCCACCGGAAAAATTGAAAAGCCGCGCCTTAGAGAAATTTATTGCGGTGAGAGCCTTGTAGAGAGTCAGATAAAGGGATAAACTTTTTAAATTTTAGTAAAATAGCATTGCATTGCAGGACAAAATATGATAAAATATCATATATGCCGATGCAAGATTAGCATAACAGGATTTGAGCGGCGTTATACTCAAATCCTGTTATTTATAATAACAACAAAAGAGAGGACTGATAACAATGAAGAAGCTTATGCTTGGTAACGCCGCAGTTGCACGAGGCGCTTACGAGGCTGGCGTTTCAGTTGTGGCATCATACCCTGGCACGCCTAGTACTGAAATTACAGAAAATATTGTTAAATACGAAAATATCTATGCAGAATGGTCACCTAACGAAAAGGTAGCGGCAGAGGTTGCTATAGGTGCATCAATCGCAGGGGCAAGAAGTATGTCCTGTATGAAACACGTAGGTCTTAATGTAATGGCAGACCCCGTGTTTACAGTTAGCTATACAGGCGTAAACGGCGGCCTTGTTTTCTGTGTGGCAGACGACCCGGGTATGCATTCTTCGCAGAATGAGCAGGATTCCCGTCATTATGCAAAAGCATCAAAAATTGCTATGCTTGAACCATCCGACTCTGCAGAGTGCAAAGATTTTACAAAGGCAGCTTATGAAATAAGCGAGAAGTTTGATACACCCGTATTTATAAGATTGTCTACAAGAGTTTCTCATTCACAGAGCCTTGTTGAAGAAGAAGAACCCAAGGCAGTTGAATTAAAACCTTACGAGAAGAATATCGATAAATATGTAATGATGCCCGCAAAGGCGATTAAGAGACACGTTGAAGTTGAAAAACGCATCGAGGCTTTAAAAGAATTTTCTGAAAATTGCGAATTTAATACTGTAGAAGACAATGGAAGCAAAATAGGTGTAATTTCATCGGGTATTGCCTATATGTATGCAAAAGAAGCTCTTGGAGAGAGTGCCAACTATTTAAAACTTGGTATGGTTTATCCGCTTCCTGCAAACCTTCTTCGTGATTTTGCAGAAAAATGCGAAAAGGTGTATGTAGTCGAAGAACTCGACCCGATTATTGAAGAGCATTGCAAGGCACTCGGGATTGATGTTATCGGCAAAGAAAAGTTCACCCTTCTTGGCGAATACACCCCGTCAATGATTAAAGATGTAATCCTTGGCGAAGAGTTAAAGGAGATTGCGACTATTGATGAGCAAATCCCCGTAAGACCGCCTGTTATGTGTGCAGGTTGCCCTCACAGAGGAACTTTCTATGTTCTTAAAAAGCTTGGACTTGTTGTTTCGGGCGATATCGGTTGTTATACCCTTGGTGCAGTTGCTCCGCTTGAAAGCGTCGACACCACCGTTTGTATGGGTGCGTCGGTCAGCGCAGCTCTCGGTATGGCTAAAGCAAGAGGAAGCGAGTTTAATAAAAAGCTTGTGTCTGTTATCGGAGATTCAACCTTTATGCATTCGGGAATAACAGGACTTGTTGATATTGTATACAACAAGGGTGCAAACACCGTTATAATTCTTGATAACTCGATTACAGGTATGACAGGACATCAGGATAATCCCACAACGGGCTATACAATCAGAGGAGAAGAAACAACACAGGTAAACCTTGTCGCTCTTTGTAAGTCAATCGGCGTTAAAAATGTGGTTGTTGCAGACCCGTTCGATGTAAAAGAGTTTGAAAGAGTTGTAAAAGAAGAAACAAACAGGGAAGAACCATCGGTTATTATTGCACAGAGACCTTGTGCATTGCTCAAATCCGTAAAATATTCGGGTAAATGCAAGATAAATGATAACTGCAAAAAGTGTAAGCTTTGCTTAAAACTTGGATGTCCTGCGATATCCTTTGACGGCGAAAAAATAAGAATAGACGAAACACAGTGCAACGGATGCGGACTTTGCTTCAATGTATGTCCGTTCGGCGCAATGGAAAAGGAGGACTGATCGTATGAATATAATGATAGTAGGAGTAGGCGGTCAGGGAACTTTACTTGCAAGCCGAGTGCTTGGCAACACAGTTGTTAACGAAGGATATGATGTTAAGGTATCCGAAGTTCACGGAATGAGCCAAAGAGGCGGAAGCGTTGTTACATATGTTAAGTTCGGGGACAGGGTATATTCACCGATTATTGATAAAGGCGAGGCGGATATAATACTTGCGTTTGAAAAGCTTGAGGCTTACAGAGCCTTGCCTTATCTTAAAAAAGGCGGTAAGATGATTGTAAATACTCAGGAAATCGACCCTATGCCTGTAATTACAGGCGCTATGAATTATCCTGAAGATATTATCGAAAAGCTTTCTGCTAAAGCTGATATAGTTGCGGTAGATGCGCTCAGTTATGCTAAGGAAGCAGGTAATTTTAAGGCTGTAAATGTGGTTCTTATCGGTCTTATGGCCAAAAATACAAATATTCCGTACGAAAGATGGATTGAAACGATAAAGACATCTACGCCTGAAAAGTTTTTAGAATCAAACTTAAAAGCGTTTGACCTCGGATATAATTTATAAAAGAAAGAGATGATAAAGTTGGCTTATTATCAGAAAGAAATTGAATGTATGCCCCGAGAGGAGCTTAAAAAGATTCAGGATGAGCGCCTCGTATGGCAGGTAAAGAGAATGTATGAAAGAGTAGAACTTTTCCGTACACGTATGGACGAAAAAGGTTTAAAACCCGAGGATATAAGGGGTGTTGAGGATTTGCATAAATTACCTTTTTCATACAAGCAGGATTTGAGGGATTATTACCCCTACGGACTTTTTGCAGAACCTCTTGCGAATATCAAGAGAATACACGCATCATCGGGAACAACAGGAAAGCAGATTGTTGTCGGATATACCGATAAAGACCTTGATGATTGGGCAAGCTGTATGGCAAGACAGATAGTTGCAACAGGTGGCAGCAAGGAAGATGTTATACAGGTATCTTATGGATACGGACTCTTTACAGGCGGTCTTGGTGCTCACGGTGGCGCCGAGAAGCTTGGTGCAACAGTTGTTCCTATGTCATCGGGTAACACCGCGCGTCAGATTAACACAATGACAGACTTTGGAAGCACTATCCTTTGTTGTACTCCGTCTTACGCTATGTATCTTGGCGAGGCGGTAAACGAGGCAGGGGTTCGTGATAAAATTAAACTTAAGGCGGGTATATTTGGTGCAGAACCCTGGACCGAAGATATGCGTCATAAAATAGAGGAATCCCTCGGACTTAAAGCATATGACGTTTATGGCCTTTCTGAGATTATGGGTCCCGGTGTCAGCTACGAGTGTGAATGCCAGAAGGGTATGCACGTCTGCGAGGATATGTTCATTCCCGAGATAATCGACCCCGATACTGGAGAGGTTCTCCCTGAAGGTGCATCAGGCGAGTTGGTTTTCACTACTATTACAAAAGAAGGTTTCCCTGTAATAAGATACAGAACCCGTGATATTTGCTCCCTTAATTATGAAAAGTGTGAATGCGGAAGAACTTTTGTTCGAATGAACAAGCCTACAGGCCGAAGCGATGATATGCTTATTATCAGGGGTGTAAACGTATTCCCCTCACAGATTGAGGAGGTTCTTCTTAAGGTCAGCGGTGATATTACGCCGAATTATCAAATTATTGTAGGAAGAGAAAATAACACAGATACTCTTGATATAAATGTCGAGATGAGTGAAAAACTCTTTGCAGACGACATCAAATCTATTGAAAAAATTGAAAAGAACATCACGGCTGAACTTAGAAATATTCTCGGTATTGGCGCTAAGGTTCATCTTGTAAACCCCAAAACTATTGCGCGTAGCGAGGGTAAGGCTAAACGTGTAATTGATAATCGTAAACTTCACGATTAATTAGGAGGGAAACTTATGGTAAAACAGATTTCAGTTTTTGTCGAAAACAAAGCAGGAAGCCTTAAAGAAGTTATACAGACTCTTGCAGAGAGCAATATAAATATAAGTGCATTATCAGTTGCTGATACTACTGAATTCGGCATTGCAAGAATGATAGTTGACAATGCAGTACTTGCACAGGAAGTTCTCTCAAACGATGGTGTAACTGTAAGGGTGTCGGATATAACAGCAATTGCTGTCGATGATGAACCTGGTGCTCTTATGAAAACTTTAGATATACTCTCTGAAAATGACATTTCGGTTGAGTATATGTATGCGTTTGGAGAGAAGCTAAACGGTCGTTCAGTAATCGCGATACGCACAGATAATTCCGCTCTGGCAGAAGATTGCCTTGCTAAAGGCTCAATTCATGTGCTTGGACATTCTGATATAGAAGAATTATAAAAAGTCGGGGCGATGGTGTCATCGCTCCGCTTTGAATATACTATGCTAAATTGAGGAGGAGTAACTATGCGTGTTTTAATGACAACTATGAAGCTTGATATTGGCGGTGCGGAAACACACATCGTTGAATTATCTAAGGCTTTGGCTCGCAGAGGTGTTGAAGTGACTGTTGCTTCAAACGGCGGCGCATACGTAGAAGAGCTTGTAAATGCGGGGATAAAACATGTGAAGATACCATTTCATAGTAAAAATCCTGTGTCTATGCTTAAAGCGTACAAGCTGCTTAAAAAGCTTATATTTGAAGAGAAATTTGATATTGTACACGCTCACGCAAGAATTCCTGCTTTTTTGTGTGCACTCCTTAACAAAAAATATCATTTTCGTTTTGTAACTACGGCACACTGGGTGTTTAGTACTGTGTTCCCGTATAATTTTCTGACACGTTGGGGCGATCGTTCTTTGGCTGTAAGTGATGACATAAAAGCCTATCTTGTCAAGAATTACGGAACAAACCCCGATAATATACGTGTTACCATAAACGGAATTGATTTAGAAAAGTTTTCGGGAGATACGGATTGCAACTCCGTTTGCGAAGAATTCTCTCTATCGAATGATAAAAAACGAATTGTTTATATAAGCCGTATGGACACAGATAGAAGTTATGCGGCACATAAACTAATCGAAATAACAGAAAATCTTTATTCAAAAATTGATAATCTTGAAATAATAATCGTAGGTGGCGGTAACGACTACGATGCTATCAAAAGTGAAGCTGATGCGGTCAACGCCCGCATTGGCAAAAGGGTTATCGTAACTACGGGGAGTCGAACCGACATCAATCGGTTTACCGCTCTTGCGGATGTCTTTGTAGGGGTAAGCCGTGCTGCGCTTGAGGCAATGGCATCGGGTAAACCCTCAATTATTGCCGGCAATGAAGGATATATAGGCATTTTTGACGAGGATAAGTTACAAGTATCAATTGATACAAACTTCTGTTGTCGCGGTTGTGAAATGACATCTGCAGAAAGGATGGAGCGTGATATACTGAAGATTATAAATTCTGATAAAGAGGAGCAGGAACGCCTCGGTAAGTATTCACGCGATACGGTCAAAAAGTATTATTCCGTTGATACAATGGCTGATGATGCCATTAAAATGTATATATCTTCGATAAAGAATACCCTTATAAATGAGGTGTCTGTTAAAGAATTTGATGACATAGATCAATATCTTTCAATAAATCCCCTGCGCAAAGACGGAATTTTATCTGATATTGTTATATCGGGATATTATGGATTTGGCAACAGTGGCGATGATTCGATTTTATATTCTATGATTCGCGAGCTTAAAGCTAACCGTCCGGATATTCGAATTGTCACCTTATCCAATACACCCAAAAAGACCTCCAAGCTTTATGGCGTTGCCTCAATACACAGATTTAATATAATCAGTGTTATTGCTGCAATATCAGGAACAAAACTCTTAATAAGCGGAGGAGGAAGTCTTATTCAGGATGTAACATCGAGCAAATCGCTTGTCTATTATCTTTCTGTTATACGTCTTGCACAAATTCTTAAAAAGAAGGTAATGCTTCTCGCTAATGGAATTGGTCCTATCGAAAAAGCATCAAATATAGAAAAGGTTAAAAAAGTTCTCAACAAAGTTGATCTTATAACCCTGCGTGAGCCGGCTTCACTTGAGGAATTAAAGAATTTTGGCGTTGATAAACCACAGATACTCGTTACTGCCGACCCCGCCTTTAATCTTTATGAAGCCAGAGCGGAGGAAACTGAAACCATTATGAGAGCGAACAATATTCCGCTTCACCAAGAATATTGCGTAGTAGCGATAAGACCTTGGTTTAAGTCAAGCGACGATTTGGCAGCTAAAATCTCAAATGCAGCAAACTATGCCTTTGAAACGTATGGATTAAATTCTATATTTTTGGTTATGCAACCTTCTCGCGATACCCAAATAAGCAAAGATTGCGCCTCAAAAATTGAAAACGGAGCATATGTTATTGATACTGAACTCTCGCCTGCGCAGATGCTCGGTATTGTCAAAGGTGCAAAGTTTGTAATAGGTATGAGGCTCCATACACTTATTTATGGTGCATCTTGCGGTACTCCTGTTATTGGAATATCATATGACCCCAAAATCAACGCGGTAATGGATTATATTGGTCAAAACAGACGCGTTTTTGCAGATAGTTTAAATTTTGATGATATCTGCAGATATATAGATGAGATTATGGAAAATCACAAGGATATATCGACCGAGTTACTGAAAAAATCGGATGAATTTTCAACAAAAGCATCTGAAAATATAAAGCTTGCGACAGATTTTATTAAATAAAGCTTAATGGAAGGTGACACCAATGATAAAATTATTTATTTTCGGACATCTGGAAACTGATGAGGTTATAACTTCTCTTTTGCGTTTTAAGGAAACGCAAAAAGAAGAGGATTATTATACGGCGGCTAAAGGGTTAATCGATTTTTCTTCAAAACGCCTTACAGATAAAAATATAATTTGCGAATATACGCTTCGTCTTATGTTAGAGCATGATAACTTGCCTGACATAACTTGTTTGCGTAACTTTTTAAGATATGATATAAGAGCTATCTACAACGAAATTCTGGCGGTGGATTGGGATAAACTCTTTGCAGAAAATCACCTGTTATCATTTTCTGATATAACCATTCCCAAAATAAAAACAGGTCTTCCTGAATATGTTCGTTCAATTGAAACCATGATTGATTCTGAGTCAAACGAAGCTTTGGGCGGAGCGATACTTGCCCACGTGGAAAGCTTTGGTACAGGTCCGTCTGCGGCATACTCCGCTCTTAAATGGAAGAATGGTCGCCTCGTTGGAATTAAGAAGCACGATGCCATTACCTTTGATGATTTGACGGGACTTGAACATCAAAAGAACGTTTTGATTGCAAACACGGAGAGTTTTATTCTCGGCAAGCCTGCAAATGACGTCTTGCTCACAGGCAGCTCGGGCACAGGTAAATCTTCTTGTGTAAAGGCGTGCCTGAATATGTTCAAGACGAACGGACTTAGGCTTGTTGAACTTAATAAATCCGATATATCGGAGCTTTCGTCTGTGTTCGCCTGCATAAAAAATGATATTCTCAAATACATTGTATTTATAGACGATTTATCATTTGAACCTGGAGATATGAGTTATAAGATTTTAAAATCTGCACTTGACGGTCAGGCGGAAATAAGAGGAGGAAACATACTTATTTATGCAACATCAAATCGCCGTGGACTCATAAAAGAAACATGGGCAGACAGAGAAGGATACCAAAGCGATGAGGTTCATCGCAGCGAGGGTATGGCAGAGAGAAAGTCGCTTTCAGCGCGATTTGGCATAAATTTAAGCTTCCTTACACCTACGCAGACTGAATATCTCAAAATTGTTGAAAATATGCTTTTATCAAATGGTGTTGAGATGACAGAAGATATACGTGCAGCCGCGCTTACATGGCAGATAAACTACAATGGCTTTTCAGGAAGAACTGCAAAGCAGTTCGTTGCAAGCATCCTTGGCAAATAAGGTGGTAAAATTAAGAATATTTTACAGTTGTATATATTTTTGTCGCAAAATATTGCATTTTTGCAGAAAATATGAGATAATATAAATATATTTGAATTTATTTGGAGTTGAAGAAATCAAATGGAAACCCCTGAAAGAAACTCAAAAAACAAGCGTAAGGATTCTACGCCCAAACATTCGCTTCCCAAAGAAAAAAGCAGCAGAGGTTATAAGCCACTCGTAATAATCGCAGTGGTTATTGTTGTTGCGCTTTTCTGTGTTGCCGTTTATGCTAATACGTATCAAGGAATTTACCCAAACACTTATGTAAACGGACAACTTGTGAGTGATATGACAGAGTCGGAACTCGGGGATTTCTTGTCGAAGACATATTATGCTGAAAAATATACTGACCAAAGCTTTACATTGATTTGCAAAGATAATCAAAAAGAGCTTGGCGTATTGGATTTGGGGCTGATATTTGATAATGATGCCTTTTCCGAAAATATTATAAACGAAGGTAGGGACGGCAACTTTTTCACAAGAACATTTTCGTTTATTTCGCATATTTTTAAGCAGGTTGATGTAAGTCCTGTTATAAAATATAATAAGGACGTACTTGCAAACGCTTTTAACGAAGTAACCGAAGGTCACGAGGTTGAACCTGTGGGTTACACCTTTGATATCGGTGACAATTCGCTTACTATTCATAACAGAGTCAGCGGAATAAAAGCGGACAGAGAAAAGGCGATTGGCGAGGTAGAAAAGCAGATTTCCGAAGGTTATGCAGGCAAAATCGTATTGGAGCCTGTTGATGTAACACCTAAGCCCCTTGATTTTGACGAGTTTTATGCGTGGCTCACATCTGATGCTCAGGAAGCATATTATGAAAAGGTAGACGGTAAGGTTATTGTTCGGGATTCCAAGCCCAAATGCGAGGTTAATAAGCAGGATATAAAAAATGCTATTTCCGAGCTTGAAAATTCAAATTCCAATAACATAACAATCCCCGTTAAAACTAGCGAACCCAAGAACACTTCGGCTGCCCTGCTTGAAAACTTATACAAAGATAAGCTTGGCAGTTATAGCACAAACTATGGTTCAAGTTCATGGGCGAGAGCTAATAATGTTCGTCTTGCAACATCAAGGGTAGACGGAACAGAGCTTATGCCGGGCGAAGAATTTTCGTATGATAATGCAATTTTGCCGAGAACCGCAGCAAACGGATATATGGCAGCGGGCGTATATGTAGGCAACAAAGTTGAGAGCGGTATGGGCGGCGGCATTTGTCAGCCATCATCGACTCTTTATGCTGCGGCGCTTTATGCAAACCTCGAAATTGTAGAGCGTCACAATCATTCGCTTACTGTAAGTTATCTCCCACCGGGTCTTGATGCAACGATTGCGGAAGGATACCTCGATTTACGAATTAAAAATAACACAGATTACCCGGTTAAAATTTCTGCAGACGCATCTGGCGGCGTTGTAACGTTTAGTATATATGGCTATAACGATAAAAATGTAAGCGTTGATATAGAACGCAGCTTCAGCAACGGCAGATACTACGTAACACGTGTTGTTAAAGAAAACGGTGTTGAGGTAAAGAGAGAGAGTATGACCTCGAGTGTTTATGGCGTTCCTGAAAAGGATGAGCCTGAGGAAGAAGAAAAGACGGAAGAGGAAAACGCAGAAGAGGGCGAACCCCCCGAAGGTGAGGGCGTTCCACCCGTAAGCGATGGAACTGAACCGCCTGCAGCTACTCCTGATACATCGGAAGTTATAGAGGACGAGCCTGCCGCACCTTCTGTGGAAGATACTGCTGAACAAGCTCCGACAGAAACTCCTGCAACTGAAATTACTGAATAATTTAATAAATAATCCTTCGGGGAACGGTGAGATTCCGTGCCGGCGGTAAAGTCCGCGAGCAGATTTGTCTGTTGATTTGGTGAAATTCCAGAACCGACGGTTAAAGTCCGGACGAGAGAAGAGAGTACACATCTTTAGTATATTTATATTCCCCGGGGTTTTTGTACCCTGGGGAATTTTTTAGGAGAATTTTTATGAATAGTAAAATTAAAAAGCTTTCAACAATGGCGATGCTTTCGGCGCTTGCATACATAACAATGGTTGTGTGTAGAATTCCTATAGTTTTATTTTTGAAATATGAACCCAAAGATGTTATAATAGTTATAGCGGGATTTTTGTTCGGGCCCATGTCGGCGTTTTTGATTTCACTTCTGGTATCGTTGATTGAAATGGTAACAGTAAGTGAAACGGGGATTATCGGTTGTATTATGAATTTAATTTCAACATGTGCGTTTGTATGCCCTGCAGCTTTTATTTATAAGAAAAAGCATAGCATCGCTGGTGCGGCGCTGGGGCTGAGCGTCGGTTGTATTCTTATGACGGTAGGAATGCTATTGTGGAATTACCTTATCACGCCGCTTTATATGGGCGTTCCGCGTGAGGCGGTGGCGGAAATGTTGTTGCCCGTCTTTTTGCCGTTTAATTTGCTTAAAGGTATTTTAAACTTATCAATAACATTGCTCCTATACAAACCGATAGTAACAACCCTGCGTAAAACAAGACTTGTTCCCGTATCCGAAAGCAGTGGAGGGCGGATAGGCAAAAAAGGAATTTTGTTAATGGCAGCATTTATGCTTATAACCTGCATTTTGCTGATTTTAGTATGGACGAATATTATATAGTAAAGTATTAACACTTTACATTGTTGTGCATAATACTTATCAAAAAAACTTACAAATGATAGGAGGATAAAAATATGTCAGTAGAAATTAAAAAAAGTAACTTTCAAAAAGAGGTATTAGAGAGTGACAAGCCCGTTTTGCTCGATTTTTGGGCAAGTTGGTGCGGTCCTTGCAGAATGCTCGGCCCAATTCTTGAGCAGATCGCTGAAGAACATCCCGAAATCAAGGTATGTAAAGCAAACGTTGACGAAGAGAGCGAGCTTGCAACACAGTTCAATATTATGAGCGTTCCGACGCTCCTTGTAATAAAGAATGGCGAGGTTGTAAACAAATCCGTAGGACTCGTACCAAAGAATAAGATTTTGGAGCTGTTTTAACTATGGATAAAATATATGATATAATCGTAATCGGGGGCGGCCCTGCGGGATACACGTCGGCGATTTATACAGCAAGGTCAGGGTTTAAAACACTCGTAATCGAAAAATTTTCCGCAGGCGGACAAATGACACAAACCTCACAAATCGATAACTACCCCGGTTTCGAGGAAGGGATAGACGGCTTTACATTAGGGTTTAAAATGCAACAAGGAGCAGAGCGTTTTGGCGTTACAACTCTTCAGGCAGAGGTTACAGATGTGAGTCTTAAAAATGAAATAAAAGAGATAACTACCCCCGAGGGTGTGTTCAGAGCGCGGTGTGTTATTATTGCGACGGGTGCCGAGCATAAACATTTGGGACTTAAAAAAGAAGAGGAGTTAATCGGAAAAGGCGTAGGATATTGCGCCGCATGCGACGGAATGTTCTACAAAGGAAAGACGGTGGTTGTCGTTGGCGGTGGTAATTCTGCGGCTGCAGACGCGCTTTTGCTTTCAAAAATCTGCGAGAAAGTAATTCTTGTGCACAGAAGAGATAAGCTCAGGGCTGAAAAGGTATATCACGACCCGCTTTTGCACGCTGATAATGTAGAGTTTAAGTGGAATTGTATAGTTTCTGATATTTTAGCGGACGATACAGTTACGGGCGTCAGAATACAAAATGTTATCGACGGGGAAGAAAAAGAAATTAAGTCAGACGGAGTGTTTATAAGTATTGGACGGGCACCGCAGACTGAATTGTTTGCAAAAGAAATAAATTTGGATAAAAACGGATATATAGCAGCTGACGAAACAACAAAAACGAATATTAAAGGAGTTTTTGCGGTTGGCGATGTTCGCACAAAACCTGTTCGGCAAATTGTAACCGCAACAGCAGATGGAGCAACAGCCGCACACTTTGCAGAAGAATATATGGCAACATTATAACGGAGAGCGTAATGCTCTCCGTTTTTTTTGTAACGCTCCCATAACAAACGGACGCGGGTCATGTATCATTGTAGGGTGCGGCGGTCTCCGACGAACCCTACAATATGATAGAAAACATATATTTGTAGGGCAGGGGCTTACTCCTGCCGCTTACCCTGTTTATTTGAAAAATAAAAAAATCAAAAATTTTTTACATTGCCGCCCACGTATGTTTATTTAAAAAATAAATATCAAAAAATTCACATTGCCGCCCACGTACGTTTTATTTGAAAAATAAATATCAAAAAATTCACATTGCCGCTTACCCTGTTTATTTGAAAAATAAAAAAATCAAAAATTTTTACATTGCCGCCCCGCGGCTCGGCTTGGGCGGAACCGGGTTTGGCATAGGATAAATAAAATTTTTGATTTTTAAATTGTACAATATGGGCATTGATTCAATAATTTTTTTGATTTTTAAAATATTTGAATCAAAATACATCTGTAAAGCAAATCGCCTTTACACAACGCAAAAACGTTAAAAAAAGCACTTCCAATGCTGCTTTTTTCGCAAAATTAACAATTTTGATATAAAATTTATGATTTTTAGTAAAAAAGTATAGTAAATATCAAAAATAGTGGTTGACAAATGTAAAAAATACATATATAATAGTATCAAACATGGTGTATTATGCCTTAAAAGTATTTTCAAAATTGTTACAAAAGAGATTTGATTGAATATTAAAACGACTAACATTAGGAGGAGATAACAATGGTTTTAAATTTAAAGAAGAGATTGGGTTCACTTTTACTTGCGGCTGCGGTAGCAACAACGGCTTTTGCTTCGCTCCCTGTTTTTGCAGCAAATAATAATATAGAAGTTATGTTTGAAGACGTTACCGCTACTGACCCTACAACATTAGAAGGAGAAGCTAAAATCAAGGTTAGCGTAAAAGGCGCAGGCGGTGCAGTTTCTATTACTAATATGGTTTTCTCATTCTCTGGCGATTTAAAGTATTCAGGAACCGAGTTTGCAGATCAGTTTGTAAATGATCCATACGAGGGCAAAACGGTTATGCCTACCCCGGTTGGAATAGCAAATAAAGATAAGAAGATTACAACAGGAATTTTTGCAGTTGGAGAAGGTAATCCCTATATCTTCTTCGATGACGAAACAGAGTTGTTTACACTTACCTTTGAGGGTGACCCCGGCGAGACGGTTACTGTTAACCTCGACACAGGAAATTCTTATTGTACAATAGCTGGCACTAAAGTTTATTCAAACACAGATAAAAGCGTGACTGCTACAGCTACCAGTGAGGGAAATAAAAGCGTTAATGCAGTTGTAAAGGTTAAGATGAATAAAGTTAAAGACTTTGCCGTTGGAAACAATTCAGATGTAGGAGGCGTTGTTACTCTTACAATGACAAATGAAGATAACGGATATAAGTTCAGCACAACATTAAACAGCGAGAATAAAGACAACACCACAGCGGCAGCTTTTACAATTTCTAAAAAACTGGTTGAGGGTAGCTATACTGTTGAACTTTCAGGACCCGGATTTGTTACATATGAGAAGACGGGCGTTACATTTGACAAAGAGCTGACAATTACTAATGAAGAATTTATACCCGGTGATATTAACAAAGACGGCAAGGTAGACAATAAAGACGTGACTGAATTTAAGAAATACCTTTCCGGTGGCGAACTGTATGGCGAGTATAACGAATGTGCCGACATCAACAAAGATGGTTACGTCAATAAGTTCGACAACATATTTGGAGTTGACACTGGCGAAGACGAAAATGAAAACGAAAACGAAGGCGAAGGCGAAGGCAGTGGTAACGAAGGCGGAGCCGGCGGTGGCGGAAATGCTGGCGGCGGTAACGGTGGAGGAGCTGGAGCTGGAGCCGGTGCTGGTGGCGGCGGCGGAGCCGGCGGAGGCGGAGGCTTCGGCGGTGGTGGTGCAGTTGCACCCCAGGGCTTTACCGATTTGGGTAACCACTCATGGGCAGAAGATGCTATATATATTCTGAAGAACAGAGGAATTATAAATGGTGTAAGCGCTACATCATTCGAACCTGAAAGCAACATCAAGCGCGGCGACTTCATTCTTATTCTTACAAGAATGCTTGGTGTAAATGATGAATTTGCTGACAACTTTGCTGACGTACCCGCTGACAGTTATTACTATGCTGCAATCGGTAGTGCAAAAGCGGCAGGAATCGCAACGGGTGATGGCACAAACTTCAATCCCGAAGCATCCATCACAAGACAGGATTTGATTACACTTGCTTATCGTGCATTCGAGAAGAAAGGATACATAGCAGCGACAGACGACACAACTTCTCTTGATGCTTTTGCCGATAAGGCTATGATAGAGGATTACGCAGTACCCGCTATGGCATCTATGGTAAAGGCGGGCATCATTCAGGGATCAGATGGCAACGTTAATCCAAAGGGCAACGCAACCAGAGCAGAGGTTGCAGTTATGTGCGAGAGATTGCTCAGATTAATGTAATCTCCTTTAATTAATTAGTAAAAAAATAAAAATAAAGATATACAAAGAAAGGAGGTGCAATAAAATGAGAAGTGAAAGCTTAAAAAAGCTCGTAGCTGCATTTTTGGTAGTAACTGTTATTGCTTCGCTTGGACTTACTGCCTTTGCGACCACTCCTGTAGATGGTGAAAATTCTACGGGTGAGGGGATTGTTACCGCTGAGATTGTGATAACTGAAACAGGGGACGAAGATCTTTATAATGTTGATGTTAACTACACTAATAATGTAGAAAGCTCAATCGGTGTAACAATGTTGGCGTATACCGCGAAGGAAGGCGAGGAAGACATCGGCTCAGCCAACCTTACAACTGGTTACAACTCAACTGATTACGATATCGTAGCTCTTGACCAGACTGACGAAACATCAACTGGCACTTTCAGTTTTATTGTAGACACAAATCCTGATTCCGAAAATCCTGATGCGATTGATATGGATAAGGGAGAAAAGGGTATTATACTTTTGAGTGCTGATGGAACTACTGCTCCTGCGGCTTATATGTTTAGCATTGCTGGAGATGAGTTTATCATCACAAAGGTTGAGACAAACGATGACGATGGTGAAATCACTGTTCCCGCAGGTTCAACTAAGGAAGATGTCCTTGCTGAACTTGAAAAGCTCGACATAATCGTTTCGGGTGATGATCCTTCTATCTTCGAGGATAACTGGACTGCAACATGGGAGTTGCCTGATAAATTCGATGCTGGCACCAGATACGAAATAGTAGGTACACTTGTTAAGCCTGATGGTTCAATGGGTATACTTGCTGATGTTACAACTATCAAGATTGATGTTGTTGTTGAGGCTGCTTCTGCGGTTGAATGGACCGCTACAAAGGGTACATTGGCAGCTATTGATGTAACAATTGATGCAGGTGGAGACGTGGCAGCTGAAGTTAAGACTGCACTTGTTGATAAGGTTATCACAATAACTGATGAGGCTGGTACCTATTCTGCACAGGTTGTTGTAACTGAAGCTATCGCAAACACAGCTACAAAGGTTAGCGGTGACGCAAGTCCTTATACATATAAGGTTACTGTTGCTGCAGATTCAGCTATAACAAGCGTGCCCGAGGGTACAAACGCTACTATCACAGCCGGTGGATTCGATGTACAGTTTACAGTTAACGTTACTGAGAACCCGTCAGGCGGCGGCGAAGAACCCGATCCCGACGAGCCCACAGGCGAAACCTATCTCATAGGCGACGTTAACGGTGATAAAACTATTGGACCTGCTGACTGGCAGCAAATAATTAAACACATCAAGAAGGATACACCTGCCGGCTTTATTGTGGAAGCTGCGGATTGTGATGGCGATGGTTCTGTTGGACCCGCTGACTGGCAGTTGATAATCAAGTACATAAAGAAGCAACCGGCTAAAGACGTTGGACAGACAAAAATAAAGTAATAATTAAAATTTTAAAGAAAGAAGATGTAGTAAATTATGAAAATGTTTAAAAAGATTTCTGCAATCGCATTGGTTGTAGCAATGATGCTTACAATGGTATCATTTACAGCTTTCGCTGCAGGTGAAGAATTTACTCTCGTAGTAAAAGATATGGATGGTAATCCTGTTACAACTGTAAGACCTGACACAAAAGTAAAGGTTGAGATGTATCTTACCCCTGGAGAACACAATATGCTCGGTTTCCAGATTCTATATGGTGGTGAAGTTGTTGGAGATGAAATCATATGTGACGCAAATGATAAGGGTCAGGTAGGTGATGAACCCAGATATGCTTTTTCTTGGTATTCAACAGTTACGGCTACTGCTGATGCACCGGTAGCAACAATTCCGGTAACAATTCCTGATGGTACAGCGGATGGAGCTTTTACATTGATTACAGTTGAAACTTTCGCAATTGATGGTGAAAACTGTACTCTCCCTGCACCTGCAACTGTAACTGTATCAGGTCCTTGGGATGTTACTGGTCAGGAAGCTATAGCTGTAGATGTTCCCGTTTGCACAAGCGAAGCTGATGTTATCACTGAACTCAACAAGAAGACTGTTCTTGTTACAGGTGCTGACGGCAAGTCAGAGGCCGTTGATGTTGTAGGATGGGAAGTTGATGGCACATACAATAGTGATGTTGCTACTACATACACATTCAAAACTGCTGTTACAGCAAAAGAAGGTGGTCTTGCTGTAATTCCTGGTGGATTCGAAGTTACTGCTACAGTTAACGTAAACAAGATCCCCGCTTCTATTCCTACTCAGAATATGACATACGATGTAACAGGTTCTGATATCGCTGTCGCTACATTGATAGACGCTCTTCCTGACGAGATTCCCGTTACTGCTGATGGTGTTACTGGTACTGCTAGTATCTCTTGGGTTCTCGCAGACGGCGAAAGTGATGCTGCAATAAGTGCAGAGGGTGACTCTAAGGCATTCACAGGTACTGCAACATCTGACTACTTTAGTTTTGCAAATACTGTTGAAGGTACAGTTACACTCGTTAACAACCTTAACTACCGTGATGTAGTTGCTACAGTTGGCGAATTCAAGTTTGATACACTCCAGAAGGCTGTTACTGCATACGATGGTACTGCTGACATCGTTCTCTACAACAATCCTAACGAATGGATCGATCCTGCTACAGCTACAACTGTTGACAAGAATGTAACAATCGACCTCAATGATAAGATCTACACTGGTGCAAGCATCACAGTAGAAGACGGCAATACTGTAACATTCAAGGGTAATGGTACAGTTAATGCTGATATCACAGGTGATATCGTAGTAGAAGATGAAGCTGCTTTCTATGGCGACCTTTCAGATGCTAAAGTAACTGCTGCAGCTGGTTCATTCCCTGCTGACACAGACGTTGAAGTTGCTGAAGCTGGTCTCCGTGTAGCAACATTGGGTGACGGCAGACTTGCTGTTGTAAAGGGTGAAAACGAAGTAACAGACAAGATTTATCTTGAATTCAGACCTACAGCTGAAAGAAACGTATTCGAAATCTATATCGAAGCTGAAGAAGGCAAGGATATCAACGAATTCGTATCTGCTGAGTTTGATTTCGAAAACAACTCTATGGGTCTCGTTTCTGGCGGTTATGTTGATTACACAATCGTTGGTGCTGCAGGAATCGAAGCTATCGAAGCTATCACTGCAGATCCTGACAAGACTGGCGAAAGCAGAACATGGGGCTTCTATGTAAACGATAAGGACGATCACAACGCTATCGAGCCTGCTGCAGTAATACTTCTCGGTACTGTTACATTTGACCTTGGTGTTACTGCTCCTGGTACAATCGACTTCAAGGCTGTAGACGGTGTTGTTCACACAAACAAGGTTGGTACAAATGATGAGTATCACTACTATCTGGCTGCTGAAATGACAGCTGGCGTTGATGGCGAGCTTGATTTCGCAGACAGTGATGATGATGATGATAATGATGGTAATATTACTGGCGACGAGGGTAAAGTAGAACCCGCTAAGAGAAACGTTGTAGTTAACGTTAAGTTCGTTAACGACATCAAGGCAGATGTTGATGTAGATTACAACGACATGCAGGTTTCAATCACAGGTAACTACCCTGGTTTCACTGCTGCTCCTGTTGCTCTCGGTGAACCCAACACAAATACTGACGATTCAGCTACATTTGAAGTATTTGCTGGTTTCAGATACACAGTAACTGTTGAAGGTGCTGGTTACAGAACTGCTAGATACACAACAATCGTTGGTGATGACACAACAGATGACCTCAACCTTTACTTCTGGAACGATGTTAAGAACGGTTCAGGTACACCTTACCAGGAAATCGAAGTTGGCGTAAGTGGTCTTTCTGCAAAGAACTTCCTCGCTGGTGATATCGTAATGGATGGTCTCGTTGACAAGTATGACCTCGCTGCTGTTGCTTCATACTTCGGTACATACGACCTCGACGATGCTCACCTTGGCAGCTACGTTAAGTATGACCTCAACCGTGATGGTCAGATTGATTCAGAGGATATCGCATACGTTCTCTACTCAATCGGTGAGTAATTTAAGATTTTAAAGAACGATTCTAATTGTTCTTACAGATACAGAATGGCGGATTTCCGCCATTCTGTATTGTGTTGATAAGGGAAAGAGGAGGGAGTTTTTACCTCCCACCTCTTTCAACACAAATAATTTTTACGTATTAAGCCCTCCTTGCCTAAAGGAGGGGGGACCGTCGTAGACGGTGGGAGGATTCCCCGATGCGTCACCGCAACCAAACGGGACATTGAATCCCCCAGTCACCTGCGGTGACAGCCCCCTTTAGGCAAGGGGGCCTATACAGGACCTCGAGAATGCCAGTCCCTACAATGTGGCATATATGACAAATTTGTAGGGGCGATTCACGAATCGCCCGTAACGGACAGATGTTGGCAAAGGAAAATCAAAAAAATTTGAATTTTTGCCCTATGCCCATACCGTGGCCAAGCCCCACGGCAAAGTAATTTTTTTGATTTTGATTTTACAATTATGAAATTATTTGTGTTGAAAGAGTTTTTTGCATTTTTAATCAGACATAAAAGTTAGGAGTGATTTGTATTATGCAGAGGAGAATAGTTTCAATAGCATTGTGTATAGCTATGCTTATTACACTTATCCCTTTAAATATTATTGCTGAAACGCCAGAAGAAGAAAAGACACGCAGACAGGTGTATTTGCACGCCTTTGATGACGATGTGACTATTGAAAATTCAGTGGATACCCGAACAGTTTTTAAGGGTGACAACGTAAACGTTCGTCTTGCTGTGGACAAGCCTAACAAGGCTGAAAATGGTTCTTCTGAAACAAATCACGACGAATTTCAGTATAATCTCGGTGGATTAACAGTTCGAATTTATTACAACACAAAGTATTTGGAATTGGTTGAGGGAACAGATATAAATTCCCCGATTGATTATACGGTTGAAAATGCTGCCGGTTGGGAAGATGACGAGATAGAGGACAATTTACCAAACGGAACGCCCGGTCTTGACCATACTAATCCTGGATATCAAGTATATTCTTCCGGCTATGAAAAGGATGGAACATGGGCAAGTGCATATGTAACGGTATTCTATGCAGGTGCATTTCTCCCTGACGACACAGATGAACATTGGTATAATCTGTGTAAGCTCCCTCTTAAAGCCAAAGAGGCGGGAAGAACCTATGTATACATAGAGACTGCCAGCGCTGACGACAGCCGTCATCCCCTTGAGCTTTTTGCGAAAAACAATCCTAATATCCCAAGTGATGACCCCGATAATGTAATTAAGAATTTTAGATATACCGCTATAAACGAGGGGTATTTTAACCTTGAAATCAAGGATAAAGACAGACCAGAGGTAGAAGCAACACCTGCGCCCGGAAAATATGTAGGCAGCGTAGATGTTGAGCTTTCTGCAAATTTTGATGGTTGTACGATATTTTATACACTCGATGGAACAACCAATCCGTCCAATACTCCGGACGAAACAACACACGAATATAGTGGTCCTATTACAATTGACAAGAATACCATTATTAAGGCTAAAGCGATAAGATCAGATGGCGCCGAGAGCGTGGTAAGGGATTTCAGATACGAAATTGTACCTCCGATGCCGATGTTATTTGACGAGAGTGCCGATCACAATATGTTGCCTGATGAGTATTATGCAAGCTGGGACAACTATGGATATTCAGTATATGCATCCGACAACAAAACTTCGGATGATAAAATGGCTGATATAACAACGGGTAACAGAATATTTTATACTTTTGACCGCGGACTTAGAAGCAGTGTGCTCGAAAGAGGGCTTGAAGATGACTTCTATGACGGTGACCCTGAAACATCATGGAGAGAGGTTGAACCCGGAACACAGCTGGTGGATGAGCCTATTACCAGAACAAGAGTAGTAAGGCTTGTTACGGTTGACATAAACGGAAATGTCAGCGATGTTAATACATACACGTTGGGTCTTCGTCCCGCTGAGGTAACTGCTACTCCTGATTGGGGATTTGTTTATGAGGACAGCGAAAATGTTAAACTGGAGTGTGAGTCCGTAGACGATACCTTGGGCAAAAATCCCGAGGCAAAGATTTATTACACCTTAAACGATGGTGACCCAAGAGTTGGCGGCTCTATTGAATATGACCCCGACAAAGGTATTCCTATCTCCAGCGACACAACTATAACCGCCGCTTCATACTATGATGGAATATGGAGTGAGGATTATTACGTATTCCCCTATATTTTTATGAATAACGATGGAATAAAAGCCTTCCATCCAAGCGGGGAATATGAGGGAAGCGTTACAGTAGCTTTTCTTCCTGACGAACTGGGCAGAAAAATTTGCTATGAAATAAAAGACAAGAACGGAAACACAATTTTGACTAGTGATACCGTCCAAAAACCCGTTGTTGATGTTGACGAAGATGTTGTTGTTGAGGCGTGGTATGATGGAGAGGAAGATGCCCCTTATACATTCGAGTATACAATAATTCCGCGCCCCCCTGTTTTTGCTCCCGAGAGCACTCAGTTTATTTCGCCGGGGACTGTCGTTGTATTTGCGCCCGAAAGCAATGAATATAACGAACACGAATATACACTTTTGTATACCACCGATGGCTCTGATCCCTTAGAAAATGGAATCGAGGGTGAGCCCAACGATGGCAAAGACTATGATGTAGCGAAGATTTTCGTTCCCGGACACACTGTTATAAAGGCAGTTGTTATAAGAAACGGTAAGCCATCAAAGGTAGTTACACATACATATGATGTTGTATATGACAGACCCGCGGCACCCACCCCGACCTTAAATCCCGGATATTATACCCAGGAAATCGGTGGCGAGGGATTTGAAACTATCTTTAACAAGGTGCCCGATGGAACTAAAATTTATTATACAATAGGCGGTGGCGGTTACTTCCCTGACCCTGACCCGAACAATGTGGGAGAGGGTACCTATGAATATGACGGAACGCCTATTGATATTGATGGAAAGACCACTATAAAGGCGGTTGCTGTATCACAGGTAAATGGTGTTTACTTGGTCAGCGATGTAGGTGTGTATTCCTACACAGTTACTCCCCAGGCGCCCGAGGCAGCACCATCAGGAATTATAAACAGTACTGATTTGCCCGTTATTTCTGTAGATGCAATTTGCGGCGAAGATGCGTGGGTTGAATATGTTATCAACGGAGACCCCGATTACACCGGTAGATTTGAAAATGTGGATGCCGAGAGATTTTATCTAGATACAGCCACAGGTAATGCTTACCGTGATGAAACATTGCAAGTTCCTCTCTTTGAAATGGATGAGTCTTTTAATGGTTCTGTAAGAGTTCAGTTTAAGTCAGTAATAAGCGTAGATGGAACAGATGAAATAAAGAGTCCTATCAGTAGTTACATTTATGTAGCGGGCGGTGCCAATAGTAAGCTTATGCCCCCGTTTGCGGACAAGCCCAGCGGTACATATGAGGAACATAAAGATGGATTTGATTTAAACCTCTATTCAGTCTATGGTGAAGACGACGGTGTGAAAATACAATATTGCACCAACAAAGACTTAACCTGGAAAGATTATGATCCTGACAATTTTGGACCATTATCTACCACGGATATAATTTTACATCTTCGTACAAGCACAGACGATGAAGTCAAGGTGAGCAATGTAAGAAGCTATGTTTATACATTTGTTCCACCTGCCCCGATTATTACACCAATATCCGGGGTACACCCTGCTGACACGTTTGTCGAAATATCTTTCCCTGATATTTTGCCAGATAATTATTATAATATCTATTATCTGCGTTCCGATAGCTTGGAGCCTGATGGCGAGTCATGGGGTAGAGCAAATTCAAATGTAAGAATAAGACTTGAAAAAGATTTTTCTGTTAAAGCTTACATAGAGAATTATGAGACAGGCAGAATAAGCGAAAACGCAAAAGGATTTTATATTATAGAGGATGCGAATATCGCGGGCGGTTACGTTTGGATAAAGGCACCCTATAATGTAAATGAAATCAGTTCACACCTGTTAACTACCGGCGAATATTCTAAGGGCATTATGCTCGAACGTATGGGAAATGGCGCTATCCGTTATCAGTACAGATACAAGGAAGTCGGCAACGATACGTGGTCAGCATGGACAAATGTTGCTACTTTCGACCCGCTCAGTCCCATTATGCCTGCCGGTTGGATGGACGAAATTGAAATAACAGCTTGGATTTCCAGCGACGAGGAAAATACCAAGATGACACACAAAATCGATTTCACACATTTGGGAATACCGACTGTTCGTACAAGTGATTTGCCAAACGCAGACGGAAATTACTCAAAAGGCACAGAATACTACGTAGAAAACAAGCATGCTGATAATCCAAATGTTGTTGTATTCTATACAACTGATGAGTCTGACCCGATAACTTCAGCTACACGCAAGAGCTTTAGCGGAATGCCAGAGGGAGAGGCAGAAAAAATTCTGAAAAAGACGACCGTCAAGACGGTTTACTTCCATTCGTGCGGCAACTGTGACCCTTGTACGTCAGGTCATCCCGAAAATTGCGTTAGCATCAAATTACCGAACTTTTATGGTGATGTCGGGGTTTACACCTTCGCAGTAAAGAGCTTTGTAACCGGCGGTGGCGGAGGAGGCGCTGATGTAGGTGGCGGTATTGTTACCAATATACGAAAGTATACCATCGACATTTTTGGAGTCGAGCATCCTACGCATATTAGCTATATCAAAGGTTATCCCGACGGAAGTGTTCGTCCTAACGGACCTATTTCCCGTGAGGAAATAGCCGCGATACTTTATCGAATTATGCCTCACAAGTATGATGCGCCATTCACTACAACAGGTGAAGTATTCCCTGATGTAGAGCTCGGCAGATGGTCGGATACTGAAATCGAGTATATGACGGACAAACAAGTTATATTCGGCTACCCTGATGGCACTTTCAGACCGGAAGGTAAACTGACAAGAGCTGAATTTGCGGCACTTGTATTCAGATTTGCCGGAGTTGAAGCTGCGGAAATTGAAAATCCGTTTGTCGACCTCGAGGAAGACCATTGGGCGTACAATGAAATTCTCTCGCTTTT
Source organism: uncultured Clostridia bacterium (assembly GCA_937911665.1). Taxonomy (GTDB): domain Bacteria; phylum Bacillota; class Clostridia; order Monoglobales; family Monoglobaceae; genus UMGS1820. The sequence goes on along the minus strand of CALDQB010000026.1, from coordinate 19,140 downwards.
TAATGCTGAAATATTCGAAGGCTACGAGGACAGCACCTTCAAGTCCGAAAATTATATCACTCGAGCAGAGACAATGACAATTGTAAACAAGCTCCTTGGCAGACGTCCTATCGAGAGCTATATCAAGTCACTTGATTTTTATCCTTTCAATGACCTTGAGATGGACAAGTGGTACTATACCACAGTAATAGAAGCAACAATTACCCATGATTACTGGCTCAATAGCGCCGGTTTTGAAAGAGAGTGGGAAAACTGGAAATAAAAAAAACGGTTGAGTTTATAAACTCAACCGTTTTTCGCTATAAAAAAAGACTTGTCTGACGACAAGTCTTTTGGTCGAGGTGACAGGATTTGAACCTGCGACCCCTTCGTCCCGAACGAAGTACTCTACCAAACTGAGCCACACCTCGATAACAGAACAGAATTATATCACAGAATGCCGGATTTGTCAAGATGTTTTGTGCAATTTAAGTGTCAAAATTGAACTATAAGCTTTGTGCAGAAGTTACCCGCATATGCTTCAATCGCACTTGAAATCACACAAATCAACATCATTATAAGAAGAATTAGAATGTTTTTTTGTATAAGATGCCTTTGCTGTTTAAATCTATTCGGGGATGACTTTAACTTTTTATATTGTATTGAAAAATCAAACTGTATTTGCGAATATACTACAAATGCAGGCAAAATCACGAGATTTTGAAAAAGCAATGAAGTAAAAGCAACGAAAAAACCGATTATGCCGCCATCGTTTAAAAAGTATGCAACTACATATCCTATTCCAAAGCCTTTTGAGAAAATTGTCAAAAAATTCAACGGACATAGCCATACAAAAAAGCCGGAAACCCACAAAAGCATCAATATTCTTATGTTTGAAATAAGGGCTTTTATAAACACTTCGCTATTCGTTACACCGTTTATAGTGTAGATAGAAACAAAACTGTCAAACAATCCCAAGTTCTGTGCATTTTGATATGCATTTTTGCCCATAATTGCGCCGAAAAGCATCCCGACAAAGAGTAGCGCCAGAATGAGTGAATATTTCAATCGATTTGATGTAAAATGACCTTGTAAATCAAATTCAAGAAGTTTCTTCATATGTTTTCTCCTTTATATTTTATCCTTTATAAATTTATATATATAAGGAGAGATAAAAAGAACTTTAAATTATGCTTTTCCTGACTTAAGTTTTTTTATATACGCAGTTGGAGTCAACCCTGTAATTTTCTTAAAAACTTTGGAAAAATAGAATGGATCGTTGAAACCGCATTTTAAACCAATTTCGGATACATTCATTGTTTTTTCGTCTAGAAGCTTTATTGCATATTTAATTCTCTTCCCGTTTAAATAGTCGCTGAAATTTTGGTTTGTATTTTTCTTGAAAAGGGAAGATAGATATTTTTCGCTATAGAAAAATATCTCTGCTACTTTTTTAAGAGAAGTAGTGGGGTCGCTAAAATTATTGTCGATATACTCCAGTATCAGATCAAATTTATCTAAAGATTGTGATTTTTTTAAGTGATTTCTATTATCGATAAAAGATAAAGTATACATCAAAACACCCTCGGTAAGAATGTTTGCGTTTTCGCTATTAATTCTTCGGATAGCAGACATCCAAAAGTTGGTTACGTGTTCAAAACTAGGATAATTACAGTTATCCGCATCAATTTTAAGACTTTTCAAAAGGCCGTCTGCTATTGAACCTTCAAAGCTGATGTAAAGATACTTTAAGTCATCAATATCGCTGATTTCATAAGGTTGATATGGAAAAGTGAAAAATAATGTTCCGGAATGTAATGAGTATTTCTTGTTATTAATTTTCAAAGTTCCGTTGCCTTTTACAACAAGATGGGCACGATAAAATGCGTGTAAAAAAGGTTGACGAAGAGTTTTAAGACTTGCTTCATATACAAAATGGTAGTATTTAATTTCTCCTTTTGACTGCTTTGGCGGAATAAAATTGCAGATAGAGTCCATAGAATTCACCTCGTAAGTTAATATAACATAAAATCAGTAAAATTTCAATATAATAAGGTTTTTTTGCTGAACAAAATGGGAATTTTACATTTGTTATATAAAATATAAATGATATACTGTAATACATTAAGGGGGATGGATATGGGATTTTTGATAATTGCTTTGGCTCAGCTTGTACATTCGACAGAAGGGATATGCACAAAGATTTTCGGTAAACGACATGGCGATGGCGGAATGATTTTCAGCGCTATGCTTTCGTTGTTTGCGATGGTTTATTTTGTTATATCAAAGAATGGTGGGTGGTTTTTCCCGATTGAAATTTGGTTTTACGGGTTTATAGGATGTTTGGCGTATGCGTTAGGGTTCTATTTTACCTTTGTTGCCATTAAAAATGGTTCATATGCCTTGTCTATTTTAATATTATCATATTCAGGCATTTTTTCTATAGCATATGGATTATTCTTTTTAGAAGAAACGGCGAGTAGCCTGACATTTATAGGGATAGCATTAATTTTTATATCAATGTTCTTTATAAACTACATAAAAACAAATAAAAGTGAGAAAGCTCGTGTTTCTCCAAAGTGGTTTTTCAGTATAATGGTTGCACTTATTGCAAACGGAGTATTGGGAATTATAATAAGGATGCAACAAATACGATTTGAAAATATGTGCACTAACGAATTTATGATTATTTCGCTTGGAGGATCGTTTTTATTCTTATTGATAGGCGGAATTATAAAGGATGCAGAGAGTTTCGGATATATCGTTAAAAATGGTATACTTTATGCCATGTGTGGAGGTATAGCAAATGGTATCACAAATTTTCTTATCCTTCAGTCGTATCTTTTTATCCCTATTTCTATTGCTTCGCCAATAAATGCAGGTTTAAAAATATTATTCACAGTGATAATATCAGTGATTTTGTTTAAAGAAAAATTAACAAAGAGACAGGTTGTGGGTGTTATATGTGGTGCAGCGGGGTTACTGTTGTTAAATGTTTAATAATATAAATAATATAAAAACGAAAGGATGTTTATTATGAAAAACAAGTTAAGAGTAGGCGTAGTTGGAATGGGCCACAGAGGAAGAGAACTTATGAAAATTTCTGCTGAATTTGATTGCGTTATCCCCGCGGCAGCGTGCGATTTAAAGCCATCAAACTGGTACGAAACACAATGGCTTTCAAATATGCCTATGGCGGAGATGTTTCCTGAGGCTGAATTCTATGAAAGCTATGATGAAATGCTCGATAAAGCAAATCTTGATATAGTTATTGTAGAAACAGGGGCGGATATACACGCGGAATTTTGTGTTAAGGCGCTCTATAAACATATAAATGTTCTTACAGATATTCCGCTTGTAGCAAATTTAAAAGAAGCGGAGATGATTTGGAAAGCGGCTCAAGAAATAGATGACGCTATTATCTGCACGGGAGCGAATCCAAACTGGAGCAGATTTTCAGTTTTGTTGAAAGATTTTTACGATAAAGGTCTTCTTGGTAAGCCTTATTATATGGATGCCGAATATATACATCCTATTTTTCCCGGTAATGAAGAAGAAGTTCATCTCTATGAAAACGGAAATTGGCGTACGCTTTTATCACCGATAAGATATTGTACACATTCTCTTGGCCCGCTTCTTAGAATTGTAGATGAAGAGCTCAGATGGGTAAGCTGTTTCGGTACAGGACTGCAAGCAAATCCTGAGGACTATGATCAGACTGCACATCCTGACGATATGCAGGCGGCACAGTTCCAGACAGATTCTGGGCTTGTTATACGTTTATTACGTAATGGTCGTTGTCGCGCACGTTGCGGACATCATAACAGACGTGTGTTTGGAACAGAAGGCTTTATTGAAAGAATGGACAAACCCGATGCACCATGTGGACGCGTTATAAGATATAATTCTATGAAAGAGCTAGATACATCGCTCAAAGAAGTGAGAGGTGATGATACGCCTCCTGCATACGAAAATAATCCAAAAGCAACAGGACACCATGATGGTGTAGACTACGCAATGCTCGATTCATTCTACAAGGCAGTTTTAAACGGAGACCCTGCACCTGTAAATGTGAGAGAAGGACTCGCTATGACACTACCAGGTATTTATGCAGAAGAATCTTCAAAACGCGGTGGCGAAGTTTTGAGAATGCGTTATCCCTGGGATGAAGACTGGACAACAGAAATATAATATAATACACTGTTTCAAAAGGGGATGAGTCTATGAAAAATATATCTGAAATCGACACTAATCTTAAAGTTAAAACAAGTATACAAAAAGATGATATTAAATTCTATAATTCTCGCGAATTACCATTTATTATATATGGTCTTTTATGGGAAAACGGAAAATTCCGCAGAATGCCCGAGGATATTGCAAAAGCTGTAAGTGAAAACGTTGTTTTTCTCCACAAAAACACATCAGGGGGACGCATTCGATTCAAAACAGACAGTAGCTATGTGGCAATTTCCGCCATTATGGAAAGTATTGGAAAAGGTCCTCATTTTGCACTTGCGGGAGTTGGAGGATTTGATTTATACGAGGGAAACACGTATGTCAGAACTTTCATCCCGCCTCTTGATATGGAAACGGGTTATGAAAGCATAATTGAATTTGAAGATAAAAAACTTCGCGATATTACTATCAACTTCCCATTATACAGTGATGTAAAAGAGCTTTATATTGGACTTGCTGATAATGCAATTATCACTGAACCATCAAATTACAAGAATAAAAAGCCCGTTGTTTATTATGGCTCGTCTATTACGCAGGGCGGTTGTGCTTCAAGACCCGGAATGAGTTATCAGAACATAATATCAAGGCGTTTTAACATTGACTACATAAATCTTGGCTTTTCAGGTTCTGCGTTGGCAGAAGATGCCATGATTGAGTATATCGCAAATCTCGATATGTCGGTTTTTGTATATGATTATGACTATAATGCCCCTGACACAAAACATCTTCAAAATACCCACGAAAAGATGTTTAAAGCGGTACGTAAACAAAATCCCGATATTCCCATAATAATAATGTCCAGGCCGAAATTCGTTCTCACAGAGGAAGAAGAGGAGCGTCGACTTATCATTGAAGCTACATATAAAAACGCAGTTTCGTCAGGTGATAAAAATGTATATTTCATTGACGGAAAGATGCTTATGGCACTTTGCCATGGCGAAGGAACGGTGGATAATGTCCATCCCACCGATTTCGGCTTTGCTTCCATTGCAAAAACAGTGGGGGATGTTATCGAGGAAAATAACTGCATTTAAGTTATTTAAAAGTATATACTAAAACCTCTTGTGGTATTATTCTAACCATAGGAGGTTTTATTTTTATAAAAAACTATTATCAACATATAAAAAAGATTGTTTTCCCTTGAAAAAAAACGAAATAATGATATAATAATACTATTGTTTAATAAATAGGTGATACTAATGCAAAACTCAAAGTATTTTTTTAACTCCGCGACGGTAGATAATTTAGTTCGATTAACAAAGGAGCTTACCGCACTTGACGGAATCAGCTCTGACGAAACTGCCGTGGCAAAGCATCTTAAAAAAAAGCTTGAAAAAATATGCAATAAAGTTGAAATCGATAAAAGCGGAAATGTGACGGGCTTTATTTCTGCCAATAATCCGCAGGCTAAAACTCTTTCGCTTGAGGCTCATATGGACAAAATCGGCTTAATGGTAACCGAAATATGCGATGACGGAAGCCTTAAATTTGTATCAGTAGGCGGGGTAGACGAAAGAATTCTGCCCTCTGTCGAAGTTTGTGTTCGCGGAACTGAAAATATAAGCGGTATAGTTTTTGTTCCCGAAAGAAATGCCGACAAAAATCCAAAAATCAAAGATATGCGCATCGATATTGGTATGTCCAAAAATGAGGCTCAAACGCAAATTAAAGCAGGAGATATGGTTGTTATCAATTCAACCTTTACCACGCTTTGCGGAGGTCGTTTTTCAGCCGCAGCTATGGATAACAGAGCAGGAGTAGCAGCAATTTTAGACGCACTTTCCAAAATTGACAGAAATAAGCTTAAATATAACCTTGAAATTTTATTTTCTGTTCAGGAAGAACTCGGTCTGCATGGTGCATACGCGGGCGCAAAAAGGCTTAAAAGCGACGCCGCAATCGTGGTCGACGTTACTCATGGAACTACGCATGATACAAAAGATGAGGCGGGTGTTTTTCCTTTAGGAAGCGGAGCCATAATATGCAGAGGTCCTAACTTTGACTATAATTACACACATAAGCTTATAGATATCGCAAAATCAGAGAACGTACCATATATGATTGAGGCAGCTTCAGGTCCAAGCGGAACAAACGCATGGGCTATGCAGATAAGCGGAAGAGGCATCCCATCAATGCTTATTTCGATACCCCTTCGATATATGCATACAAATGTAGAAACCCTTGATATAAAAGATGTTGATGCCGTGTCATCCCTTATAGCCTCGGCAGCGGAAGGGGGAGCTTTACTTGATTAGAAATCTTTCGGAAGCTTTTGGAATATCAGGATTTGAATATGAAGTACGTGAGCAGATAAAAGCTTGTTTAGACGGATGCAACCTTGAAATAACAGAAGATACAATGGGTAATCTCTCTGTTTCTGCTCCTTACAAAGAGGGGCTTCCTACTGTTATTCTTTCTGCACATATGGATGAGAGTGGATTTATCATAACCGATATAACAGAAGACGGATATCTTAAATTTGATATAGTTGGTACAGCTGACGTGAACTCTCTGCTATCTAAAAGAGTCAGATTTGAAAACGTAAAAGGTGTAATTTCGTTTAAAGCGGTTCATCTTACAACAAAGGAAGAAAGAGAAAAACCCATAAAGGTTGAAAATTTATTGATAGATATTGGCGCAGATACTAGAGCAGATGCCGAAAAGGCAGTTTCAATCGGCGATTACGGGGTTTTTGATACCCAATATGCAGAGTTTGGCAAGAATTTTGTAAAAGGAAAGGCGCTGGGTGGAAGAACAGGGGTTAATATTTTAGTAAAAATATTAAAAGAATGGCAAATCTATGATTTAAACCTTGTTGGCCTATTTACAGTACAAAGATATGTTATATCAAGAGGAATGGCACTTGCATCGGCAAATATCCCTTCTTGCGAACTTGCGATTGTTGTAGATAGCGTTGATGCAACACCGCAAAGCGAGCCTTTGTCTTTATGCGAAAATGGTGTCGCTATATGTTTTTCACCAAATATAAGCGATAAATTGAGAAAAATTGCAGAAAGCACAGCTCTTATAGCGAAAAAAAATAACATCGCATGCCAACGCGTAGCCAGCACCGAAAAGACGGATGCAGACCGAATGCTCGATAATGGTGCAAATACACCCGTTTTATTACTCGCAGTTCCATGCAAGTATAAAAATACAGGCGTAAATCTCATATCCCGCAGTGATATAGATTCCACTGAAAAGCTTATCAATTTGATTTTAAGGGGGACGGAAGATGGAACTTTTAAATAACTTAAAAGAATATATCGCTTTTTCTGATTTTAATGATAGAATAGCCAAACTATTTCCCGAAGATAAATTTGAAACTGAAGTTGATTTACACGGGAACGTAGTTGCCAAAGCAAAACACGCAGATAGCGCAAAAAAGCGTATTATGATATGCTCGCTTGCAGATACCAGCGGTATATTTATCAAATCCATAAAGAATAAAAAGGCGCAATTTGATATAATCGGCAAATTATCAAAAGAAAGTCTGACTGATACAGAGATTTTCAGCGACGGTGAATCGGTGGGTATTATAAGGAGTATAATTAAAGATGGAAAAATAGATTCTCAAACACTTGAACTTTGGGACGAGAATTACGTAAAAACAGGTGATTTCTGTTCTTTAAACCCTGAAGTGAGATGTAAAGGAGATAACCTTTACGGATTTGGAACAAGCCGAATTATCTGCGTCAAAATTGCACTGTTTTTGGCAAATAAAGTCGATACAAGTGTAAACGATATATACTTTACAGTGTCACCTTCAGAAAAAGCGGCGATTGCGGCCGCAGAAACACTTAAACCTGACTATATTTATCTTATATCCCCAGCAGAGGAGACAGATAACTTTAAATCAGGGACAGGTTGCGGAATAGTTTTCAAGGATGGGGGCGCGGTTATAAAACCCGAAATAAGAAATCATCTTACAGATGCTGCTATGCGTGCAAAAGCTCCTTTTTCCGTATATGCAGATAAATTTTCACTTCTTCCCGAAAAACTCGGGATATCGGGCGACGCCCCTGAAGTAGGAGCCATTTATATACCTGTATCAAATATAAATTCAACAACACCCGTAATCAACCTAAAAGATGTAGACAGTGCTGAAAAAACTTTACTTGAGGCTTTAAACTCAAGATAATGGAGGAAAAAATGCAGAATTTATTTAATAATATGATGACAAGCGAGATGGGGATAAGTCCCAAAACTCTTGAACTTATGTACGCGGCAGAAGAAAGGCTTACCCCCGTTTTTAAAAAAATCGAAAAAGTAGCAGAATATAATCAGATTAAGGTTCTCAATGCCTTTCAAAAAAACAAAATTTCTTACGCCCATTTTGGCGAAACATCAGGCTATGGCTACGATGATATGGGAAGAGATGCCCTTGACCGCGTTTATGCAGACGTTTTTGGGGCAGAAGACGCCATCGTGAGACATAATATAGTAAGTGGTACCCAAGCTATTGCGAGCTGCTTGTACGGAATTTTAAGGCCCGGAGACAAAATGGTATCTGTTGTCGGCGCTCCATATGACACAATGGAAGAGGTAATCGGCATAAGAGGGGAAGAGGATTGCGGTTCGCTTAAGGATTTTGGCGTCGAATATAGCGAAATTCCCCTTATCGATAACAATAAGGTTGATTATAACAAAATTATGTCAACTTTCTCGAGTGAAAAAATCAAATTAGCTCTCATTCAACGCTCACGCGGGTATGCTTGGAGGGATTCACTTTCTGTTGATGAGATAGGAAGAGTAATTGAATGCATTAAATCAGTAAGCCCCCAAACAGTTTGCGTAGTCGATAACTGCTATGGTGAATTTGTCGAGGACAAGGAGCCCACGCAGGTAGGGGCAGACATAATCGTAGGTTCTCTTATAAAAAATGCGGGAGGAAGTCTTGCTCTCAGCGGCGGTTACATAGCGGGAAAAACGGAGTATATTGAAAAAATTTCTTATCGTCTTACAGCGCCCGGTCTTGGCAGACATACAGGTGCAAGCCTTGGCTTTAACCGCAATCTGTATCAGGGATTTTTTATGGCACCACATATAGTAAGCCAAAGTTTGAAGACTGCCGCTTTGTGTGCCGAAATGTTTAAAAATCTTGGTTTTGAGGTTTGTCCCGCTCCTGATGCTCACAGGAGTGATATAATTCAGGCAATTGCGCTCACCTCACCTGAAAATGTAATACGATTTTGTCAGGCTATCCAAAAAGGTTCGGCAATTGATAGCTTTGTAAGTCCTGAACCATGGGATATGCCCGGATATGAAAATCCCGTTATTATGGCTGCGGGTGCCTTTGTTCAGGGTGCATCTATCGAGCTTTCGGCTGATGCCCCCATTTGTGAGCCATATATCGCATATATGCAGGGCGGTGTAGTTTATGACGCGGCAAAGGTTGGTATACTCAGAGCTGTTGACGAAATCAGCAAAAACTTATAGGAGATTGATAAACTGTGAAAAAATGTGTGATTGATGATAATAAAATCTGTGATGAGTGCGGCGAATGTGATTTTTGTGATTTAAATCCCTTCAAGCGTTGCGATAACTGCGGACGCTGTATCGATGATGACAAGGCAGCGTACCGAGAACTTAAAATTGATGATGTTGTTATCGGCGGCAAATCAAATCTAAAAAATAAGGAATAATTTTGTTTCTAAAAGGCATAATAATCCACAAATACTATATTGGGAGGATATTTATGTCAGTATCTTTTGCAGAAAGTAAAACAAAGTTAAATCTTTTAAAAGCATTTGCGGGCGAGAGTCAGGCTCGTAACCGATATGACTATGCCGCTTCATGCGCAAAGAAGAATAATCTTTATGTCATTGAAGCAATTTTTAAGTTTACCGCAGATCAGGAAAAAGAACATGGCGAGATTTTTTACAACCTTTTAAAAGAATTTACAGGGGAGAATATAGAGATAGAGGGCACATACCCTATCGATATATACGATAATCCTTTAAAGTTGCTTATGGCGGGACAGCACAACGAATACGAAGAGCACGATAATGTGTATAAAAGTTTCGCTCAAACCGCAAAAGAAGAAGGATTTGACCAGATTGCGCTAACATTTCAAAACATCGCCCAAATAGAAAAAACTCACGGCGACAGATTTGGCAGATTTGCAGAACTGCTCGATGCGAATAAGCTTTTTGTTTCTGATGTTCAAACCAAATGGATGTGCTTAAATTGCGGATTTGTGTTTGAAGGAAAGGAAGTCCCCGAAAAGTGTCCCGTTTGCAGTCATGACAAAGGTTATTTCATAAGATTAGAGCTTGCCCCGTATAGCTTAAATTAGCTTAAAAAAACATATACAATTTGTTTATTCGGTCCTTTTTTGGCTATTTTGAACAAAAATAGACAGGTTATTTATTCAAGGCAGAAAAAAGTATTGACTTATTTAGGTATTTCGGGTATTATATTATAAGTAACTAATTTTACTTTTAACAATTACGTCAGTTTTTTGTTCGATAAAAGGAGCGATAGTAGTATGTATATGAAAGAGGTTGTTGTTCAAAATCAGGTTGGACTTCATGCCAGACCTGCAACTTTTTTTATACAAAAAGCAAATGAATATAAATCCACTATTTGGGTTGAAAAAGACAACAGACGAGTAAATGCCAAGAGTTTGCTTGGTGTATTGTCGCTCGGCATTACAAAGGGTTTGAACATTACCATAGTAGCGGAAGGTTCGGACGAAGAAGAAGCAGTTGCAGAATTATCAGAGCTTATTTCTTCTAATTTTGCGTAAGCTGTAAATGTGTTAATATTATAGATTATTAAAAAGCATGTCAATTGTCCGAGAGATGATTGCATGCTTTTTTTGAGGTAATTATATGGTAAAGGATTTAAAGGATAAACTTAAAAACCTTCCTATGTGCCCGGGAGTATATATAATGAAGGATATAAAGGGCGATGTGATTTATGTCGGTAAAAGCAAACTGCTTAAAAACCGCGTTACCCAATATTTTATGAAATCCAAATCACACACCGTTAAAACTTCTGTCATGGTTGAGCATATTGCGGATTTTGATTATATTATGACCGATACTGAGACCGAGGCACTTGTTTTGGAATGCAATCTTATCAAAAAGTACAAACCGAAATATAATATCCTTTTAAAAGATGATAAGCATTATCCGTATATCAAACTTACAATTAACGAAGAATATCCACGTATTTATATAACCCGCAAGCTCAAAAAGGACGGGGCTAAGTATTTTGGCCCTTATATGAGTGCAATTTTGCTTAAAGATACTCTTGAAATTATCAAAAAAGTATTCAAAATAAGGAGTTGTAACAAAAATCTGCCCCGCGATATCGGTAAGGGCAGACCATGTCTTTATTATCATATAGGACAATGTATGGCACCATGCTCTGCGGAAATTTCAAAAGAGGATTACCGAGAGGCGTTTGACAAAATTGCAGATGTTCTTGACGGCAAGTATGATGATATAATCAGTGACCTTACCGCTAAAATGTATTATGCCTCCGACAACCTTGAATTTGAAAAAGCCGCTCGTATAAGAGACCGCATTGAAGGCATCAAAAAGCTCGGCGAAAAACAGAAAATAATCTCAACTGCGGAAGATAACAGAGATATAATAGGAATTTACACCGCCGACGGAAAGAGTTCTGTTCAACTTTTCTACATGCGTGACGGAAAAATTCTCGGCTCTGAGCATTATGTTTTTGAACAAGCTGAACTCGGGAAGGGTGCTATACTTTCTGATTTTATTAAGCAGTACTATTTTTCCGCTACAAACGTGCCAAAGGAAATCCTTGTATCTGAAGAAATAGAGGACAGGAAAGCAATAGAAATGTGGCTTTCTGATAAAAGAAAGAGCAAAATCAAAATTATTCATCCTCAAAGAGGGGAAAAGGCAAAGCTTATAAAGATGGTTGTGAAAAATGCAGAAGAATCCCTGCGTCAGCACATTTTTAAACGAAACAGGGAGATTATGACTCAAAACAATATTTTATCAAGGTTATCCGATTTACTTTCTCTGTCCAAAACTCCGTTCAGGATTGAATCGTATGATATTTCAAACCTTTCGGGCGCTGACAGTATAGGCGTTTGCGTGGTATACAAAGATGCAAAACCCTCTAAAAAGGATTATCGCAAATTCAATATTAAAACCGTTGATGGCGCTGATGACTACGAAAGTATGCGTGAGATTATTGCAAGACGTATAAATAAAGCGCACGAGGAAGAGGAGGCAATAAAAAATGGTGCTCTCCTGCCTGAAAAGGCTAAATTTTTGCCTCTGCCAGACCTGATTTTATTAGACGGCGGCAAGGGGCATGTAGGCGTTATACGTGAGCTTATGGAGACTATGGGCGAAGAAATCCCCGTTTTTGGTCTTGTAAAAGATGATAAGCACAGAACCAGGGGCATAACCGATACCTATGAAGAATTTGAACTAGACAACGATGATATTCTTTTTAAATTCCTCTACGAAATGCAGGAGGAGGTTCACCGCTTTGCCATTACATCTTTTAGAAAGAAGCACGAAAAGGCGTCGGTTTATTCTGCACTTGAGGCTATTTCAGGAATTGGCGAGGCAAAACGTAAAAAACTTTTAAATACATTCATCAGTATTGACAATATTAAAAAAGCGAGCTACAATGAATTATCTGCCGTAATCGACAAGCGTGCGGCGAAAAGCGTTTATAATCATTTCCATGGTGGTGAAGAAATTGAAAGAGATAAATAAATATATCAAAGAACAAGTTGCATTAATCGAAGATAAGATTATTGCTGTCCGTGAGCACTTACACAAAAATCCCGAAATTTCATTTGAATTGTATAAAACAATGGGTTTTATATGCTCTTATCTTGACGAGCTTGGAATTGAATATAAGTCAGAAATTGCAAAAACGGGAGTAGTGGCGCTTATAAAGGGCGAAAAAGGGACAGTTTCACCAAAAACTCTGCTTCTGCGTGCAGATATGGATGCATTGCCGATTTGCGAAAATTCGGATAAACCTTATAAATCAATAAACGAGGGTTCTATGCACGCGTGCGGTCATGATGCACATATGGCAGTTATGCTCGGCGTATGCGAAGTTTTAAGTAAAAACACAGATAAATTTTCAGGATATGTTAAGGTTGTCTTTCAACCCGCTGAAGAAACGAGCGGCGGCGCTAAACCTATGATAGATGAGGGGGTACTTGAAAACCCAAAGGTTGACGCTTGTCTTGCTCTTCATTCTGATACCGATATTGAAACAGGGAAAATAAGGATTAAACCAGGTTCGCTCTATGCATCACCCGATGATTTTAAAATAACTGTTAAAGGACGCGGAGGTCACGGGGCTGAACCCCACAATTGCGTTGACACTATCAGGATTGCAGCACAGGTTATTACCGCTCTTATGTCAATAGTGAGCCGTGATGTTGATCCTTTTGAAAATGCAGTAATCACAATTGGAAGCATACACGCAGGTTCTGCAGCCAATATCATTCCTGATACTGCAGAAATTATGGGAACTGTCCGTTCACTAAAACCCGAAGTTCGTGCACTCCTCAAAAATCGCATTGGTGAGGTTGCAAACTCTGTTTGCACGGCTTTTGGCGCGGAATGTGTATACGAATTTATAAAATCATATCCACCGCTTATCAATGATGAAAAGCTTGCTGAAAATCTTTATACAGTAGCGTCTGATATTTTAGGCGAAGATAACTGCATTTACGGAGGAAACGCAACAATGGCAGGGGAAGATTTTGCCTATTTTGCCGAGAGTTGTCCGTCGGTTCTCTTTAAGCTTGGCTGCATGAACGAAGAAAAGGGTTGCATTTATCCCTTGCACCATTCAAGCTTTGACATAGACGAAGACGCACTCTCGCATGGCATTTCTGTATTTACGGCTTTTGCTCTTGATTACTTGAATTAATTTTATCATTCTGGCAAAAGTAGATGCAGGATTTGTTTTTTAAGCTATTTTTATCGGGAGATTTTGCAGTGTCGAGCGTGCACATTCCGTCATTTTGGTAAACACATTCACTCTCACTGCAGGGAACGGTTGACAACATAGTATTTCACCTCGGTTTTTAGAGTCGCTTGACTTTAGTTTTGACTAAAACTTAAATATAATACAGTCAAAATCGGCTCAGATTACTCCGAGCCGATTTATTTATTATAAAGAGCAACCCGGCCGCAGTTTGCTCGTCGATATTATCTTATGAGAGAGAATATTTTTTGTGAAAGGGGATTTTAAAATGAGTTTCATAGTTGACAGAAAAATGCCTGACAATATGATTGAAAAACTCAAAGCATTTGGCGATGTATATAAATCTGCAAAAATCTATACCGAAGACGAAAGTGTATCTACTCATCCTGATATGCAAATTCATTTTATTAGCGCAGATACCGCTGTATGCCACCCTGATACTGCTGAATATTACGCGGAAATTCTGCCGTCAGATATAAAAATTTTAAAGGGCAGAACCAAAGCAGAGGGAACCTATCCCGCAATCTGTGCATATAATATAGCACGAGTGGATAAATTTGTTATATGCAACACAAAATACGCAGAAAAAAGTATAATCGATTTTTATAATGAAAACGGATACAAAATAATTCACGTAAATCAAGGTTATGCAAAATGCAATATTTGCCCTCTCACAAGCGATGTATTTATTACTGAAGATGTAGGAATTTTTAATACAACAAAAGAAATAGAGGGTATTACCCCGATTCTTATTGAGCACGGATCAGTAAAATTAAAGGGATTTGATTATGGATTTGTCGGCGGAGCCAGCGGACTTTTTAAAAACAAGCTTTTGCTCTGTGGTTCTTTAAAGGGAAATTCCAACCAAAACAAAATCAAAAATGCACTAAAAACTTATGGATGTGAATACGCAGAATTATCCGATAAAGCTCTTTGCGACTTTGGGAGTATAATATTTTTTGAATAATTGTACCCGAGGTGATATGGTGGATGAGATTGTCTTAAAATCCGTAAAAACCACAAGCCTTTTGCCTGCTATCGCCCTATATTTGCCCATTAGCGATGCGAGCAACAGGTTTAATCTTAAAGAAAATGATAAGGAATTTAAAATAATAATAGAAAAAAACTCTTTTATTGAACTTGCAGGGACATTTGCGGATTTTATAATTCGTGATTATGTCTTTTTTTTAGTATGCAGATATCTGGAGGTCTATAACACTTCAAAAACAACCTTTGACCGATATCTGATATACGAAAAAGTAATCAAAAAAGTATACGATATGGAAAATAATAACATTTTGGTTGACGTAGTGCGAAAATTGGTTGATTTTTCCAATGAATATTGTGTTATAAATCTTGATGGTTTTATGAAGTTCGTGATGAAAGATTATGATGACTTGATTTTAGACAGAACGGATGATTTTATTGATGAAATTTTGGCAGAAGAGGAGCTTTGCGAATTTATTGATATGCTAAAATTTTATATTGCAACCGAGCCTCTCGGCTATGGCACAATAAATATATCGGTTAAATCAAATGGCGAATATCGATATTTCGATTCAAGCGGAATTGATGTGACAGAAGAATGGATTGATATTTTTTATAATGAAATAGAAGATACGGAAGCGAGCTGTGACGATATGCTGATAAGCTTGCTGGTGACAATGCAGCCTGAAAAAATTATAATTCATAATATTGGACGTGCAAAAAACAAAAAATTATTGAGAACTATAAAGATTTTATTTGAAGACAGGGTTATCGTTTGCAACGAAAACTGCAAACTTTGCTCGCCGTAACATAAAATTAACACTAAAACACTTGAATAGTCACATAGAAGAGTGTATAATAATTTCATACAATTATTGCACAAAATAAAAATTTTGTGCAATGTGATAGAGGAGCTGAATGCTATGCGCAGCTTTAGCGGAATACCCGAGCCGCTTTCGTCTTTTCTTATATATACCGAAAGCATCCTCGGTAAATCTCCAAAAACAACAACTGAATATTTTTATGATATCAGAATCTTCTATAGATTTTTAATGATTAACTTTGGGCTGGCGTCTGCTTCAGATGATTTTGACAAACTTGACATTAACAAAATCACTCTCCAGCATATCGCGTCTGTAAATCTTAATACAATCTACGAGTACATAAATTATCTCAATCGTGAGCGCGGCAACTCTGCATCAGCTCGAGCGCGTAAAATTGCAGCACTCAAATCATTTTATAAATATGTTTCAAACAAAGCAAAACTTATTGAAGTTAATCCCACAGCCGAGCTTGAATCCGTAAAAATCACAAAACAACTACCGAAGCATTTTACGCTTGATGACAGCATATCTCTTCTGACATCTGTTGACAGCAGAAATTCTGTGCGCGACTATTGTATACTTACCCTATTTTTAAACTGTGGAATGCGTCTTGCGGAACTTGTTGGAATTAACCTTACTGATATACAGGACGATAAATTGACAGTTATTGGTAAAGGACAAAAGGAACGCACCATTTATTTAAACGAGGCTTGCATCGACGCAATTACCAAATACATTCCCGTGAGAAACAAAATTACTCCCACGGCACGTGACAAAAACGCTCTTTTTCTTTCAGAGCGCGGCAGCCGTATAAGTCGGCGCACAGTTCAGTATACCGTCGAAAAATATGTCAAAAAAATTGGTCTTGACCCCAGAAAATACACAACGCATAAGCTTCGCCATACCGCTGCGACACTTATGCATCAATCAGGTGTTGATATAAGGGTCCTTCAGGAAATTTTGGGACACAAGCAACTCTCTACAACAGAGATTTACACTCATGTAAGCAACGAACGTATGCGCGATGCAGTTCGAAGCAACCCCTTATCCTCTGTCAAAAATAAAAAAACAGAAAAATAGGTTTACATAATATAATTATGTAAACCTATTTTAATTTTAATCAATAATTATTAAATCTTCACCGATTTTTTTGATTTTTGTCCAGGGAATTACTTTATCAGGCTCTTTTCCCAAAATGCCAAAAGCTTTGTAAGTGCCGGAAACAATAACGGACAATATTTTTCCTGTTTCATAGTCAATTTCTGCATCGGATACAAAGCCTAGCCGTTCGCCGTCTGCTATATGTATAATTTCCTTTGTGCGAAGTTCGCTCAATTTATATGTCATGCGTATCCGCTCCTGAAAAATTAGTTATATTACAATTTATTCGTAATATAATCTATATATTCGCTTTCGCTCATTACCTTTACAAAACAAAAGTTATTTTCAAATATAGCCAGAAGTTTTTTCATTTCCTCGTTTGTGGAATGGTCAAGAATGATTAAATCGCGCCCATCCTCCTTTATTTCCTTTGCCCGAATATAATTCTCTATGTTTTCAGAATTATCGTCAATCGCGATTAAATCGTGCATAAATTCGGCTTTTATACATTTTTCGTTGAGGAAAAATGCCGCAATTGCGCACAAAAGTTTAAATACTCCGTATACCGCTAAAAAGCAGACTAATAACGAAACAATTATTTCCATAAAATCACCCCCTACATTATATGCAAAGGGGGTGATTTGTGTTAAATTTTAAAATAGTCAAACAAGGGTCCAAAGTTAATGCCGCATATGGTTTTATTTCTGTATTTCTCACATAGCTCGTGATTGCCATTTTGCAAAGTATGCGTTGTAATTCCGTATATGTGCGAAAAGTAAGTTTCGATGCAAGCCGAAAGATGATCGCAACCTCGAATGAGCTCACCGTCTACGGGCTTGAACTTTGCAAAATTGTAATGAGTGTTAAGCTCTTCACTCGTTACCATCTTTATTCCCGAATCAGTTATGATTTTATTGTTAAACTCATCATTCGTAAAGTAAGATATTTCATCCTGCCAGCTCTTTGGAATAAGCGGATAGAGCACAAGCTTCATTTGCTCTTCTTCAATAGATTTTATAAGTTCATCAAGGCCGTCGACAGAATTCTTTACGGGTGATACAATATCCCTTGTGAGAACCTCGGGAATATCATGAAAAAGTCCCGCTATAAAATTATTTGCAATTCTTTCGTCGCAGGCGTCAGTTTCGCAAGAGCATAGATATGTCAGTATTGCAACAAGCAGCATATGTCCGGAAACCGAGGTTTCAGGAATTCTCGGTGAGCGCGACCACCTCTGTTGGAATCTCAATTCACCCAAAAGGTTGACAAAACCACGATAGTCCGCATTGTTTATAAATTCGTCAAAGTATTTAATCCCCCTGAAAGTGTCAAGCTTTTCGTCGATAGCTGCTCGTGTTTTTTCTATTCCGTAATAACTGCTGCACATATTATGAATGATATCAAACTCCCATTTTGTTGCAAGGTAATGTGCCGCCTCTAATATCTCTTTTTCCTTTTTTGCGTAATTCTCATCAAGAAAATATCTTTCGAGCTTTTCGTAGAAGTTACGAGGAAGGTCAAGGGTATCGTTCTTTACAGATTCAAGAGCCCATTTATTAAGCTCTTCCCCCTTTTCCTCCATCAAGCGATGAAACACAGGTGGTTTTATATCGGTAAGAACAAGCCTGTGCAGAAATTCAAAAATTCCGCCCTCGACAAGCTTAAGGCGGTCAACCCCGTCACAGAGCATAGAGAGAGCATATGCATAAATCATCTTATGCGATTGCTTATCAAGCTCTGTAAAGCCTCTTGACGGGCGTATATGGTCATTCCATCTCTCGATAGACGCCGCTTCAAAAATAAATTCAATTAAAGATTTTCTCATCATAATATCACCATTCTAATTTGTAAAACAATATTTATAATAGCTGATTTATTTCATCTTATTGATGAAGTTATTAATTGCGACTCATAAGGTTTAGATGCACCTTAACGAAGGCTCCCTTGTGTAAAGGGAGCTGTCAGCGTAGCTGACTGTGGGATTGTTTTACAAACCCCTTCTTGTATCCCTCCACCACCTTCGGTGGTCCCCCTCCCTTTAGGCAAGGGAGGCTTTTTT
>CALDQB010000025.1 GCA_937911665.1 uncultured Clostridia bacterium | reverse complement strand
GCTCTCTCCAGTGGAGAATACACAGATACCATAACCGGCGAGTTTGCCAAAAACGGCTTTAGCAACGATTTGCCTCTTTCAAAAGGTGCCCTTGCAATGTGTCATCTTCCGGATGAATATAATTCAGCAACATCAAAGTTTATGATTGTTTTAGGTGATGATTTAGGCCTTGAAGGCACATACGCAGGCTTTGCAAAAGTAGTAGATGGTTTGTATGTTTTTGACCAAATATCAAAACTTGCACCAAATGCAGACGGAAGTCCTGTTTCACCAATAGTAATGAAAAAAGTGTATGTAGCAGACTAATTTTTGTGTTAATTTTTTAACAGTATTACTTGCATAATTTAGAAATTTATAGTAAAATATAAATCAAATAAAATATTTTATTTTAAGGAGGAAACAAAAATGGCAGTTAAAGTTGCTATTAATGGTTTTGGCCGTATTGGCCGTTTAGCATTCAGACAGATGTTTGGTGCAGAAGGTTATGAGGTTGTAGCTATCAATGACCTTACAGATCCTAAAATGCTTGCTCATCTTTTAAAGTATGACTCATCACAGGGCAGATACGACGGTCACACCGTTGTTGCAGGTGAAGATTCTATCACTGTAGATGGCAAAGAAATTAAAATTTACGCTATCAAAGATGCAAACGAATGTCCTTGGGGCGCTCTTGATGTAGACGTTGTACTCGAATGTACAGGTTTCTACTGCTCAAAAGAAAAATCACAGGCTCACATAAATGCCGGAGCTAAAAAAGTTGTTATTTCTGCTCCTGCAGGTAATGACCTCAAAACAATCGTATTCAGTGTTAACGAAGACACACTCACAGCTGATGACACAATCATCTCTGCTGCTTCATGTACAACAAACTGCTTAGCTCCTATGGCTAAAGCTCTCAATGACTATGCTCCTATTCAGAGCGGTATCATGGCTACAATCCATGCTTACACAGGCGACCAGATGATTCTTGACGGTCCTCACAGAAAAGGTGACCTCAGACGTGCAAGAGCAGGTGCTGTTAACATTGTTCCTAACTCAACAGGTGCTGCAAAAGCTATTGGTCTTGTTATTCCTGAACTCAACGGCAAACTTATCGGTTCTGCACAGAGAGTTCCTGTTCCAACAGGTTCTACAACAATCCTTACAGCAGTTGTTAAGGGTAGCGACGTTACAGTTGAGGGAATCAACGCAGCTATGAAAGCAGCAGCTTCTGATTCATTCGGCTACAACGAAGATGAAATCGTTTCTTCAGATATCATCGGTATCCGTTACGGTTCATTATTCGATGCAACACAGACAATGGTTGCAAAGATTGCTGATGACCTTTACGAGGTTCAGGTTGTTTCTTGGTATGATAACGAGAACAGCTACACCAGCCAGATGGTTAGAACAATCAAGTACTTTGCTGAAATCTAATCGATTATATTATAAAAGAACTCTTGAGAATATTCTCAAGAGTTCTTTGTTTTACAAGAGCTTGCTTTGGAAAACTTACACAAAAATTTAAAATCTATCCTAAATACTATTGCTTTTCTGAGGATTTTGTCATATAATAATATGAATGAAAGTGCATTATTTCAGTAGGGAATGATTAAATGATATATAATAATATTCTTGAGGCGATAGGCAATACGCCTATGATACGCCTCAATCATCTTGCAGGTCCCGAAAGTGCAGAAATCCTCGTTAAGTTTGAAGGTCTTAATGTAGGCGGTTCTATAAAAACGAGAACTGCTTATAATATGATTTGTGATGCCGAACAGAGAGGTATTATCGGTCCTGATACTATCATCGTAGAACCAACGAGCGGTAATCAGGGGATAGGGCTTGCACTTGTAGGGGCAGTAAAAGGGTATAAGACAAAAATTATTATGCCTGACTCTGTAAGTGAAGAGAGACGTCTGTTGGTTGAGCATTACGGGGCAGAGGTTATACTCGTTCACGATGCGGGGAATATTGGTGCTTGTATAGAAGAGTGTCTTCGCCTTGCGATGAAAATGAAGGCGGAAGACCAGAATGTTTTTGTGCCTCAACAGTTTGAAAATCCTGCAAACCCCGAAATTCAGCGCATATGTACGGGACGGGAAATTATAGAACAGGTGGGCGGAGCTATCCACGGCTTTTGCTCGGGAATTGGTACGGGTGGAACTATCACCGGAATTGGCGAGGTTTTAAAGGCAGAAAATCCCGATATGACAATCTGGGCAGTGGAGCCTGAAAATGCTGCCATTTTATCGGGTGGTTCTGTAGGAACACATATCCAGATGGGGATAGGGGATGGACTTATCCCTGAAATACTGAACTGCGATATATATGACGATATTTGCGTAGTAAAAGATGAGGAAGCCATTGATGTTTCCAAAAAACTCGCCTCTTTAGAGGGAATTATGTGCGGTATCAGCAGCGGAACGAATGTTGCTGCCGCAATAAAACTTGCAAAAAAGCTTGGAAAGGGCAAGACAGTTGTAACTGTTCTTCCCGATACAGCGGAGAGATATTTTTCTACACCGCTATTTGATAGGTAATTAACTTTCGATAAAAATAAATATGACAAACGGAGGAATGATTTATGCAAAACAATAAGCGTCCCGAAACAATGGAACGTATAACAACAGCAGAGCTTGCCAATGCCTTTATTGACGAGCAGGTTAAAGAAGTTCGCGAGCAGGTGGGTGACAAAAAGGTTCTCCTTGCCCTCTCTGGCGGAGTAGATTCTTCTGTTGTTGCGGCTCTTTTGATTAAAGCGATTGGCAAACAGCTTGTATGTGTTCACGTAAACCATGGTCTTATGCGTAAGGGTGAAAGTGAGCAGGTTGTTGAAGTTTTCAGAAATCAGCTTGATGCAAATCTTATCTATGTTGATGCAACAGACCGTTTCCTTGGTCTTCTTGAGGGGGTTGAAGCTCCCGAAACAAAGAGAAAGATTATAGGCGGAGAGTTTATAAAGGTATTTGATGAAGAAGCAGGAAAGCTCGAAGGAATATCTTTTCTTGCACAGGGAACTATATACCCCGATATTCTGGAATCTGATGGTGTAAAAGCTCATCATAACGTTGGTGGACTTCCTGAAGATATGGAGTTTGAGCTTGTTGAACCTGTAAAGCTTCTCTATAAGGACGAGGTCCGCGTTGTAGGCTCTGCACTCGGTCTTCCTGATGAAATGGTAAACCGTCAGCCTTTCCCGGGTCCCGGACTTGGCGTGCGTTGCCTTGGCGCTATAACAAGAGATAGATTAGAGGCACTCCGCGAGGCAGACGCAATTTTGAGAGAGGAATTTGCAAATCACGGACTCGCCGGCAAGGTGTGGCAGTATTTTATTGCTGTTCCCGATTTTAAGAGCGTTGGCGTTAAGGACGATAAGCGCTATGAGGGTTGGCCCGCAATCATCCGTGCGGTCAATACTGTGGATGCAATGACGGCAACAATCGAAGAAATTCCATATTCACTCTTGCATCTTATAACAGACAGAATTACCAAAGAAGTACCCGGTATCAACCGCGTTCTTCTTGACCTTACCCCCAAGCCAATCGGCACAATAGAGTGGGAATAATACAAATTTAATTTATATTCGTTCATTTTGCAGACAGTTATTTTAGCTGTCTGCATTTTTCATTTTTTCAGTATTATCACTGTATATTATGAAAATATTTTACTCAAAATCATCTCAAATTATTAAAATATTGACATTGTTCTACTTTTGGTATATAATATAGAAAAATGAGGTGTTGAAATGGATATACTAACAATAAAAGAAGCAAGTTTAATGTGGGGGATTTCTGTAAGAAGAATTACTGTTTTGTGTAATGAGGGTAGAATTGTTGGAGCAAAGAAAATTGCAGGTGCTTGGCTTCTGCCGAAAGATGCAGAGAAACCCGCTGATGCAAGAATTAAATCAGGGAAATACACAGATTGGAGAAACAAAACAGATATGGCATCTAAAGATTTTGAAAGTAATTTAAAGAATCTAAAAGGAACTTTTGCAGTTGAAGGTATGACTGTTAGTGAGGAAAGTATTAAAAACCTCAAAAGAATTGACAGTGGTAAAGTAAGCTATACTGATGTAATCGAAGAATTGAAGCTTAAATACATGCAGAGGGTGTAATTATGTTTTCAAAATATGATGTTTATACAACCACACAATCTAGCTATTGCTATCATGATAGTAATGTGTTGAAAAACAAATTAAATATAAGGGATAACAAGCTTCTCAAAACTGCTGAAGAAGAAATTACATTAATCAAGCAAATGGAACTTTTCAAAAATCCCATTAAGGGTAATTTTTCAAAAGCACATCTTATGAATATACACAAGTTTATTTTTGAGGATATTTACTCTTTTGCAGGAAAAATCAGACGAGAGCAAATAAGTAAAGCGGATACGATGTTTTATCCGCCGAATTTGATTGATAGAGAGCTTGATAAGGTGTTTGTCAAAATAAAAGAGAAAAATATGCTAAAGGAAACTGATGAGGAAAAGATTTTTGATAATTTAGCATATGTAATGGCGGAACTCAACATTATACATCCATTCCGAGAAGGCAATGGTCGTTCTATCCGTGAGTTTATTCGCCTTATGGCAAAGCGCATGGGATATGACCTGAATTGGGGAAATGTAGATAAAGAGGAACTCTTGGAAGCATCAATATTGTCTGTTGATAACTATAATGTTCTGGTAAAGATTATTCAAAATTGTATTGAGTAGTTTTGTTAGTACAGTTTGAGTACAAAAATTTTAGGAAAAAAATCACCATGATGAAAAATGGAAAATACGGATAATAAAATCATGATAAGACAAGGAAAAACACAATGATTAACTTTCCAAAAGTTGAGTGGGAATAATAGTGCAATAAGTATCCATCTGCATAAGTTTTTGCGGGTGGATATTTTTTCTTGCAAAATGGCTCGAATAGAGAAATAGATATTGCATTTAAAAAGTGCGTATGCTATACTAATTGTAAGCTTTTAAAAGTGTGAGGAGGAATTTATAATGGATAAATTTGTTAAAGATAAAGTAAGGGTAACGTGCGAAAAGTTAAAAACCCTTATTGAAGAAAACGTTTATGAAATTCCAGAGCTTAAATATATTGAAACTGATTATAAAAAAGCGCAGGAATACCCTGTGGTCGATGATACATGGAAGCCATTTGTGAGAAACCAACGTGTTTCGGGCAAGGACGGTCATTTTTGGTTTTATACTGAAATCAAAACCCCGTCTGCTGAAGACAACAAGGAATTTGTATTAGAGGTTATAACGGGCAGTGACGGCGAATGGGATGCTATCAACCCGCAGGGATTGCTTTATTTAAACGGCGAGATTGTTCAGGGTATTGACTTAAATCACCGCCGTGCATCGCTTAAACCCGATACTGAATATAAAGTTATGCTTTATTTCTATGTGGGTATGATTGATAAGCACATAGAGGTTATGCTTAATGTAAATAAGATTGATATACCCGTAAAGGATCTCTATTATGATTTGCAGGTACCCTACGAGGTTCTCGCTTGCTATCCTCCGTCAGATTATACATATATAAAGACTCTCAAGCATCTTGAACAGGGATGCAACAGAATAGATTTCCGTGGCGGTAAGACAGATGCCTTTTACAAGAGTGTTGCCGAGGCGAGAAGATATCTTAAAGAAGAGTATTTCGAAAAGGTATGCGGAAACAGCGATGCAATCGTAAGCTACGTTGGACATACACATATAGATGTTGCGTGGCTCTGGACCCTTGACCAGACAAAAGAAAAAGTACAGAGAAGCTTTGCAACAGTTTTGAGCCTGATGGAAAAGTATCCCGATTATACATTTATGTCCTCGCAACCTCAGCTTTATCAGTATCTTAAAGAAGAAGAGCCTGCTCTTTACGAAAAGGTAAAGGAGCGTATCCGCGAAGGCAGATGGGAAGCAGAGGGAGCAATGTGGCTCGAGGCGGATTGTAACCTCTCATCAGGAGAGAGCTTAATACGTCAAATTCTGCATGGTAAGAGATTTTTCAAGGAAGAATTCGGCGTTGACAGCAAACTTCTCTGGCTTCCTGACGTATTTGGATACAGTGCGGCTCTTCCGCAGATACTCAAAAAGTCGGGCATTGACAAGTTTGTTACCTCTAAAATCAGCTGGAGTGAGTCAAATCAGCTTCCGTATGATACTTTCTTCTGGGAAGGTATTGACGGAACGGAAATCTTTACATATTTTATGACGGCGCAAAACTATATAAAGGACCCAAACCATCCCCTTGCAAATACAACTGCATATTCGGCACCCGTAAACCCCGATGTGCTTAAGGGTGCGTGGGAGCGATATCAGCAAAAGGATTTCAGTAACGAGGCAATAGTTACTTTCGGTTATGGTGACGGTGGCGGCGGTGCTACTGCGGAAATGATAGAAACAGAGCGACGCCTTGAATACGGACTCCCTGGAATGCCTAAAGCAAAAATGAGCAGTGTTACAACATTTTTAAATGATGTTGAAAAGAACTTTAAAGAAAGCTGCGAGATAATGGGCAGAATTCCCAGATGGGTAGGAGAGCTGTATCTTGAATTCCATCGCGGAACATATACCTCGATGGCAAGAAACAAGAAGTTTAACAGACAGTGCGAATTTCTTTGTCAGGAAGCCGAAACACTCTCTGTTATTGATGAATTGTTAAAGGACGGAAATTATCCCGCTGAAGAATTCGAGAGAAACTGGAAGGTTCTTCTTCTCAATCAGTTCCACGATATTATTCCTGGTTCATCAATAAAGGAAGTATATGATGAAAGTGACAGACAATATGCGGGTGTTTATAAAGAAGTGGGAGCCATAAAGGCGGATAAACTCAAGGTCATTGCGGACAATGTTTCTAAAAGCGGTATGCTTGTATATAATCCGAACTCATTTAAAGCATCGGGTTATGTAGAATGTAATGACAAGCTTGTATATGCAAAGGATATTCCCGCAATGGGTTGGAGAGTCATAAAGGAGGAAGAACAAGCCGAAGTCAAAGTATCAGACAGAAAAATAGAGAGCGGACATTACACAATCAGCTTTGATGAGGATATGAATATTACCTCTGTTTATGATAAGGACAATGACAGAGAGGTTGTAGCAGACGGTACTCTTGCAAATCAGCTTTGTGTATACGAAGATTATCCCAAGGATTTCGACAACTGGGAGATTACCAATTACTATAAGCAGAAGATGTGGAAGGTAAACAATGTTAAATCTGTTGAGAGCCTTTCAGGAAACGGCTATGGCGGATTTAAGATTGTCCGCGATTATATGAAATCAACCATTACACAAACTATAAAGGTTTACAGCAATAGTCGCAGGATTGATTTTGATAATGTGATTGATTGGCATGAGGACCACGTTCTCTTAAAGACTCATTTCCCGACTACTGTTCATACAAATAAGGCAAATTACGAAATACAGTTTGGTAATGTAGAACGCCCCAATCATGAGAATACAAGCTGGGATGCGGCAAAGTTTGAGGTTTGCGCACAGAAATGGGGCGACCTCTCCGAAGAAGGCTATGGCGTGAGTCTTCTTAATAACTGCAAGTACGGATATAGTGCAAAAGGAAACGAAATCACCCTCACACTTATCAAGTGCGGTACATATCCCAATCCCGAAGCAGATCAGGGAATTCACGAGTTTACATATTCGCTCTATCCCCATAAGGACGGATTCCGTCAGGGCGGAACTATAAATGAAGCGTATCTTTTAAACAGACCGATGACTTGTATCTCTGCAAGTGGAAATGGCAATCTGCCCGAAGAATTCAGCCTTGTTTCTTGTGACAGCGAAAATGTCGTGATAGAAACTGTCAAGAAGGCGGAGAACGGTGACGGCATAATTGTTCGTTTGTATGACGCGTGGGGCAAGAAGACTAATGCTAAAATAAGTCTTGGCTTTGACGCGGAGAATATATTATTGTGTGATATGATGGAAAATCCTATTGAAGAGATAGGCAAAGGAAACAGTGTGCAGGTTAAACTTTCTAATTTTGAGATTGCAACCTTGCTTGTTAAATAAAAATTTATTCAGGAGGAATTATACTATGGTACTTGTAACAGGCGGAGCGGGATTTATTGGAAGTCATACTTGCGTTGAACTGTTAGACGCTGGATATGAAATTGCGGTTATTGACAACTTCTCTAATTCAAAACCCGAGATGATTGATAAAATCAAGCAGATTACGGGTAAGGATTTCAAATTTTACGAAGCAGATTTGCTCGATAAAGATAAGGTAGAACAAATCTTTAAAGAGAATAAAATTGATTCGGTTATTCACTTTGCAGGGCTTAAAGCGGTAGGAGAATCTGTTGCAAAGCCGATAGAATATTATCACAATAACATCGGTTCAACCTTGGTGCTTTGCGAGGTAATGAGAGAATATGGATGCAAGAAGTTGGTTTTCTCTTCATCTGCAACTGTATACGGCTCTCCAAAATCAGTGCCGATAAAGGAAGACTTTCCTCTTTCTACAACAAATCCGTACGGAAGCACCAAGCTTATGATAGAAAATATCCTGAGGGATATTTATGTTTCGGACAACGAATGGAGTATCGCGCTTCTTAGATACTTTAACCCGATAGGTGCACACAAGAGCGGTCTTATCGGCGAAAATCCAAATGGTATCCCCAATAATCTTGTGCCTTACATTGCACAGGTTGCGGTTGGAATGAGAGAGCATCTTAATGTTTTTGGCGATGACTATGATACCCCTGATGGAACAGGCGTAAGAGATTACATTCACGTGGTTGACTTAAGTCTGGGACATATAAAAGCACTTGAGAAGGTGAGCGGACAGACAGGGGTAGAGGCATATAACCTTGGAACAGGTAATGGTTACAGCGTTCTTGAGGTTTTGAAAGCGTATGAAAAAGCGTGCGGAAAACCTCTTAAGTATGTTGTAGCACCCCGTCGCCCCGGTGATATCGGAATGTGTTATGCCGATACTGAAAAATCAAGAGTTGAACTTGGTTGGACAGCAGAACGCGGAATTGATGAGATGTGTGAAGACTCATGGAGATTTACTCAAATTAATATGAAATAAAAATACTACCGCATAATATCGCTCAAAAGGCGTGATTGTGCGGTTTTCTTCTGTACTTTACGAAAATTTCAAGAAATTTCCAATTTTTTTTCAAAATATCTATTGACAAAATATGGAAATTATGTTAATAATATAGATATAAGACAAACAAATTAACAAAGGAGTGCAGATTATGCAGAATAATTTTATGCGAAAACTAAAAGTACTTATAGCAGATGACGATAAGGAGTATGCAGACGTCCTTGCAAGAGTTCTTGACCAGAGAGAAAATCTTTCAGTAATCGGTTGTGCGTATGACGGGCTTGAAGCCATTTCGATGATAGAAGCAGGAGAGCCTGATGTTTTAATTCTTGATATCATAATGCCGAACCTTGACGGAATGGGCGTTCTTGAAAGAATGGAAAGAATGAAAATCGCAAAGCGTCCGACTGTTATTGTTGTAAGCGCAATCCGAAATGATAAGATTACAAATAATGCGGTTGCTTTAGGTGCTGACTATTTTATGCAGAAGCCTATAAGTTTCGAGGTGCTTCTTGACAGAATACAGATGTTTGCAAATACTTCTGAAAATATAGATGAAGGAAGCGTAGATAAAAACGAAAACCGAATTATTCCGCTCCAAGCGTCTAAAAGTGAACCTGTGAATATAGAAATGATGGTTACTGAAATCATTCACGAGATAGGAATACCCGCTCATATAAAAGGCTATCAGTATTTGCGTCACGCAATTATTATGGTAATTGATAATCTTGATATTATCAATTCGATTACCAAGGAGCTATATCCAACTGTCGCAAAGGATTTTAATACTACGCCAAGCCGTGTAGAGCGTGCAATCAGACACGCCATCGAGGTTGCGTGGGACAGAGGTGATACCGAAATTTTAAATTCGTTTTTTGGATATACGATTGCAAACTCAAAGGGTAAGCCTACTAACTCTGAATTTATAGCAATGATTGCCGACAAACTTCGCTTGCAGATAAAGACTGCATAAGAATAGCCCCGATTTTTATCGGGGCTATTTTAAAACTCACCTTTTTCGTACATTATAGCCGAGAGAATTGCGCTGCTTACGGTTTCGGTGCGGAGAATACGCCTGCCAAGACCGACAAGTGTTACGCCCGAGTCCTTTGCCCTATCGGCTTCGCCGTCAGAGAAACCGCCTTCAGGCCCGATTATAACCGCAACGCTTTTTGCGTTCGATTCTTTAAGTGCCGTTTTTAAACTTGACACACCCATATGCCCGAGCATTTCATAAGGCATAAGGACAAGCTCTGAATTCTTTGCATCGAGCAGTGCCTTGTCAAAAGTAAGAGGAGGCATAACTTCGGGAAGTATACCTCTGCCGCACTGCTTAGCCGCTTCAACGGCAACCTTGTTCCAACGCTTTATTTTCTCAAGCTCTTTTTTCCCATTATCAAGCTTTGAAACGCATCTGTCCATAGCGACGGGAACAATTGCGTAAACGCCAAGCTCAACAGACTTTTGAATTATGCCTTCCATTTTCCCCGATTTAGGTATTCCCTGATAAATAGTAACCTTTACAGGTGCTTCCTGATTGGAAAATTGCGAGGAAGTAATTTCGGCTTCGCATCTTTCCTTATCAAGAGCGGTTAGCCGAGCGGTGTATTCGTAGCCCGTGCCGTCAAAAATCAGTATTTCGTCGCCGATGTTCATGCGAAGAACTTTAGTTATGTGAGAGGCATCTTCGAAAATTCTAGCCTTATTTTCGGCGATATTCTGAGGTTCAGTAAAAAATCTTCTCATCCTATTATCCTTATCGTGCGGTGATAGCCGCCCATTCATCATCAGTTTTAATATTTGTTATTTCAAGTCCGTTTTCACTAAGTGCCGCCTTTACTTCTTCAAGACGCTCCAAAATAATTCCCGAGCAGATAAAAGTGGCATTCTCTTTCATAAAGCTGCGAACATAAGGAGCAAGGGAAATTATAACATCAGCAACTATATTGGCGATTACAAGTTCGTGCTTGCCGAGCTTATCGCGAAGAGCCGCATCGGAAGTAATATCGCCTGTGTATGTAATATAATTATCGCGTGAGAGCTTGTTAAGCTCAAGATTAGTATATGCAACATCAGTTGCGTTTGAATCAATATCTACGGCAACTGCACTTTTTGCACCAAGTAAAAGTGCGGTAATTGAGAGTATACCCGAACCGCATCCAAGGTCAAGGATGCTGTCGCCGTCTTTAAGATTTTTTTCAATCTCTTCAAGGCAGAATCGGGTGCTCGGGTGAGAACCTGTACCAAAACTCATTCCGGGATTAACTGTGAAAACAGTTCTGCCATCTGTGTCTTTGGGGGATTCCCACGCAGGACAAATGAGGATTTTCTCGCCAACGGGAATTGGATGGAAGTATTGCTTCCATATTTCAGACCAATCCTCGTCACGCACATTATCGGTTGTTATATCAAGAGAACCGAAAATCTTCTCTGTATCGAAAGCTTTAAGACTTTCCATTGATGCCTTTACGGCGGATAACTGCTCTATGCCCGCAGCTCCGCAGGACAGATAGAATGTAATTTGCGTGTCTGCATCTTTCAAACGTTCAAGCTCTTCATCAACGTAATCCCAATACTTTCTGTTATTTTCAAGAAATTCTTTAAAATCGTCTTTATCTGCGATTTCAATACCGCTTATGCCGAGTTCCA
This sequence comes from uncultured Clostridia bacterium, assembly GCA_937911665.1. GTDB lineage: Bacteria > Bacillota > Clostridia > Monoglobales > Monoglobaceae > UMGS1820. The sequence goes on along the minus strand of CALDQB010000025.1, from coordinate 2,563 downwards.
AAAGCTGTCCGCAAACCGCATCTATGCCTTCGGTTGTGGTTGTAATAGTTGTTTTAATCCAATCCATAATTTTCCTCACTTAATATATGCCAAAAAGCACAGGGGTTCTGTGCTTTTTAACTTATTTCAAAATATCTTTCATTTTGTCAAAAAATGATTTGCGTTGTTTATATTTTGACGGGTCTACATTTTCGTCAAACTGACGAAGAATATCCTTTTGGTTTTCCGAAAGCCCTTTAGGAATTTCTACTTTAATGGTGACGTACTGGTCGCCTCTTTGGGTAGAATTAATTTTTTGAATTCCCTTTCCTTTTAAACGGAAAACAGTTCCCGATTGAGTTCCCTCGGGAATGGAGTAGGATACCTTTCCGTCAATTGTAGGTACCATAACCTCTGCTCCCAAGGTTGCCTGAACAAAGGAGATGGGGTAATCGCATAATATGTCATAGCCCTGACGAACAAAAATTTTGTGGTTGCGAACCCGAACGTTCAAGATAAGGTCACCGCTGGAGCCGCCGTTTGTTCCGGCATCGCCCTCGCCCCTTACATAAACCTGTTGCCCGTTGTCAATTCCAGCAGGGATTTTAACGCGAACCTTTTTGCCTCTGCGGACATTTCCCTCTCCTGAACAATGCTGACACGGATTTTTGTTTATCTTTCCTGTTCCTCCGCAACTGTCACAGGGACGAACGCTTTGGAAATTTCCAAATGCAGTACGCTGAACAGTTCTAACCTGACCTGAACCGTTACAGGTAGGACAGGTGGAGGGGGATGTTCCCTTTGCTGCACCGCTGCCTCCACACTCGGAACATTTTTCTAGGTGGTTTATGTTTATCTCGCGTTCTGTACCAAAACACGCTTCTTCAAATGATAAATCGATGTTATATGCAAGGTCGCGTCCGCGTCTTGCTGCATTGGGGTTCTGTCTTTGACCGCCAAATCCGCCAAAACCGCCGCCGAAAAAGCTGCTGAATATATCGCCCATATCAAAGTCGCCAAAACCGCCTGCGCCGTAGCCGCCGCCTGCAGTCTGGTCGAATGCAGCGTGACCGAACTGGTCATACTTTTGCTTTTTTGAACTGTCGCTCAAAACCTCGTAAGCTTCGGTTGCCTCTTTGAATTTCGCCTCTGCCCCCTCTTTATCATCAGGGTTAAGGTCGGGGTGGTACTTTTTGGCAAGCTTGCGGTATGCCTTTTTTATTTCATCGGGAGAGGCGCTCTTGCCAACGCCGAGCACCTCATAGTAATCTCTTTTATCTGCCATAATCAATAAGCCCCTTAAAAAGTAGAGTCATTATTTGTTATCGTCATTTACCTCTGTAAATTCTGCATCAACAACGTTATCTGCATTGTTTGCCTGTGTGTCTGCACCCTGAGCGGCAGCTTCCTGCTGTGCCTGAGCATAGAGCTTTTCAGAAATCGCATAGAAGCTCTTCTGGAGTGCCTCTGTCTGCGCTTTTACAGCTTCAACATCAAGCTCTGCATTCTTTAAAAGTTCCTTGAGCTTATCAACCTCTGCCTGAACTGATGCCTTCTCGTCATCGGTGATTTTGTCACCAAGCTCACCGAGAGTCTTTTCTGTCTGGTAAACAAGACTGTCTGCTCCGTTACGGGTATCAACCTCTTCTTTTTTCTTCTTATCCTCTGCTGCGAATTTTTCGGCTTCTTTTACTGCCTTTTCGATATCTTCGTCGGATAAGTTTGTACCCGAGGTAATAGTAATCTTCTGTTCTGAACCTGTGCCGAGGTCTTTTGCAGAAACGTTTACGATACCGTTTGCATCGATGTCGAATGTAACCTCAATCTGCGGAACGCCTCTGGGTGCAGGAGGAATGTTGCTCAAACTAAATCTTCCAAGAGTTTTGTTATAAGCTGCCATTTCACGCTCGCCCTGAAGCACGTGAATTTCAACACTTGTCTGATTGTCTGCAGCGGTTGAGAATATCTGACTCTTGTTTGTAGGAATGGTAGTATTTCTTTCGATAAGCTTTGTAAATACTCCACCCATTGTTTCGATACCAAGTGAAAGGGGAGTAACGTCTAAAAGTAATACGCCTGTTTCTTCACCGCCGAGAACTGCAGCCTGACGTGCAGCACCGATAGCAACACATTCGTCAGGGTTGATGCCCTTGAATGGTTCCTGACCCATAAAGCTCTTTACAGCTTCCTGAACAGCAGGAATTCTGGAAGAACCACCAACCATAAGAACCTTCTTGATGTCGGAAGGCTTGAGACCTGCGTCGGAGAGAGCCTGCTTAACAGGACCCATTGTGGACTGAACGAGGTCGGAAGTAAGCTCGTTGAACTTAGCCTGTGTGAGAGTCATATTGAGGTGCTTAGGACCTGTAGCGTCTGCTGTGATGTAAGGAATGGAAATGGAAGCGGAAGGAGTTGCGGAAAGAGTAATCTTAGCCTTTTCAGCTTCGTCCTTAAGACGCTGCATAGCAAGCTTGTCGTTTGTAAGGTCGATAGCGTCGGACTTCTTGAATTCTTCAATCATCCAGTTGATAATTCTCTGGTCGAAGTCGTCACCGCCAAGACGGTTGTTACCTGCAGTGGAGAG
>CALDQB010000024.1 GCA_937911665.1 uncultured Clostridia bacterium | reverse complement strand
TCTTCCGCAAAAACAACTGTGCCCATTGTGCTCAATACCATTGCTATGCAAAGGATTGAAGCCAAGATTTTTTTAAGTTTCATCTTAAAATCCCTCTTTCTTTAAATATTTTTTGCGAAAATTCCGTTTTCGCGTCGGGCAGAGAATAAAATAACATTATTCGCCGCACTCTGCACATAGCCGAATAATGTAATATTTGTTCCACTATTATATAACGATTCCCTGATTTTGTCAATAGAATTCAGTTTTTTGGCTATTATAAATAAAATTAAATGTAGTTTAGTTTGATTTCTTGACACACAAAGAAAAATGTGATAATATTAAAAAATGTTAAAAAATTAAAAACAAAATAAATTTATTTAAGGAGTGGTTAACAATGAAAAAGTTTACCAAAATTGCAAGTCTTATTTTAGCAGTTGCTATGTTTGCAGTTGCATTGACCGGTTGCGGTAATGCGGGCGAGCAGACAGCAACAACAGGCGCTATCAAAATCGGCGGCATCGGTCCGATCACAGGTGCGGCTGCAATCTACGGACAGGCTGTAAAGAACGCAGCTGAAATCGCTGTTGAAGACGTAAACGCTATGGGCGGTCTTCAGTTCGAGCTTAAGTTCGAGGACGACGAGAACGACGCAGAGAAATCAGTAAACGCATACAACAACCTCAAGGACTGGGGTATGCAGATTTCACTCGGAACAGTTACAACTCAGCCTTGTATCGCAGTATCTGCTGAAACAAACGCTGACGGCATCTTCGCTCTTACACCTTCAGCATCTTCAACAGATGTAATCAATGGCAAGGATAAGATGTTCCAGATGTGCTTTACTGACCCCAACCAGGGTGTTGCATCTGCACAGTACATCAAGAACCAGAACCTCGGTTCAAAGATTGCTATAATCTACAACAACTCTGATGCATACTCAACAGGTATCTACCAGAAGTTCATCACAGAGGCTGAAACACTCGGTCTTAACGTTGTATGTGTAAAGACATTTACAGATGATTCTGCAAATGACTTCACATCACAGCTCAACGAAGTTAAGGCAGCAGACGCTGACCTCGTATTCCTTCCCATCTACTACACACCTGCATCACTCATTCTTGCTCAGGCAGACAAGATGCAGTATGCGCCCAAGTTCTTCGGCGTTGATGGTATGGACGGAATCTTGACTCTCGAAAACTTCGACACATCACTTGCAGAGGGCGTAATGCTTCTTACACCTTTTACTGCTGATGCAGAAGACGAGATGACAAAGAGCTTCGTTGCAAAGTATCAGGAAAAGTTTGGCGAAATTCCCAACCAGTTTGCTGCAGACGCTTACGATTGTATCATGGCAATCTATAAGGCTTGCAACAACCAGGGTATTACTGCTGAAATGACAGCACAGGAAATCGGTGACAAGCTTGTTGCTGAATTCACAAGTGCAGAATTCAAGTTTGACGGTCTTACAGGTCTTGGTATGACTTGGGCAACCAGCGGTGAGGTTTCTAAGGAACCTAAGGGTATGGTAATTCAGAACGGCGTATACGTAGGTATGTAATTTTTTAAGGAAGGTGCCGTGTAGCGCACGGCACCTTCTGTTTATATTTATGAAATAACAGAGGTGCAGAAATGACTTTTCTTTCTAATCTGATAAACGGAATAAGCCTCGGCAGTGTTTACGCTATTATCGCGCTCGGTTACACAATGGTTTACGGAATTGCGAAAATGCTTAACTTTGCACACGGCGATGTAATTATGATAGGTGCATATATATCTTTTTGTGCAACTACATATCTTGGACTTCCTCCGATAGTTTCGGTTGTTATAGCAATGATTGTATGTACTCTTCTCGGAATAACAATCGAGGGTCTTGCGTACAAGCCCTTGCGCAGAGCGGGTTCGCTTGCAGTTCTTATTACTGCAATCGGTGTAAGCTACTTTTTGCAGAATATTGCCTTGCTTATATGGGGAAGTGCTCCCAAGACATTCTCATCAATAGTTCCATTTGATGCAATAAGCATTTTCGGCGGCGGAGTAATAATTACCTTTGAATCAATTTTTACCGTGGCTGCCTGCGTGCTCATTATGATAGCACTTACCTTATTTACCAAAAAAGGACGCATGGGAAAGGCTATGCGTGCGGTTTCGGAGGATAAGGATGCAGCAGAGCTTATGGGCATTAATGTAAATGTTACCATATCGCTTACATTTGCGATAGGAAGTGCCCTTGCCGCAATTGCGGGAGTATTGCTTTGTTCTGCATATCCGTCATTGGTGCCGACAACAGGTTCTATGCCCGGCATTAAGGCGTTTACCGCTGCAGTATTCGGCGGAATAGGCTCTATCCCCGGTGCAATGCTTGGCGGAATATTGCTCGGTCTTATTGAAATATTCAGTAAAACATATATTTCGACTGCACTTTCTGATGCGATTGTATTTGCTATATTGATAGTAGTTCTTCTTGTTAAGCCGACAGGTATTCTTGGCAAGAAAATTACGGAAAAGGTGTGAGGTGTGTTATGAATAAATTTAAAAATTTAAGTAAATTCACCCGCACAAATATTCAGTCATACGGCATGATTATACTAGCCTTTGTGATTTTATATCCTATGCTTGCTGCGGGAATGGTAAACAATTCCATAAAAGGTCAGCTTGTCCCGATTTGTGCTTACATCGTAATGGCTATATCGCTTAACCTTACGGTAGGTTTCTTGGGCGAGCTCAGTTTAGGACACGCAGGATTTATGAGCGTTGGAGCTTTCACGGGCGTAATAACTGTTGCTTGTATGCAGGGCTTAGCTGTCCCTGACCCTGTTCGCTTGCTTGTTGCAATCATTATAGGCGGACTTATGGCAGGTATCGCAGGTCTTATAATCGGAATTCCCGTTATACGTCTTCGCGGTGATTATCTTGCGATAGTTACGCTTGCATTCGGTGAGATTATAAAGAATATAATCAACTGTCTGTATATAGGCGTTGACAAGAGCGGAATTCATTTTAGTATGAACAGTGTGGAGGCACTCGGCGTTGCGGCAGAGGATGTAGTTCTCAAAGGCCCGCAGGGTGCAGTGGGAATTACCAAAATAGCGACTTTCGGTTCGGGAGTTTTGCTTGTATTGTTCACTCTGTTTGTTGTTTTGAATTTGATAAATAGTAAGACAGGCCGTGCTGTTACGGCAATCCGTGACAACAGAATTGCGGCTGAGTCTGTTGGAATAAATATTACAAAGTACAAGCTTACTGCTTTTATAATTTCTGCAATGCTTGCAGGTATGGCGGGTGCTCTTTATGCGATGAACTTCTCGACCATAGCTGCAAAGAAGTTTGACTTTAATACGTCAATTTTAATATTGGTATTCGTAGTCCTTGGCGGAATGGGAAATATCCCGGGCACAATTATAGCTACAACGCTTCTTTATATGTTGCCTGAGCTTCTGCGTGAATTCTCCGACTATCGTATGCTTATATACGCAGTAGTTTTGATAGCAGTTATGCTTGCTACAAACAGCGATAAACTGAAACAGCGTATAGAAAATATAAGAGAAAAGCTTTTTGCTAAAAAGACTGCTTCTGAAGAAGGAGGTGCGCTAAATGAGTGAGAGAAAAATGGTTCCGTTTCCGAGTAACGCAATTGTTCCCGAATGTGACCTTGATAAAACTCCCATACTTGAGACGCACCACCTCGGTATAGACTTTGGAGGACTTGTTGCGGTTGACGATTTGTCACTTACAGTAGGAAGAACAGAAATATCAGGTCTTATCGGCCCTAACGGTGCGGGAAAGACAACAGTTTTCAACCTTCTTACAAATGTATATCAACCCACAAGAGGAACAATTATGCTCGACGGGCATATTACAGCGAAAAAGACTACTGCCCAGATTAATAAAATGGGTATCGCAAGAACATTCCAGAACATACGACTTTTTTCCAATATGTCGGTTCTTGATAATGTAAAGGTAGGAATGCACAATTCCATACATCAGCCTCTCTATGCGTCTGTTACAAGACTTTTTGGATATAAAAAGTCAGAGAAAAAGGCGAAAGAGGAAGCGATGGAGCTTCTCGATTTCTTTAATATGGCGGATATGGCAGACCGTGAGGCGGGTTCACTTCCCTACGGTGCGCAGAGAAGACTCGAGATTGTTCGTGCCCTCGCAACTCATCCGGGAATAATTCTCCTTGACGAGCCTGCGGCAGGTATGAACCCGTCGGAGACAACCGAGCTTATGGAGAACATTCGCCGTATAAGAGATACTTTCAATATTGCAGTTATGCTTATAGAACACGATATGAACCTTGTTATGAATCTTTGCGAGGGAATTTGCGTGCTTGACCACGGAAAAGTAATTGCCAAAGGTTCGCCTGAAGAAATCAAGGCAAACCCGAAGGTAATCGAGGCATACCTTGGCAAGAAAAAGGAGGCAAACTAATATGCTGAAAGTTGAAAATGCAAACGTATATTATGGACAAATCCATACACTCAAGGATGTATCCTTAAATGTTGCACAAGGTGAGATAGTTGCACTTATCGGCGCAAACGGCGCAGGCAAGACGACAACTCTTCGCACAATATCAGGGCTTCTTCGTTCCAAGACAGGTTCAATCACTTTTATGGATGAGGATATTTCTCATGCGGAGGCACACAAGCTTGTTTCTAAAGGAATAGCGCACGTTCCCGAGGGACGTCACGTTTTCCTGCAGATGACCGTTCAGGAAAATCTTGAGATGGGTGCATATACAGACAGCTCATATATAAAGGACGGGCTTGCAGATGTTTACAAGCGCTTCCCGAGACTTGAACACCGCAGAAATCAGATTGCAGGCACATTATCCGGCGGAGAGCAGCAGATGCTTGCAATGGGCAGAGCTCTTATGAGCAGACCCAAGCTTATGATGCTTGATGAGCCGTCAATGGGACTTGCACCGATTTTGGTTCAGCAGATATTCGATATTATAAAAGAGCTTCACGAGGCAGGAACAACAATTCTTCTCGTTGAGCAGAATGCAGAAATGGCACTTGAAATCGCAGACAGGGCGTATGTACTCGAGTCGGGAAGAGTTAAGCTCTCGGGCACGGGTGCAGAACTTGCAAAGAGCGACGAAATCAAGAAGGCATATCTTGGCGGTTAAAAAATTCAAAGACCACCACGCAGGGTGGTCTTTAACTTTGGAGAAAGGCAGACCGAGATTATGGAAATGGTATGCTACAACGGCCGTCCCGATGATACAAGCGGACGGCTCGATAAGGAAATACGGGTTTATGACCTTTTAGACAGTCTTGGTATAAAGTATTGTCGGGTAGACCATACGCCTTCGGGCAAAATGGAAGCGTGTCGGGAAATTGACGAGGCGCTCGGCGTGGTAATCTGCAAGAATTTGTTTCTCTGCAACCGACAAAAGACGCGGTTTTATCTGCTGATGATGCCGGCAGATAAGCCATATCGTACGAGAATTTTTTCAAAGCTTGCGGGTAGCTCAAGACTTTCGTTTGCAACCCCCGAGGATATGGAGAGGATGCTCGATTTGACTCCAGGCTCTGTAAGTATTTTAGGGCTTATGAACGATAAAGAAAAGGAAGTTAAGCTCTATATCGACAAGGATGTTTTAGAGTCGGAGCATATTGGTTGTCACCCGTGTATAAACACTTCAAGTTTGAGGATGAAGACGGCAGATATAATTGAAAAATTTCTGCCCGCTATCGGCAGGGATTATGTAAGAGTAGAGATGCCGTATGACGAAGACGAAGAGGAATAAAAATATGCCGTTTTAATACATTTGATAGGGACCGGAGGTAGATAGTATGTTAAAAAAATTATCAGCACCCACGGATATGACGGTGGGCGCACCCTGGAAGAGTATAGTGGCATTTACTCTTCCGCTTATAATAGGAAACATAGCGCAGCAGCTATATAGTACAGTTGACAGTATTGTCGTAGGTAATTACATAGGCGACAATGCTCTTGCAGCGGTTGGAAGCGCGGGACCTATTGTCCATATGTTACTTGTGTTGTTTATGGGAATATCTACAGGCGCTAATATTATGGTGGCACAGTACTTTGGGGCAAAGGACCGCAAGAGCTTGTCTTACACAATAGGTAACAGCCTTACAATAACCGCAATAGCGTGCGTTTTTCTGATGATTGTTGCAACACCTATGGTAAGACCCGTGCTTGTTATGCTCAACACTCCCGAAAGTATCATCGACGGATGCACAGAATACCTTATTGTTTCAATTATAGGTATAGCGGGAATGGCTTTTTATAATATTTTGAGCAGCATCATAAGGGGATTGGGAGATTCATTTTCTGTCCTGATATATATAGTTGTTGCGACAGTAATAAATATCGCGCTTGACATATATTTTGTGGCTGTTTTAAAAATGGGTGTCGCGGGCGTTGCACTTGCGACGGTTATAGCGCAGTTTGTATCTTCGGTTTTATGTTTGATGAAACTTATCAAAATGAGCGAAGTTTTTGATTTTGGCATTAAATATTTAAAGCCAAAAAGTAAATTTGTAAAGAGCACAATTAAGCTCGGCTTGCCGTCAGGATTGACTCAGGCGATATTCTCTTCGGCAATGATAATTGTGCAATCGCTTACAAATCAGTTTGGTGAGCTTTTCATAGCAGCAAACGTTGTAATAATGCGCGTAGACGGTTTTGCGATGATGCCGAACTTTTCGTTCGGTATGGCACTTACAACCTATGCAGGACAGAATGTAGGTGCGGGACTCTATGACAGAGTAACAAAGGGCGCAAAGCAGGGAACGCTTATTGCAGTTGCGTGCTCGACTATGATTACAGGTATAATCTTACTGTTCGGCAGGGGATTGATGGGAATTTTCACAAATACGGAAGAGCTTGTATCTACGAGCTACTACCTGATGAAAATTCTTGCGGCGGGATATATTGCGGTTGCGATTACACAAAGCCTTTCGGGAATTATCAGAGGAGCGGGAGATACAATGACACCGATGTGGATTTCTTTGATAACAACGGTTGTTTTGCGTGTACCTGTTGCATATGGAATATCATATCTTACAAGAACTCCCGAGCTTCCGTTCGGCAGATTTGAATGTATTCAGCTTTCGCTTTTGGCTTCGTGGGTAATGGGTGCAGTTCTTACGGCAATCTTTTACAAATTCGGAAAGTGGAAAGAAAAGTCAATTTTATAAGGTTAAAAGGGTCTGCTTTTGCAGACCCTTCAGCGTGTCGATAAACCTATCGGCACGCTGACAGATGCCGAAAAAGGAAGGTATATTTTGTGAAATCGTTTTCGTCGCTGTAACCGAAAGTAAGCAATTTAAGCCTCGATTTTTAGAGGCGAATTTCCGCTTTCGCTATGTTAAAATGCTCGATAATCCGTCAGGATTATCTGCGCTTTTGCCTTGCACAACCAAAAATTCTCGCTCTAAAAATTCTGCGACCTGAAACAGATGGAATTTTGAGTAGATTTTGGTGCGGAAGATGCAGCAAGGCTGGCGCCTTGCAAAGATGACAAGCCGAAAGATGTCAAAATTACACTGTTTCAGGCGGGCTTAAATTACTTATTTTCGGTTACGATGGTACTGCAGAGAACGATTTCGCAAAAAGCAAGAAACCGCAAGGAAATTCGATGTTTCCTTGCGGTTTGTTCTGTCTTTATGCTAC
>CALDQB010000023.1 GCA_937911665.1 uncultured Clostridia bacterium | reverse complement strand
GTGTGACCTTCGACCGAGAACCTGATTTGGATAATGCCAACGTAGGGATGCCTGACACTTAGTGTTAGGAGGAATAAAGAACTTTTAGGAAGCTACCAAGTCGGCAGGTTCCTTTTTTGTTTGGCATGGTTTGTTATTAAGTTAATAAACAGCCGATAATTTACGGCAGAAAGAGGTAATTTATGTTAGGAAAATGTTTTGAAAGTGTTAAGGAGAAAACACCGCTTATTCACAATATCACGAACTATGTTACAGTTAATGATGTTGCCAATGCTCTGCTTGCATTAGGTGGAAGTCCTATTATGTCGGATGAACCGGATGATGTTGCAGATATTACATCTATCTGCGGAGGAGTTAATATAAACATTGGAACTCTGAACAAAAGAAGCATTGAAGCTATGTTTATTTCCGGTAAGAAGTCAAAGGAGCTTGGTCATATTGTCCTTCTTGATCCTGTAGGTGCAGGTGCAAGTAAACTCAGAACAGAAACTGCACTTAAAATTATGAATGAAATTAAGCCTGATGTAATTAGAGGGAACATATCTGAGGTTAAAACCCTTGCATTAGGCAGCGGAACAACCAAGGGTGTAGATGCAGATGTTGCAGATATAGTAACAGAAGATAATCTTGATTCGATGATCGAGTTTGCAAAAGAATTTTCAAAAAAGACAGGAGCAGTTATCGCAATAACAGGAGCTATAGATTTGGTGGCTGACAGTGATCAGTGCTATATAATTCGAAATGGCTCACCAATTATGAGTCGTATTACAGGAACGGGATGTATGCTTTCCGCATTGGCTACCGCCTATGCAGTTGCAAATCCTGATAATATAACAGAAGCTGTTGCAGCATCTGTGTGTCTTATGGGACTTGCGGGTGAGATTGGCGTATCAAAAATGAAAGAAAGTGAAGGAAATTCAAGCCTTCGTAATCATATTATAGATGCAATATATAATATGGATGCGGTAAAACTAAATAAAGGAGCAAAATATGAGGTGCGATAAAGAAACATTGCTATTATATGCGGTAACAGACCGTTCGTGGCTTAACGGAAAAACTTTATATGAACAAGTAGAAGAAGCTATTAAAGGTGGTGTTACTTTTGTTCAGCTTCGTGAAAAAATGCTTGATGAAGAAAGTTTTCTTAATGAAGCATTAGAAATACAGAAATTGTGTAGAAGGTACAATATACCTTTTGTAATTAATGACAATGTTGAAATTGCAAAAGAGATAAATGCTGACGGTATACATGTCGGGCAAAGGGATATGGGAGCAGCAAATGTAAGAGATATCCTTGGAGACGATAAAATCATTGGCGTGTCGGTTCAAACAGTAGAGCAGGCAGTACTTGCTGAAAAACAAGGAGCTGATTATCTTGGCGTAGGTGCTGTTTTTCCAACAGGCTCTAAGGCAGACGCTGAAGATGTAAGTTATGAAACATTAAAAGCAATATGCGAAGCGGTAAATATTCCGGTTGTGGCCATAGGCGGAATTAGTGCCGGTAATATTTTAACACTTAAAGGTAGTGGTGTTTCAGGGATAGCTGTAATAAGTGCTATCTTTGCTGCAAAAGATATTGAAATTACAACAAAGAACTTGAAACATTTGACGAAAAAGGTGGTATCAGAATGATTAAAGGTGCTATTTTTGATTTTGATGGAACTCTGGTTGATTCTATGTTCATTTGGGATACTTTGGGTGAGGACTATTTGAAATCATTCGGTATTGAGCCAAAAGAAAACCTTGCAGAAACTTTCAAGACTTTTAGCCTTGAACAGGCGGCGGAATATTATCGTAAATATTATGGCATTGAACTTTCTGTTAATGAAATTGTAGAAGGCATAAACACTATGGTTACTGAAATATATCGTACAAAAGTGGTTCTGAAACCGGGAATTAGTGATTTATTAAAAAGACTACAGAACTTGGGTGTAAAGATGTGTGTTGCAACTGTGACAGATAGACCTATTGTGGAAGACGTTCTGAAACGATTGAAAATCTATGAATATTTCTCAGAAATATTTACATGTAGCGAGGTTGGTTGCAACAAAGAAACCCCTGCAATTTATAGACAAGCTCTAAAACATCTTAAAACTGAAAAAAATGAAACTATAGTTTTTGAGGATGTGCTTTACGCAATAAAAACTGCTAAAAGTGACGGGTTTAAGGTTGCAGCGGTTTATGATTCACACGAGCCAAGACAAGAGGAAATGAAAGAAATTTCAAATTACTATATAAGTAATTTCGAAAGTTTTTGCTTTAAGACGAAAATGAAAACCGCGCTCTCTATTGCAGGCAGTGATTCAAGTGGCGGTGCAGGCATTCAGGCAGATATTAAAACTATGACAATGAATGGTGTTTATGCAATGAGTGCAATTACGGCACTTACTGCTCAGAATACTCTTGGAGTAAGAGCAATTTTAGATTCTACCCCTGAATTTCTCAAAGAACAACTTGACGCAGTGTTTGAGGATATATTTCCTGAGAGTGTGAAAATTGGTATGGTATCATCAAGTGAGCTGATAGATGTAATTGTGGATAGACTAAAGTTTTATAATGCAAAAAACATTGTTGTAGATCCTGTAATGGTAGCAACAAGTGGCTCTGCTCTTATAAAGACAGATGCAATAAAAACATTGGTTGAAAAGCTATTGCCTCTTGCAATGCTTGTTACACCAAACATTTCCGAAGCAGAAATTTTATCAGATATGAAAATTGGCAACAAGGAAGATATGATGAAAGCAGCAGAGTTCATTGAGGTAAGGTATGGATGTAGTGTTCTGTTAAAAGGCGGTCATAGTATAAACGATGCAAATGACCTTTTGTGTGAAAATGGCAGACTTGTATGGTTTGATGGTAAAAGAATTGATAATCCTAACACACATGGAACGGGATGCACATTATCAAGTGCTATTGCATCCAATCTTGCTAAAGGATTTAACCTTACCGAGTCGGTAAAGAAAGCTAAAGATTACATATCTGGTGCACTTGCTGCAGGTCTTGATTTAGGACAAGGTTCTGGACCAATAGAACATAATTTTATAATAAGTAGTGGCATCTAAACCATTCAGCTCTTACGCGAAAAAGCACTTGCAAAAGCGCAAGTGCTTTTTCGTCGATATAAAGTGCTTCTTTTAATCATATTCGCGATATTCGCGGCAGCCTGCTGCACATTTGGCAAGGCATGCGATTGAAGTTATCACAAGAGTAAAGAAACCAAGCAGGGCACCTAAGAATATTGCACCGAGAATGCTTCCTGCTGCAAAGGTTATTGCAAGGAGTATTACAGAAATCAATATTGTGCCAAGCAACCCCGTAAGCAACATGGGAAGTATAGAACATACACAACCGCGTACGCCACTGCCGCGTATGATTGCGGTTGTTACGGGTGTAAGTGCGAGGACTACAACGGCAATGCCGAATAAAACCCACAAAAAAGCGGGAGTCGAAGCGATAATTGCGGTAAAGCTAAGGACAAAAGTTATAAGACCGACAATTATGCTTGCGAGGATAGCTAATCCTCCGCAATCTAATCTGCAATTACAATTTGAGTTTGTCATTATTATTCACCCCCTGATTATAATATATGAAGAACATTTATGAGGGTGACGGAAATAGAGTCAAATTCCTGCGTTGACTTGTTGGCGCGGATATGTTAAAATAAAACATATAAGATGAGAGAGGAAGGGTTACATATGGAACGAGTAGATAAAAATAATTACTATCTTGATATAGCGGAAACTGTAATAGAGAGGGGAACCTGTCTGCGCCGCAACTTCGGCGCCATTATCGTAAAGAATGACGAAATTGTTGCGACCGGCTACACGGGTGCACCGAGAGGGCGCAAAAACTGTTCAGACCTTGGATTTTGTATGAGAGAGAAGTTGAATATCCCCAGGGGAGAAAGATATGAGCTTTGCCGAAGTGTGCATGCAGAGGCGAACTGCATTATCTCTGCCGCGCGCAGAGATACAATCGGAGCGACGCTGTATCTTGCAGGCCGTGACGCCAAAACGGGCGAGCTTGTTGAAAATGCAAGTTGTTGTGCGATGTGTAAGAGAATGGTTATAAATGCAGGAATTGAAAAGGTTGTTATACGTAACAGTAAAACCGAGTTTACGGTTGTGCCTGTTTCTGAATGGGTTGAGAACGACGATAGTTTAGACGGAAGTTTTGGATACTAAAACAAGGCGGCTAAAAGCTGCCTTGTTCTGTTATTACGTTGTGCATTTCAAGTTCATTTTGGAGTGCATACTTCACTGTGTATGCCGTGCCACCCCTTGGATAAGTGAGATAAAAAACACAATGAGAGCTATGGTCAACCATAAAGCGATTGCGCATATGCAGACAGCCTGCGGAATATTCCTCTGAAACGTAAACAACCTCGTCTGCGGATGCTAAAATGTTGTTGTAGACATCTATGTCTGCTGCGCGCCAGTTCTTTGCTTGCTCTTTACAGGGCAGGGCAAGAACAAGCTTTATGGCAAATCCTTTATCCCTCATTTTAAGAACTGCTTTTGCGGCAATAGTATCAAATCCAAGCGCGCCGCCGGCGATAAAGGTCTGTATGCCGTAAGAGCAGAGACGGGTTATGATATCTTCAAGCTGTTTTTCGATTATATTCAAGTGCTCGGACATAACAACTCTGTGCCCTGTGAAGCAGCAGCATGCTTCTCTTTTGTCCATTACTATTCCGCCTTTCTGTAAAACTGTTGATATTCTAACACAAAAACCTAAAAAATTCAATAACGACGAGGGGATTTTTAAAATTACTCAAAAAATTGCACAAAAAAACAAGCCGCTATTGGAAACGATGGTAAAATTTTGAAATAAACCTTTTCGACGATTAAAATTGCTTTTGGCACAACATTTATGCGGCGGAAGAAAAACAAAGCACAAAATAAACGAAAAATCGGTGTGTTACAGGGGTGTTACGGTGGGATTTGATTTGTTTAAATCTTACAAAAATTTGTGCAAAGCGTGTCCGTAAAACCAAAAAACGACGAACGAACTTGATTTTAGCGCGAAAATATGCTATAATGAATTTGGCTTTCCGTTAAAATCAATTGAAATCGAAGGATTGAAATTGTAAATTACGGAGCGAAGTTGTATTAGAATTCACTACAGTTTTGGGGTGGAAAAAATGCAGAAGCAAATTATGGCGGCGGTATTGTGCATTATATGTACAGTTATTATTGCCGCTCCGATGACGGCTTTTGGTATGGAGTTTTCGGATGTTCCGATTACCGCTTCATATTATAAGGCTGTTGATAAGTTAAGCAATGCGGGTGTTATACAGGGAAGAGGCGATGGCGTATTCGCCCCCGCGGATAATACTACCAGAGCAGAATTTTGTGCTTTTGTTGCACGTGCGAATAATTATAATGAAAATTATCACAAGAGCAAGGCGATGCCTTTCCGCGATATCAAGAGCGGGAACTGGGCAGAGGGGTACATATCTTTCTGTTATGAAAACGGATATGTAAACGGAATGGACAAGACCAGCTTTGCTCCTAATGATAATGTCACCTGCGAGCAGGCGGTTAAGATGGTTGTCTGTGCCTCGGGTGTAGGAGATGAATCTCTTTCAAAGGTAGGTCCCAAGTGGTATTCGGGATACATAAACGTGGCAAGAAAACACAATCTTTTAGATGGTGCGGATTTGCAGATTTCAAAGCCTGCTACACGTGCGTTTGTGGCACAGGTTGTTTATAATTCCATGCTTGTAAAAGGCGAGGAAAAAACAGGCGGTCATGCGGTAGACGTGGGCGGTGACAATCACGGCAGAGTGGTTGAGGATTCAAAGGACAGCGAAAAGCTTTCTTCTTCGGTTGTGTATGAGCCCGAAGAAATATGGGAGCCTGACCCCGAGGATGTTGAGTGGAACTACTATCAGTATTATGGCGAGGGCTACACTCAGTATATGGAGCAGGATAAGAGTAATTCTGAATATACGCTCCCCGTTGAAGAAGAGCCTTATGAATATGTGCCGATAGGCTCGTCAGAGGGAATACTCATCGTAATTGATGCGGGTCATAACTACAGCGGAGTTGATACGGGTGCGTCGGGCAACGGTCTTCGCGAGCAGGATATTACATATTATATAGCGGAAGAACTCAAGCCGATGCTGGAGCGGAACGGATTTGAAGTTATTATGACAAGAAATTCTCTTAAAGAGAATGTTTCCGATGAATCCGTAAGTGCGAGCCTTTCGCGCAGAGCGGAGATTGCGAATAAAGCGGGCGCAGACTTCTTTATCTCTATCCACTGTAATGCAGGCGGAGGAACGGGTACCGAGACCTACTATTGTGCGGGCTCTCCCGAGGGAAAGGTGTTTGCTGACTTTATTCAGGACGGAATGGTTGAGGCAATCGGTCTCCGTGACAGAGGAGTAAAATCTGCAAGATATGCCGTTCTTCGAAACACAAATATGACGGCGGCACTTTTGGAAACAGGCTTTATAGATAGCGAGGTTGACTCTCAATATCTTGCGAGCAAAACATATCGCAAAGAGTTTGCCGAGGGTATCGCAAAGGGTATTTGCGACTTTATAGGAATAGACTTTGAATAATGCTTTTAACGGGCTGCTGCATTGAAACACACCTTAATGCGGCAGCCCTATTACATATAGGGAGGAATGGCTATGACAACAGTAAAAGCACCGGAGCTTTTGGCACCTGCAGGGAATCTTGAAAAATTAAAGATTGCCTACACCTACGGCGCGGACGCGGTTTATATCGGAGGTGAGGAGTTTTCGCTCAGGGTTGCGGCGGACAATTTCACAATGGATGAAATGAAAAAGGGTGTCGAGTATGCTAAAAAACTCGGCAAAAAGGTGTATCTTACTGCGAACATAATCCCTCATAATTCAGACATTGACGAGTATGCCAAATATTTGAAAGAGGTGGCGGATATAGGTCTTGACGCGGTTATCCTCTCTGACCTGGGAATGTTTGCCGTAACGCAGGAGATAGCGCCAAATCTTGATATACATATAAGCACACAGGCTAACAACGTCAATTATAAAAGCGCAACTCTATGGCACAAAATGGGTGCAAAGAGAGTGATTCTTGCAAGGGAAATGTCGCTTGCTGAAATTCGTGAAATCCGCGAAAGAACTGCACCCGAGCTTGAGCTTGAGGCGTTTGTTCACGGGGCGATGTGCATTTCTTATTCGGGCAGATGTCTGCTCAGTAATTATATGACAGGCCGCGATGGAAACGGCGGTGCGTGCGCACATCCGTGCAGATGGAAGTATTATCTTATGGAAGAACAGCGTCCGGGAGAATATATGCCTGTATTCGAAAACGAAAGGGGAACCTTTATATATAACTCCAAGGACTTGTGTATGATTGAACATATAGACAAGCTTGTAGAGTCGGGGCTTAGCAGCTTTAAAATAGAGGGCAGAGTAAAGTCTGAATTCTATGTTGCGACAGTTATAGCTGCGTATCGCAGGGCGATAGACAGTTATCTTGAAAACCCTGAGAAGTGGGAGTTTAAGCCCCAGTGGGCAGAGGAACTTAAAAAGGTGAGCCACAGAGATTATACAACGGGCTTTTATTTCGGCAAGCCGGGCGGGACTGAACAGCATTATGCGAGCAGCTCATATATAAGAGAATATGATATGGTAGGAATGGTAGAGAGTTATGACGAGAGCACATCGATTGCCTCGATAGTTCAGAAAAACCGCATTTTCAAGGGCGATGAAGTTGAATTTTTGTGTCCTGACGGAACATTTTTCACCCAAAAGGTTGAGCGTATGACAAATGCGGACGGAGAGGAAATTGAGGTTGCAAACCGCCCCCAGAGCATAGTCTGCATAAAGACGGACCGAAAGGTGATAAAGGATACTTTTATGCGAAAAAAGCGTGAGTGACGGGCGTTTTTTTGAAACAAACAGGAAATATTTGTTACACAACTGTAAGAGTTTGACAAGCCCCGAAGCATTGACTTTTTTGGGGGTGTGTGATAAAATTAGAAAGGCAAATTATTTACCAATATAATTTTTATATGGAGGATAAAAATATGAAAATCACAAGAAAAATGCTTTGCCTGGCGCTTGCAATCATGATGATTGTTACGTCTATGGCACAGGTTGTATTTGCGGCAGAAGAAACCGCTGATGCAAAGGTAGAGTTTTCTGATGTTGCTGCAGATGCAGAATATGCAGATGCGGTATACGTACTTAATCGTATGGGCGTTATAAACGGCTATCAGGACGGAAGCTTCAAGCCTGATCAGGATGTAACCAGAGCAGAGTTTACCGCTATGCTTATGAGAACTTTGAATATGGGCAGCATCGGAAGTCCGACAGCGGCAGGCTTGCCCTTTACCGATGTTCTCGATGCAGATTCAAGCATAAGCTGGGCTATCCCCAATATTAACACGGCATACGGAATGGGAATCATCAACGGCTATGAGGACAGCACATTCAGACCTAATGCGAATGTTGCTTTTCAGGAAGCAGTTAAGATGATAGTGTGCACATTGGGTTATGGCGATAACGTAGATGTATCGGTTGAACCCTGGTATGCAAACTACATTTCAATTGCTACACAGATTGGTCTTTTAAAGAATGCAAATATGCTCGGACAGCCGGGAACTCCTGCAAGCCGTGCTTGTATTGCACAGATGCTCTACGATGCACTTGAAATCCCGAT
This sequence comes from uncultured Clostridia bacterium, assembly GCA_937911665.1. GTDB lineage: Bacteria > Bacillota > Clostridia > Monoglobales > Monoglobaceae > UMGS1820. The sequence goes on along the minus strand of CALDQB010000023.1, from coordinate 32,967 downwards.
AATCGAAAATGAAGAAAAGACAGAGAAGACCATTCTCAGCGATTATATGCGCTTTACAAAGAACACAGGTGTGATTTCTTCTAATGGTGTTACAAGTTTAGAGAATCCTGATGCAAATCTCCGTGATGATGAGATTCAGATTTCTGCGACAGAGCCTGACACACACAACTATGAAACACACACATATTCTACAAGTGATATGAGTCTTAAGAACTATCTCGGATATGGCGTAGAGTTTTACTACAAAGATGCCAGTGCAGGTGTCAGAGACCTTGTTTTCTGTGTTGTAAAGAATAACCCTGTAGTTGAAATTAATGCTGCAAATATTGAGCTGAGCACAACTACAGATACTGCAATCAAGTACTACAAGAACCTTGACGACCAGAAGCCTCTGACTGCTAACCTTGAAACTGACAACGTAGTTATCTTAAACGGTAAGCTTTACGGAAGAAATGCGGCAAACAGCAGATTTGATGCAGACGTAAGCGATCCTGAAACAAGAATGATACCTACAGTTGGTAAGATCACTCTTGTAGACTCTGACAACAACAAGAAGTTTGACGTAGTATTCGTAGAAAAGGTTGATGTTTACTATGTAGACAACAAGGTTTCCTCAACTTATGAGGTTATAGACAATGTTCTTACAGGTACGCAGAGAAAGCTTAAGCTCGATGTAGATTCTGACAGAAACCTTGAAATCGTAAACGAAGCAGGAAAAGAAATCTCGTTCAGTGCTATTTCAAAAGGAAACGTAATCTGCTTTACAAAGAGTAACGGCAGCAACAATGTTTCCAAGGCGGTTGTTCTCACCGAAAAGGTTCAGGGAACAGTTAGTCAGATCAAGGGCGGCAAGATTACTATAAGCGGAAAAGAATATCGTTATTCTCCTGCTGCAGCATGGTATAACGGCGGTTCGCTTGCAGAGCCTGAATTGCAGCTTTCTGCAACATTCTATCTTGATCTCAACGGCGATATAATCGCATATGACAAGACACAGTCCAGCGATAAGTATAACTATGGTTACATTTTGACCTATGGTATAGATGATACCGACTTTGAGGCGTTTGCTGTAATTGAAATCCTCACACAGTCAGGTTCTACCACAAGAATTTCTTCATACGAAAAGACAAAGGTAGACGGACACACATGTGAAACAGGTGAAGAAGTTGTAGACGCACTCCTCGAGAGCGGAGATGAGCAGTATAAGAAGGACGGAGCGGCAAACGACAGACAGCGTATGCAGCAGCTCATAAAGTATACAACCAAGAAGATTGGCGGCGAGACTGTTTTTGACAGAATTGTTACTGCAAAGGATCAGGGTTCATCAGAAGTTGAAGAAGATACTCTTCTCTACTACGACGATATGACACCCGGCGAGAGCCTCGCATACAACAGTTCATCAAAGACTCTCAGCGCTGATGGCGTAAACCTCAAGGTGTCAAGCACAATCGTATTCGCAGTTCCCGAGGACAGAGGCGACTATGATGCATTTAAAAAGAGCACCGCATCAGGAATGCTCAAGAAAGACAAGAGCTATTCTGTAGAGGCGTTTGATGTAAAAACAAGCGTTCCGAAGGTTATTGTTATACATGGCGTGGACAACAGCCAGGCTGTAGACTATGCAACACCTCTTTATATTCTCACAGACGAAACATCTGTAGCAGAAAATAAGGATGTAGACAAGACCCTGACTCAGATAGAAGGTGCGTTCAAGATTGGACCCAAGACTGCGACAACAGCAGATGCTTGGATTTCAGATGATTCCGACGCAGTTGATTTGCTTTCAACCGGTGACGTATTCAGAGCGGGCACAGATAAGTATGGCTTCTATGATGTTGACGCAATACTCTTTGATGCAGACGGCGGAAACGACGTAGTTATAACTGATGAAGCAGGCGAAGAGCTTGAAGTTTCTGACATCTACACAGGCGAATGTGTAAATATTGTTGGTACAGTTATGGCAAAGGACGAAAGCAATGTTATCATAACAGGTGACTTCGGCGACATAACCTTTGGCGTAGAAGAGTTTGAAAAAGCAAAGATTCTTATATACATCGAAGAAGGCAAGCATATGGAAGTTAAGGAAGAAGCTGATTACGTTGCAGCTCTCTCAAGCTTGACAGCAAGCGAAGATACAGGCGATGTAAGTAACGAGGTATTTATTTACATGGCAGACGGTGAAATCAAGCTTCTCTACATTCTTCCTGTAGAAGCTGAATAATTAATAAACAACAAAAACGGAGTGTTGCTTGGCAACACTCCGTTTTTTAGTTAGGCAAAATTGCGAAAAATCAACAAGTTGTAGGGTTCGGCGGTTTCCGACGAACCGTTTTAAAATTCTAAAAAACAAATTGAATAAGAATCATATAAAGAGCGGTTCCTGCCAGAACGCTGAGCGTAGAATTACGGCGCCATATTTGCAAAACTGCAACAAACAGAACCGAGATAAGTTCAGGAATGCCGTGAGGATAAACTGTCGGAACAATATCCTTAAGGCAGTAGATAACGAGAAAGCTCATAATAGCGTACGGGAGAGTATTGCCAAGCTTTTCGATAACGGCAGGGATTTTTTTGCCGTTCGGGAATGCGATAAACGCGAAAGAACGAAGGAGAATTGTCACCACCGAAACAATAGCTACGGTTAAAAGTGTATGAAGAGTATGACTATTCATTATCGGTTACCTCCGCTTTGCTTTTATTTTTCATCACCATAAAAACAAGTGTCATAATTGTCATTGCGGGGATAACAAAATGCTCTGCGCCGAAAATTAAAAGGCATATGAGAGAGGTTGCCGCCCCGAAAAGTGCGGGAAAGTGATCCTTGTTTTCTATCCATTGGTCAACGAAAATTGTGACAAAGAGCGCGGTCATTGCAAACTCCATACCCTTGCTGTCAAATGAAAAGTTGCTGCCGAGCAACGCGCCTGTGGTACAGCCGATAATCCAATACGACTGGTTCAGGACGGATAGCAAAAAGTAATAAGGGGTTTTCAACACGCCCTTGTTTTTAGGTGTTTCGGTGTCCAGAGTTGAAACAAGCGAATATGTTTCATCGGTAAGAGCGAAAATCAGGTACCATCTGCCTTTTTTAACTTGCTGATATTTTTCAATCATCGAAAAGCCGTAGAAAAAGTAGCGGGCATTTATCATCAGAGTCATTATGGCGGAGGTAATAAAGGTTGCCCCGCTTGTTAAAAGGTCTACTGCCACATACTGCATAGAGCCTGAATAAATTGTAAGACTCATTATGAGTGCCCACCAGAAGCTATATCCGCCTTTTTGCAGAAGCACGCCGAAGCCCATTCCCATTATTATGTAGCCCGCCATAACAGGCAGACTGTCTTTAAATGCTTTTTTAAAAGTTTTTGTGTTCATAAAATCTGCTTCTTCCATAAAAATAAACTACAATTTGTAATTCTACCACAGAGCCCCGCAAAATGCAATCCGTATTGACAAAAAATCCTATTAAATATAAAATTAGGATATAAAAGTAAACAGAGGGTGCACTATGAACATACTGACAAACATATTGATAAAAGGTGATGTGTTTTTAGAATATGCCTTTTTCAGCTTCGAGTTTTTATTTAGAAATGAAACAAATACTCCCGCCCTGGCAGAGTATAGATTTGCTTTGCCTCAAGGCTCTGTTATATCGGGTCTGAAAATCGTCACAAAGGACGGGGGCGTGATTCGCGCCTCTGTAATATCCCGCTCCCATGCAGAAAATCTGTACGAAGCAGGAGGGAATGCGATTTTAAGACGCCTTGATGACGAGATATATTCACTCGGGCTTGATATAGAGGCGAATGAAACCGTAAAAGTAATTGTGGGGGTATATTCGCCCCTTGCCATATGCGGAGAAGAGGAATGTCTTGCTATTCCTCTGGCAATCGCTTTGGGCAGGGGAAAAAGTGAAAACCGCGCAGAAATAGAAATTGATGTTCATGGTGCGGCGTTGGTGACTTGCCCCTCACACCCTGCCGTTATAACCCAAAACACAAGCGGATTTTATGTGGCAACGGGCAAAATCGTTGCAGACAGAGATTTTTGCCTGAATATCAGGAGAGAGCATAAAAATACGGCAGTTGTAACGAGGGACGGCGTAAAGTATCAGATGCTTTGCAAAGTTTATCCCGAACCACAGCTTACGTGCCAAAAAGAGAGAAAATATAAAAGGCTTATGCTTATATATGACGGCGAAACCCTGACGGGAGGCGCGGCAGCGGCGGCAAAAGAACTTGTCTGCGCCCTTTGTGACGAATTTGACGGAGAATATGCGGTGATTATGGGAGAGGGGGAATTCCGCTCCATAACCGCTGGCTTTTGCCGACTTAAAGAAGATTATTTAATCACAAGAATAAGCGGATTTGGACAGCAAGGCGAAATATTGTCCAAGGAACAGCTTCGCAAGAGTATAGACGCAGAAACCCTGCCGATATTTATTTGCGGAGGGGAGCTTTTACAAAACCCGTTTGGAAGTGAGTTTGAAAAAAGCGGTATGTGTGCCGTCACGCTGGGCGGAACTTCATTTTGCAAAAAAGCAAAAGAGATTTCGATGAGGTGTGGCGGACGGCACAGACATATTTTCGGCAGAGATGATATAAAAGAGTGTGCACGGCAGATCATATCAGATTTTTCTAAAGAAGCAGAAGAGGTGAACGCGGTAATAAAGGGCGGAGACGCCCTTGTGACAGTCGGAGACTCGAACTCGGGGATTTTGATATATGCCGAGGGAGCGGGAGAGCCGCAGATAAATGATATTCAAATTATATACGGAGAGAATCGACATAGAGTCGTTTTAGACAAAGTAGAGGTATACAGAAGCTTTGCGCCCATAGGACTTGTTTGTGCAAATTATATATATAAAAAGCTGGAGGAGAGGCTTTCTGTATGTTCGCCCGAAGATATATATAAAATTCGCAGACAGATGGAGGATATAGGGGTAAGATTTTCTGCGCTGAATTCCGAGACTGCGCTTGCGGCAGAATACAACGGTGCGGTACCGAGAGCAATGCGTGTAATTATTGATGACAAAGCGTGTCGTTCTTTTGAAGCGTTTGAGGGCAGAAACAGCGCGTTCAGAGAAAGAGATGTTGCGGTGTCGCAGGCAGAGGAAAAGAGAAAGATTGTGCTTTATGCAGAGTCGATAGCGAGAAGCCTCCGTGCAAACGGGGCGATATGCGCCGCGGGCGAGATAAACAAAGAGGCGATAAGATATCAGACGCTAATTTGTTGCCTTGCTCTTGTCGCTGCGGGGTTTGCAGATGAGTACAGAGAGGTTATAAGCAGAGGGGAGAAATATCTTGCACAGTTTGGCAAGGAATTTAAAATTACATATAATATGGCAGAGGCGGGAGAAAAACTCGATGCAATGATAGGAAGTCGGACTGCTGTCGCAGACGGAATTCCTGACATTTTGACGGCGGCACAACTTTTGTGGCAAAATGTGAGGGAAAAAGAACCATATTTTTGTTGATATTTTTCAAAAAACGCCTTGACGAAACAGGCGCGGAGTGATAAAATATTTATGATATGCGAAAGAGTGAGAGGAGGTCAATCAAATGTTGAATATGAATTCATTTCAAGAATTTGGCACTTTGATTGACATTTGCATCACTTCTTCCCCCTGCTTCAAGGGTGAATTTTTTTCGATTTTCAATAGTTAGGACTTTGAATGTTTTTCAATAGTCCTTTTATTTTGCCCTGCGCCATACAAACGGGGCGCAAAAAACCTTGTATTAAAATCTTCGCACAAGGATGAAAATACTTGCCGGGCGGAGCGGCGGAATGGAGATTGTTATGCAGACAAAACCAGCAGTGTTAATTCTTGAAAACGGAATGCGCTTTGATGGATATGCGTTTGGCTATATTCACGAGGCGGTCGGAGAGGTTGTTTTTTCCACCTCGATGACGGGCTATCAGGAGGGAATAACCGATCCCGCCTGCGCAGGTCAGATAGTAGTGCTGACATATCCGCTTATCGGTAATTACGGAGTAAACCTTGAGGATATGGAGGGTGAGAAGCCTGTGCTCAATGCTCTCGTTGTGCGCGAAAAATGTGACTATCCCAACAACTTCAGAACTGAAATGGATTTGGACGGATTTTTAAGACAGAACAAGGTCCTCGGTCTTGAAGGAATAGATACCCGTGCTCTTACAAGAGCTCTGCGCGAGCATGGAAGTATGCGCGGAATTATCACAACCGAGACCCTCTCGGATGAGGATATAAAGAATAAGCTTGATAAATTTGACAATTCGGATGCTGTAAAACGTGTCAGCACAAAGAAAAAGCATACAATCGACGGCAAGGGTAAGCACGTTGCGTTTATCGACCTTGGAACGAAGAGAAGCATTCTCCGTGCCTTTTCTGAAAGAGACTGCAAGCTTACAGTCTTCCCTTACAATGCAACGGCAGAGGAAATTCTCGCTTGCGAGCCTGATATGGTTATGATATCGAGCGGCCCCGGAAGCCCCGAGGATATCCCCGAAACAGTTGAAACTGTAAAGGCGATTATCGGAAAGGTTCCCGTTTGCGGAATATGTCTCGGTCATCTTGTGGCAGGGCTTGCAATGGGTTGCAGCCTTAAAAAACTCAAGTTCGGGCATCACGGCGCAAACCAACCCGCAAAATGTATCGAGTGCGGAAAGGTTTTTGTTACCACACAGGGCCACAATTATGTGCTCGATAATTTGCCCGACGGCGTTGAAATGTCGTTTGTAAATGTAAACGACGGAACTTGTGAGGGTATACGCAGCAGAGAGAATAAAGTTCAGAGCGTTCAGTTCCACCCCGAGGGTGCGGGCGGTCCGCTTGACACAAACTTTATATTCGACGATTTTCTTGCTTAAGGAGGTAGAGGTATGCCAAAGGATAATAGCATAAAAAAAGTATTGGTAATAGGTTCAGGTCCTATTGTAATAGGTCAGGCGGCAGAGTTTGACTATTCAGGAACACAGGCGTGTCAGGCAATCCGCGAAGAAGGAATAGAGGTTGTTTTGGTTAACAGTAACCCTGCGACAATTATGACAGATGCGCAGACTGCGGACCGCACATATATAGAACCGCTCACAATAGAAACACTCGAGAGAATTATAGAAAAGGAACGCCCCGACAGTCTTATAGCAGGAATGGGCGGACAGACAGGTCTTAACCTCTCTTGCGAGCTTTATGACAAGGGTATTCTCGATAAGTACGGAGTACGGGTAATAGGAACATCTATCGAGGGCATTAAAGAGGGAGAGGACAGAGATAAGTTCAAGAGCCTTATGGAAAGAACAAATCAGCCTATCATCAGAGGCGAGATTGTAAATACTGTTGAAGATGCACTCCTTTTTGCAAAAGAAATCGGCTACCCCGTTGTTGTGCGTCCTGCCTATACACTTGGCGGAACGGGCGGCGGCATCGCGGAGGACGAAGAGGAGCTTGCCGAGATTGCGACACAGGGAATACACTTGTCGCGTGTAGGTCAGGTGCTTATAGAAAAGTGCATAAGAGGATGGAAAGAAATCGAGTTTGAGGTTATCCGTGATGCCGACGGCAACAGCATAACTGTGTGCAGTATGGAAAACGTAGACCCTGTCGGCGTTCACACAGGTGACAGTATCGTTGTTGCGCCTGCACAGACTCTTACAGACAAAGAATATCAGATGCTTCGTACAGCGGCACTTGATATTATCAATTCTATCGAAATAAAGGGCGGTTGTAACGTACAGTTCGCCCTCAATCCCAACAGCTTTGAATACGCAGTAATCGAGATAAACCCGAGAGTGAGCCGTTCATCTGCACTTGCGTCTAAAGCGACGGGTTACCCGATTGCGAAGATTGCATCAAAGATTGCGCTCGGTTATCGTCTTGACGAAATCAAGAATGCGGTTACGGGCAAGACATATGCGTGCTTTGAGCCGACCATTGACTATGTTGTTGTAAAGATACCAAAGTGGCCGTTTGATAAGTTCTTCGGCGCAAAGCGTACCCTTGGAACAAAGATGATGGCAACGGGCGAAATTATGTCAATCGGCAACACATTCGAGTCGGCACTCTTAAAGGGTGTAAGGTCTCTTGAAATAAAGCAGTTCACACTCGAGCTTGAGTCTACAAAGGATAAGAGTTCCGAGACACTCCGTGCAGGAATAAAAACTCCTGATGACGAAAGATTGTTTGAACTGGCAGAGCTTATCCGCCGTGACTACAGAATAGAAAAGATTTCCGAAATCACGGGTATGGACCCGTTCTTCCTTAAGAAAATCAAGAACATTGTTGATATGGAAGAAGAACTCAAGGAATACACACTCGACACTATCACCCCCGAGCTTATTACCCGTTATAAGAAGACGGGCTTTGCCGATGAGGGTATAGCACAGCTTATAGGCTGCAAGGGTGAGGATATCAGAAACTTCAGAAAAGCAAACAACATTTTGCCCGTTTATAAGATGGTTGACACCTGTGCGGGCGAATTTGAGGCAGTTTCGCCTTATTACTATTCTACCTACGATATAGAAAACGAAGCAAAACCCTCAAACAACAAAAAGGTTTTGGTAATCGGTTCAGGTCCTATAAGAATAGGTCAGGGTATCGAGTTTGACTACTGCAGTGTTCACAGTATTGCGGCACTTAAGAAGTTCGGCATAGAAACAGTTATTGTAAACAATAACCCTGAAACTGTCAGCACGGACTTTAATATTTCAGATAAGCTTTATTTCGAGCCTCTTACCGAAGAGGATGTACTCAGCATTATCGAGCTTGAAAAGCCTGACGGAGTAATTCTGCAGTTCGGCGGACAGACGGCAATTAAGCTTGCTAACTTCCTCGACAGAATGAATGTTCCGATTTATGGTACACGTCCTAAGCAGATTGATGCGGCAGAGGACAGAGAAAAGTTTGATGACCTTTTAGAAGAGCTTAACATTAAGCGTCCCAAGGGCAAGGCAGTATGGACCACCGAAGAGGGTATAAGCGAGGCAGAAAAGCTTGGCTATCCGCTTCTTGTCCGTCCGTCTTACGTTCTTGGCGGACAGGGAATGGAGATTACCCATAACGAAACAGAGCTTCGCACATATCTTGAAGATGCGTTTAAAAAGGATAAGGAAAACCCCGTTCTCATCGACCGCTATTTAAACGGAAAAGAGCTTGAGGTTGATGCAATTTGCGACGGAAAAGACGTCTTTATCCCTGGTATTATGGAGCATCTCGAGCGTGCAGGCGTTCACTCGGGTGACAGTATTTCCATTTATCCTCCGCAGAACGTGTCCGATGAAATGAAGCAGAAGATAATGGATGTAACAAGACGCATATCTGTTGCGCTTGAAGTTATAGGAATGATAAACATTCAGTTTATCGAATTCGAGGGTGACCTCTATATCATAGAGGTAAACCCCCGCTCCAGCCGAACAGTTCCTTATATCACAAAGGTTACAGGCGTGCCTGTTATCGAGCTTGCTACAAGAATTATGCTTGGCGAGACTCTCGCTGACATGGGATATTCATCAGGAATAAATCCCGAGCCTGACATTGTTGCGGTAAAGGTACCTGTATTCTCCACAAAGAAATTGCCGATGGTTGAAGTAAGCCTTGGCCCCGAGATGCGCTCAACGGGCGAAGTTCTGGGTGTCGGCAGAAACTATGCAGAGGCACTTTATAAAGGCTTTGTCGGCGCAGAGATAAATATGCCGAAGGCAGGCAACACTGTGCTTGTTACGGTTAATGACCGCGACAAAGAAAACATTTTGCCCGTTATAGAGAAGCTTAAGAATATGGGCTGTAACTTTGTAGCGACTAAGGGTACGGCAGACTTCCTTGAGAACAAGGGATATACAGTACAGAGAGCAAAGAAGATAAGCGAAGGCGTACCTAACGTGCTTGATGTAATAAGAAGCGGAATGTGTGACCTTGTCGTAGATATTCCTAAAAAAGCAAATGTAAAGGAAAGCGATGGATTTAAGATGCGCCGTGTTGCATCAGAGTGTTCAGTAAACATTCTTACATCAATGGACACAGTTGCGGCACTTGCAGACGTTATGGAAGAAAAGTTTGATATGAACGAAATCGATCTTATCGCTGTGACTGATATATAAACACGAAAAGAGAGATGATTTTATATGATTAGAGTAGGTGTTTTAGGAGCGACGGGCTATGCGGGAATAGAAACCGTACGCCTTCTCCTCAAGCATAGCGAGGTTGAAATTACGAGGATAGTTTCGCATTCCTATGAGGGAAAGAAGATATCCGAGCTTTACCCCAACCTTTGCGGAATATGTGATATTGTGTGCTCGGGACTTGACGTAGACGACATTGCAGAAAACTGCGACCTCGTATTTACGGCGCTCCCCCATGGCGCATCCAAGGAGGTTATTCCGTCCTTGTGGGAAAAGGGACTTAAGATAATAGACTTATCGGGCGATTTCAGATATGATGACCCCAAGGTTTACGAAAAGTGGTATGAACAACCCCACTCTCACCCCGAACTTCTCAAAGAATCCGTTTACGGACTTTGCGAGCTTCACCGCGAGAAGATAAAGGGCGCAAGACTTATAGGAAACCCGGGTTGTTATACAACCTGTTCAATTACGGCGCTGTATCCAATCGCTCAGTCGGGCTTTGCGGATAATCACAGCATTATAATCGATGCAAAATCAGGTGTAACGGGAGCGGGAAGAGGACTTTCTCTCCCCAATCTCTTCTGCGAATGCACAGAGAGTATGAAAGCGTATAAAATAGCAACACACAGACACACATCTGAAATTGAGCAGGAAATTTCACGTGCGGCAGGCGAAGAGATAATGCTTTCGTTTACACCGCACCTTGCTCCTATGAAAAGGGGAATTCTTGCTACCTGCTATATAAATCTTAAGGAAAAGAAGACAACAGCGGAGATAGTGGAGCTTTATAAGAATTTCTATAAGGATGAGCCATTTGTCAGGGTATACGATGCGGGAACTTTGCCCGAAGTTAAACACGTTGCAGGCTCTAATTATGTGGGTATAGGTATCGCAGTAGATGAGCGACTTGGAAGAGCGGTTATAATTTCCTGTCTTGACAATCTTGTCAAGGGAGCTGCGGGACAGGCTGTGCAGAATATGAATATTATGTGCGGCTTCCCTGAAGATATGGGTCTTTGTGATATACCGATGTATCTGTAAAATAGGGGGTAGAAAAGTGAATCAACCTGAAATAAAGCCATTTATAGACAAGGCGGCAATACTTATAGAGGCGCTTCCGTATATACAAAAGTTTGCGGGCAAAACCGTAGTCGTTAAATATGGCGGAAACGCAATGATAAACGACGAGCTTAAGAACAAGGTTATGGAGGACATAACCCTGCTTAAATACATAGGAATAAATCCTATCGTAGTACACGGCGGCGGACCCGATATTTCTGCGGCACTCAAGCAGTTTGAGATCGAGAGCAAATTTATAAACGGACTCCGCGTTACTGACGAAGAAACAATGCGCGTTGCACAGATGGTGCTTATAGGAAAAACAAATAAAGAAATCGTTTCTCTGCTTGGTACAAAGGGCGGAAGAGGACTTGGTATTTCGGGTATCGATGGCGGCTTGCTCGAGTGCAAGAAATGCTATACCGAGGTGGACGGCAAAAAGACGGACATAGGTTATGTCGGCGAGATTGTAAATGTAAACGAAAAGGTGTTGGAGCATCTTACAAATGATGACTATATTCCCGTTGTAGCACCTATCGGTGTTGACGAAGAGGGAAACAGCTATAACATCAATGCTGACACGGTAGCAGGCGCAATCGCTGCGGCGCTTAAGGCAGAAAAGCTGATTTTGCTCACGGATATTGAGGGAATAAAGGAAACGCCCGAGAGTGAGGAAATTATTTATAAGATAAGCCGAAAAGAAATCAATCAGATGATAGATGACGAGAAAATAGTAGGCGGAATGATACCGAAGGTAAGAGGCGGAATAGAAGCGATAAATGCGGGTGTAAATACGGTGCATATTATCGACGGAAGAATTCCTCATTGCTTGCTTCTCGAAATTTTCACAGACAGCGGTATCGGAACAATGATAACAAGGTAAAATTAAAAAAGCCACCTGATGTGCATATCAGGTGGCTTTCTGTATGGTTGGACATTGAAAAGAAAAAGCACTTCGTAAGAAGTGCTTTTTCTGGAGCTGGTGATGGGACTCGAACCCGCAACCTGCTGATTACAAATCAGCTGCTCTGCCAATTGAGCTACACCAGCAATTATCGATGAAATCACCGACGGATATTAGAATATCACAAATTTAATGCTTTGTCAAGCCTTTTTATAAAATTCTTTAATATAAAAATTGCGCCGCCCAAGATGAGTATTGGGACGACGCGTTAAGGAATGACACATAGGTCGTGCCCGACAATGTTTATCACACACGTTTTAGGGGCGATTTACGAATCGTCCGCTTGGTAGGGATAATGCTTTATAATCCTAAAATAGATGTCGCAATGAGGAAGAAGACAAGAACCGAGCAGGTATCGAGTATTGTTGTAAGCAGAGGCGCCGCCATTATGGCAGGGTCAACCTTTACCTTTTTGGCGAGCATAGGCAAAACGCAACCCAGGCATTTTGACAGAACGATTGTTCCAACTAAGCTCAAGCCTGATATAAGTGCCAGATTTGATACGGATATCTGCTCAAGCACTTCGGCGTTGTTATAATACATAATAAATACCCTTGCTGCATTTACGATGGCGAGAGCGATACCTGTTATAAGGGCAATGCCGAGCTCCTTGAAAAGAACCTTAAAAAAGTCGCGGAACTTTATCTCGCCGAGGGCAAGACCTCTTATGACCATTGTAGAGCTTTGAGAGCTACAGTTTCCTGCTGTTCCCATCAGCATCGGGATAGATGCGACGAGAATCGGGATTTCCCTGAAAGCAAATTCATATTCCTGGATAATGCCACCCGTTATGGTTGCAGAGAGCATAAGGAAAAGAAGCCATACGATACGGCTTTTTGCGTGTTGCCAGACAGGAGTTTTGAGATAGCTCTCCTCTGTCGGCATAATAGCCGCCATCTTTTCGATGTCTTCGGTATGCTCTTCCTGAATGACGTCAATAGCGTCATCGACGGTGATAATTCCGACAAGGCGTTCTTCTGCATCCACGACAGGAATAGCAAGAAAACTATACTTGTCGAACATTCCCGCAACAATCTCTTTGTCAGAGAGTGTGTTTACCGATATAATGTTTGTTTCCATTATATCGCCTATAATTGCATCACCGTCCGCCAAAAGAAGCTGCTTTGCGGAGATAGTGCCGAGCAGATGTCTGGATGCGTCGGTAACGTAGCAGTTATATATAGTCTCTTTGTCTACGCCTGTTTTGCGAATTCTCTCAAAGGACGCTGCAACCGTCATATTACGCTTCAAATCGACATACTCGGTAGTCATTATACTACCCGCACTATCCTTTGGATATTTGAGCAAATCGTTTATGTTCTTTCTCATTTCGGGGTTTGCGTGCTTTAAAATTCTCTTAACAACCAAAGCGGGCATCTCTTCTACAAGGTCAACCGCGTCATCGACGTAAAGGTCGTTGATGACCTCGCTCAGCTCTCGGTCGGAAAACGCCGATATGAGAAGCTCCTGCTCGTCGGGGTCCATTTCTACAAATGCCTCGGCGGCAAGCTCTTTTGGAAGAATTCGATAAAGAAGAGGCAGTTCCGACTCGGGAACAATGCCGAAAAGCTCTGCAATATCCGCGGGGTTCATTCCCTCGAGCAGACCTCTTATTCTGCCGAACCTCTTTTCTTTTATTAAAGAGCCGATTTCATCTATAAGCTGATTTTCCAAAATTTCTTTTTCCATACAAGGTCACCTCCTATATTGGTAGTGCTTCTAAAAAACTTCTGTTCCGTTACAAAAAACGTGTTTGGGCGAGGAATCTATATCGAGGGGTTCGCCCCTCCAGATAACAATGTCTGCATCGAGTCCGACTGAAATTCTGCCGACGCGGTCGCAAATTCCGCATATTTGGGCAGGAATGCAGGTAATGGCGCGGAGTGCGTCTTTCTTTGACATACCGTGCTTTGCCGCAACCGCCGCACAGAGTGCGAGGTGTTTTTGCGGAGTTTCGGGATGGTCGGTAATAAGAGCGGTTGCGACCCCTGCAGATGTAAGCGTTGCGGGGGCATCCTCGCTCATATTTTTAAGCTCGGGCTTGCTTCTGTCTGTGAGAATAGGCCCTGCTAAAACGGGGATGTTCATCTCTTTTAACTCGTTACAAATCAAGTGCCCCTCTGTTGCGTGGACAAGGACAAGCTTTAGGTTGAATTCCTTTGCAATTCTGATTGCGGTAAAGATGTCATCTGCCCTGTGTGCGTGTGCGTGAAGAGGTAATTCCCCCCTCATCACAGGGAGAAGAGCCTCGCATTTTATATCAAAATCGGGACGCTCTTCGTCTTCGTCGTTCTCGGATTTTTCAATCTGTTCCATATATTCAGCGGCTTTAAACAATGCCTCACGTATCTGTGCGGCGACCGCCATTCTTGTCATAGGAGTCTGATTTTTGTCGTTGTATACCGATTTGGGATTTTCACCGAACGCCATTTTTATGGCAACAGGCTCGCAAATTTTCATTTTGTCAACGCAGATGCCGACAGTTTTCATCGCTAGAAGCTGTCCGCCGATGGGGTTTGCGCTTCCAGGACCTGTTATAACTGTGGTTACACCCGCCCTTGCCGCTTCGGCAAACGCTCTGTCCATTGGATTGACCGCGTCAATAGCACGCAAATGCGGTGTTATGGGGTCGGTTTCTTCGTTGCCGTCAGAACCCTCGAAGTTAAGACTGTCCTCCCACATACCGATGTGCGAATGTGCATCGATAAAGCCGGGGGTTACGATTGACCCTTTTGCATCGATAATTTCTGCATCGGTACAGGCGGAGATGGGCATATGCCCAACTTCTGATATTTTGCCGTCTTTTATAATAATATAGCCGTTTTGGATTTCGCCCGCATCTGTCATTGTGAGTATTCGGGCATTTGTGATTATTTTCATAACGAAAATCCTTTCATTAACTATCTGGTTATAAGATTTGCTCCAAATTCATCAGCGAGAGAATGACCCGCATCGCTGCCGAGGGCAAGACAAGCGGTAGACAGACAGTCTGCCATAAGAGCAGAGTCGGTCTTTATGCTTGCACTCTCTAAACCGTTGTCACAAGGGAAGCCTGTGTCGGTGTCGAGTATATGGTGGTATATATTGCCGTCATATTCAAAGTATCTTTGATAAACGCCTGCGGTTACAACCGCTCCGTCTGTAATGGAAACAGTGGTGAAATATTCGCCGCTGTCAGCAAAAGGTTCTTGCAGGCCTATTATCCATTCGCCGTTGCGGCGGGCGGGATTTTTGCCGACAACACAAATGTTTCCGCCAAGGTCAATTACTGCCCAGCGGCAATCGTGTTCCCTTAAAACCTCTGCTGCGCAGTCTGCGGCGTAGCCCTTTGCGGCGGCGCCTAAATCGATTTTGCAGGCAGAACTTGTTTTTGTAAGGGTTTTGTTTTGCTCGTCGAGTATAAGCTGCTTGTAATCAACAAGAGATAATGCTTGAGCTATTGCATCGTCTGTGGGCGGAGCGGGATTTTCTGCCGAAAAGTTCCACGCATCTTTGAGGGGAGCAATGGTTATGTCAAACGCCCCCTCTGATTTTTCGCATACAGACAGACAAGCTTTTAAAATATTGAAAAGGTCGTCGCCAAGAGGTATAACCTCGCCCGCTGCTGCGCGATTTATGGCAGAGACCTCGGAGTCTTCGGAATAATAGTCGGTTGCAGCTTCGATTTCGGAAATTCTGTCAAAGGCGGCGCTTATAGCATCGGGGGAAGATTTTCCGTCAATGCGGATTGCGCAGACGGTGTCCATCATAAAAAGTGTACTCGAATATTCGGGTGCTTTATTTGCCGAGCATCCGCACAAAAGCAATAAAATCAGTATTGGCACAATCTTTTTCATAAGATTTATCTCCTCGCGAAAGGTCGGCACCAAACGGGCGCTGCCAAAGTATTTATATTATTTGAATTATAACGCATTTTTCCAAAAAGGTCAATATCGAATATATTTGAAGGAGTATTCCTGACAACCTTTTACATATTATTCAAAACGAGCTTTTTTTGGGAGAAAAATTTGTTGAATGTTACAGAGTGCGACGGTTGACAAAAAAACGTATTTATTGTATAATGATTAGAAACTTAAAATGGCGGAGATTTTATAAAAATCATACTTTCGGTCAAGAAAGGAGTTTAAATACAGTGAAATTAACAGGTGCGGATATTGTAGTTGAGTGCATGCTCGAGCAGGGCGTTGACACAGTTTTTGGATACCCGGGCGGAGCAATTCTTAACATATACGATTCCCTTTACAGATATTCAGATAAAATCAGACATATTCTGACCGCTCACGAGCAGGGTGCTGCTCACGCGGCTGACGGCTATGCCAGAAGCAGCGGCAAGGTCGGCGTTGTTTTTGCAACATCAGGTCCCGGTGCTACCAATCTTGTTACGGGCATTGCTACGGCGTATATGGATTCTATTCCTATGGTTGCGATTACCTGCAACGTCGGAACGGCAATACTTGGCAAGGACTCTTTTCAGGAGATTGATATAGTTGGCGTTACAATGCCGATAACAAAGCATAACTTCCTCGTTAAGCGTGCGGAGGATGTTGCGGGCACTATCCGCAAGGCGTTTGATATTGCACGCTCAGGAAGACCGGGCCCCGTTCTTATAGATATTACAAAGGACGCGACCGCCAATATGGCAGAGTATGAGAGAGAAATTCAAAAGACAGAGCCCGTGGCAGAGGTTCATTCTCAGGCGGCAGATTTTGCACGTGCGGCAGAGCTTATAGAGAATGCGAAAAAGCCTCTCATTTACGCAGGCGGCGGTATAATTGCCGCAAATGCGGCGGAAGAACTTCGCGAGTTTCGCGATATAGTTGATTGTCCCGTTACCCTTTCGCTTATGGGTATCGGCGGCTTCCCCGCATCAGACAAGAACTTCACAGGCATGATAGGTATGCACGGAACAAAGACGACATCTCTTGCAGTTGGCGAGTGTGATTTGCTTATTGCAATCGGTGCAAGATTTTCGGATCGTGTTACCTGTAACATAAAAACTTTTGCAAAAAATGCCCAGATTTTACATATCGACGCAGACCGCGCAGAAATTGACAAAAACGTAAAAACGGCGCACAGCCTTGTGGGTGACGCAAAGGCAATCCTTACAGAGCTTTGCCGTATAGTGAAAAAACAAAATCATAACGAGTGGATGAACAAGATTTATGAATGGAAGAAGCAGTATCCGCTCTCAATGCCCGAAAAGGAAGGACTTACCCCGCAATGCGTTATGGAAATAATTTCGGGAATTACGGGAGAGAATACCATTCTTTCTACCGATGTAGGTCAGCATCAAATGTGGGCGGCGCAGTACTTCAAGGTGGAAAGCCCAAGAAGATTTCTCTCTTCGGGCGGACTTGGTACTATGGGCTATGGACTCGGCGCGGCAATCGGTGCACAGGTTGCAAATCCCGACAGCGTAGTTGTGAATATTACGGGTGACGGATGCTTCCATATGAATATGCAGGAGCTTTCAACTGCGGCAAAGCAGGAGCTTCCCGTTATAGATGTTATAATAAACAACAATGTTCTCGGTATGGTTCGTCAATGGCAGAGACTTTTCTATGAAAAGAGATTTTCAAGCACAACCCTTGATAAGAAAACCAATTATGATATGGTAGCAGAGGGGCTTGGGGCAAGAGGCTATACGGTTTCTTGTAAAGAGGAGCTTGAAGCTGCGGTTCGCGATGCTCTCTCTCACAGAGATCAACCGTCGGTTATCAACTGCCTTGTAAATTCTGATGAGTCGGTTCTTCCCATGGTTCCGGCAGGACATTCTATAGAAGAGCCTATATTAGATATAGAGCTTTAAGGAGGATAAGAGATGTTAGATAATATGAAAGTTTTATCCGTTCTCGTCAGAAACAATGCCGGTGTTTTAAGCCGAATTGCAGGACTTTTCTCAAGGCGTATGTATAATATAGAGAGCTTGTCGGTTGGCGTTACGGAAAACCCTAAAATTTCACGAATGACGATTGTCACCTATGCAGATGATGATACGCTTACACAGATTATGAATCAGGTATCAAAGCTTGTCGACGTACGCGAGATACAGATATTAAACGGCAACGACTCGGTTTTAAGAGAGCACGTGCTTGTTAAAGTAAAGAGCGGCGACATGGCGGGCGTGATGCAGATATGCAACATATTCAGAGCGAGCATAGTTGATATATCGGCAGAGGTTATGACCGCAGAGATGACGGGCGGCCCCAGCAAGATAAATGCCTTCATCGCGCTGCTTGAGCAGTATGAAATCTGCGACCTCGTGAGGACGGGACTTACCGGCCTTAAGAGAGGATAAGTTTAAAAATTATTAAATGTTTAAATAAATTTTGGAGGAATTAAAATGGCAAAGATTTTTTATGCAGAAGATTGTAATTTAGGACTTCTCAGCAACAAGACAGTTGCTGTAATCGGTTACGGAAGTCAGGGTCACGCACACGCGCTCAACCTTAAAGAGAGCGGCGTAAAGGTTGTTATCGGTCTTTACGAGGGCAGCAAATCATGGAAGACTGCAGAAGCTGCAGGCTTTGAGGTTTATACAGCAGCAGAAGCTGCAGCAAAGGCAGACCTCATTATGATTCTTATTAATGACGAGAAGCAGGCAAAGCTCTACAAAGAGAGCATCGAGCCGAACCTCGCTCCCGGAAAAATTCTTGCTTTTGCACACGGCTTTAACATTCACTTCCAGCAGATAGTACCCCCTGCAGACGTTGACGTAATTATGGTTGCTCCCAAGGGCCCCGGTCACACTGTTCGCAGTGAGTATGTTGCAGGCAAAGGTGTTCCTTGCCTTGCTGCTGTTCATCAGGATGCAACAGGCAACGCTATGGACATCGCTCTTGCATATGCTGCAGGTATCGGCGGAAGCCGCGCAGGTGTTCTTGAAACAACCTTCAGACAGGAAACAGAAACTGACCTCTTTGGTGAGCAGGCAGTTCTCTGTGGTGGTGTAACAGCCTTGATGCAGGCAGGCTTTGAGACTCTTGTTGAAGCAGGCTACGACCCCCAGAACGCTTACTTTGAGTGTATCCACGAGATGAAGCTCATCGTTGACCTTATCTATCACGGCGGATTTTCTGAAATGCGTTATTCAATTTCAGATACTGCTGAATACGGCGACTATGAGATTGGTAAGAGAATTATTACTGAAGAAACAAAGAAAGAAATGAAGAAAGTTCTTGAAGAAATTCAGGATGGTACATTTGCAAGAAACTGGATTGCAGAGAATATGGTTAACCGTCCTCACTTCAATGCAACAAGAAGAATTAAGGCAGAGCATCAGCTCGAGAAAGTTGGTAAGGAGCTTCGTAAGATGTACTCCTGGAACGACGAGAAATAATTAAACACCCAAAGGGGCAGGGCGTCGCCTTGTCCCCTTTTTAGCTTTTGAAAAGGATGATAGATATGAATAGTGATAACATTAAAAAAGGTTCGGCAAGAGTTCCGCACCGTTCACTTTTAAAAGCCCTCGGTCTTACTGACGAGGAAATTCGCAGACCTATGATCGGCGTTGTGAATTCGCAGAATGAGATTGTGCCGGGACATATCCACCTTGACAACATTGCAAAGGCGGTAAAGGACGGCATCAGAATAGCGGGAGGAACACCGATTGAGGTTCCCGCGATTGCGGTTTGCGACGGAATAGCAATGGGTCACGAGGGAATGAAATATTCACTCGTATCCAGAGAGGTTATAGCGGATTCAGTTGAGATTATGGCAAAGGCGCATCAGTTTGACGCCCTTGTTTTAATCCCCAACTGCGATAAGGTTGTACCCGGTATGATTATGGCGGCGGCAAGACTTAATATCCCCGCTATCGTTGTAAGCGGCGGACCTATGCTCTCGATTAACTTTAAAGGATGCTACCGTGACTTTAACACAGGTATGGAGGCAGTCGGCGCATACAAGGCGGGACAGATTACAGAGTGTCAGCTCGGCGAGCTTGAAAATGCGGCTTGCCCTACTTGCGGTTCGTGCTCGGGTATGTTTACTGCAAACTCTATGAACTGTCTGTCAGAGGTTTTAGGTCTTGCTCTTCCGGGCAACGGAACTATTCCCGCTGTATATTCAGAGAGAATTCGCCTTGCGAAAGAGGCGGGAATGAAGATTATGGAGCTTGTTGAAAAGGATATAAGACCGCGTGATATACTCACTCCCGATGCTATATACAATGCTCTTCGTGTTGATATGGCGCTTGGATGCTCTACAAACTCTATGCTCCACCTCCCTGCTATTGCTTATGAGGCAGGTGCGGCGTTTACCCTCGATTATGCAAACGAAATAAGCGAGAGTACACCTAACCTCTGTCACCTTGCACCCGCAGGCGGACATCACGTTCAGGATTTGTATGCGGCAGGCG
Source organism: uncultured Clostridia bacterium (assembly GCA_937911665.1). Lineage (GTDB taxonomy): Bacteria > Bacillota > Clostridia > Monoglobales > Monoglobaceae > UMGS1820. The sequence continues at coordinate 12,490 of CALDQB010000023.1, read as the reverse complement.
GCGTGACAGCGCTTATGAACGAGCTTTCCAAAAAAGATTTAATTAAGAAAGACACCCTCACAGTTACAGGCAAAACTCAGGGTGAGAATATTGAGGGTCACGAGGTTTCAGATTATGAAGTAATCAGACCTATTGACAACCCCTACTCACAGACAGGCGGAATAGCGGTGCTCAAGGGTAACCTTGCTCCCGACGTTTCTGTTGTAAAGAGAAGTGCGGTTGCCGAAGAAATGCTTGTTCACGAAGGACCCGCAAAGGTTTTCGACAGTGAGGAAGAGGCAATAACTGCAATTTATGATGGTAAGATAGTGGCAGGCGACGTTGTTGTTATTCGCTACGAGGGCCCCAAGGGCGGACCAGGAATGAGAGAGATGCTCTCGCCCACATCTGCAATCTGCGGAATGGGACTTGATAAGGATGTAGCTCTTATAACCGACGGACGTTTCAGCGGTGCGACAAGAGGTGCGGCTATCGGTCACGTTTCACCTGAGGCGGCAGAGGGAGGAACAATCGGGCTTGTAAAAGATGGTGATATCATCTCGGTTGATATACCAAACGGCAAGCTTGAGCTTAAAGTTTCTGATAAAGAGCTTTTAGAGCGCAGAAAGAATTTCGTGCCGAAAGAGCCGACAATTAAAGACGGCGTACTTCGTAAATATTCAAAGCTTGTTACATCTGCTTCAACAGGAGCGGTGCTCAAAGCATAACAGATAAGGAGAAAGAAACAATGGGAATGACTATGACACAGAAAATCCTTGCCGCTCACGCAGGGCTTCCCAGCGTGAAGGCGGGACAGCTTATCCGTGCAAAGCTTGATATGGTGCTCGGTAACGATGTCACCACACCCGTTGCTATAAAGGAGTTTAATGCAAACGGATTTGACAAGATTTTTGACAAGGATAAGATTTCGATTGTACTCGACCATTTTACTCCCAACAAGGATATAAAGTCGGCAGAGCATTGTAAAATGTGCCGTGAATTTGCGGGAGATATGGATATAACCAATTTTTATGATGTAGGAGAAATGGGCGTAGAGCACGCACTTCTTCCTGAAAAGGGACTCGTTGCCCCTGGTGAAGCTATCATCGGTGCGGATTCGCATACCTGTACATATGGCGCAGTAGGTGCATTCTCAACAGGTGTGGGAAGCACCGATATGGCGGCAGGTATGGCGTCGGGCGAGGCGTGGTTCAAGGTTCCGTCTGCGCTCAAGTTCAATCTTACAGGCAAGCCTGCTGAGTGGGTTTGCGGTAAGGATATAATTCTTCACATAATCGGAATGATAGGTGTTGACGGCGCTCTTTATAAGTCGATGGAGTTCACGGGCGACGGACTTAAATATCTTTCTATGGATGACAGACTTTGTATGGCTAATATGGCGATTGAGGCAGGCGGAAAGAATGGTATTTTCGAGGTTGATGAAATCACCGAGGAATATTTGAAAGAAAGAGTAAACCGCCCCTACACAGCCTACACGGCAGACGATGATGCAGAGTATGAGAAGGTATACGATATCGATTTGAGCAAGGTTAAGATGACAGTTGCTTTCCCTCATCTTCCCGAGAATACAAGGACTATTGATGAGGTGGGCGAGGTTAAGATTGACCAGTGCGTAATCGGCTCCTGCACTAACGGAAGAATTGAGGATTTGCGCAACGCTGCAAAGGTGTTTAAGGGAAGACACGTTGCAAAGAATGTACGCGCGCTCATAATCCCCGCTACACAGAAAATTTATGCTCAGGCAATGCATGAGGGACTTTTTGATATATTCTTAGAGGCTGGATGTGTAATCTCTACACCTACCTGCGGACCTTGTCTTGGCGGACATATGGGAATACTTGCAAAGGGTGAGAGGGCGATTTCTACATCTAACCGAAACTTTGTCGGCAGAATGGGACACCCCGAATCCGAAGTATATCTCTCAAGTCCCGCGGTTGCGGCGGCTTCGGCAGTTGCGGGTTATATCGCATCACCTGAAAATTTATAAGGAGGAAGAGAAATGAAAGCAAAAGGATTTGTACATAAATATGGCGATAATGTAGACACCGATGTTATAATTCCTGCAAGATATTTAAATTCCTCTGACGCAAAAGAGCTTGCAAGTCATTGTATGGAGGATATAGACGTTGATTTTGTAAACAAGGTTAGGGTGGGCGACATAATGGTTGCTCACAACAACTTTGGTTGCGGCTCGTCAAGAGAACACGCCCCGATTGCGATTAAGGCATCGGGAGTATCCTGCGTAATTGCGGCTACCTTTGCGAGAATTTTCTATCGCAACGCAATCAATATCGGTCTTCCTATTATGGAATGCCGTGAGGCTGCGGAGGGTATAGATGCGGGCGACGAGGTTGAAATTGATTTTGACAGCGGAGTTATAACAAATATAACAAAGGGTGAGAGCTACAATGCAGAGCCTTTCCCTGAATTTATAAAGGAAATTATCAGCAAAAACGGACTGCTCAATTCAATAAAATAATTGGATTGATAGAAAGGATAAACTATTATGGTAATAAATCTTGCGGTTGTAAAGGGCGACGGAATCGGCCCTGAAATCGTGACCGAGGCAGAAAAGGTTCTCGATAGAATAGGAGAGCTTTACGGACACGAGTTTAAGTATACAGATGTTTTGGCAGGAGGTTGTGCAATTGATGCAACGGGCACCCCGCTCCCTGCTGAGACAGTTGAAATTGCGAAGAAGTCAGATTCAGTTCTTCTCGGTGCGGTAGGCGGTCCCAAGTGGGATACTCTCCCAGGAAATCAAAGACCCGAGAAAGCGCTTTTGGGACTTAGAAGCGAGCTTGGTTTGTTTGCGAACATCCGTCCTGCGAAGATGCACGCGGCACTTGCAGACGCTTGCCCGCTCAAGAGTGAAATTTCAGACGGCGGTCTTGACCTTGTTATCGTGCGCGAGCTGACAGGCGGATTGTATTTCGGCGAAAGAGGCAGACGCGATGGCGGTGAAATGGGCGAGGAGGCTTATGACGAGCTTAAGTATTCAAAAGCAGAGATTGAGCGCATAGGCAGAGTCGGATTCGAGCTTGCCATGAAGCGTAAGCGCAAAAAGGTTACAAGTGTCGACAAGGCAAACGTAATTGAAACATCAAGACTCTGGAGAGAAACAATGCACGAGCTTTCCAAAGAATATCCCGAGGTTGAATACGAGGATATGCTCGTTGACAACTGCGCAATGCAGCTTGTAAGAAACCCGGGACAGTTTGATGTAATTATAACCGAGAATATGTTTGGCGATATCTTATCAGATGAGGCGAGTATGACAACGGGTTCAATCGGTATGCTCCCGTCATCTTCGCTCGGCAGCAGCACGCTTGGTATGTATGAGCCTATACACGGAAGTGCCCCCGATATTGCAGGGCAGAACAAGGCAAACCCGATTGCGACAATTCTCTCTTGCGCTATGATGCTTCGCGACAGCTTTAATCTATCTGCCGAGGCAGAGTGCATAGAAAATGCCGTAACCGAGGTTTTGAACGCAGGTTACAGAACGGCGGATATTATGGCAGAGGGCGGAACGCTGCTCGGCACTCGCGAGATGGGCGACAAGATTACAGAAACACTCAAAAAATAAGATAAAATGCGGCACACAATGCCGCATTTTGCATATTTTATAGTGGGAGCTTGAGAGTATATGAACGTAAAAAATAATTATAACTTTACTATAACTGCCTGTTGTGCAGGTTACATAACACAAGCTATAACCTTAAATTTTGCACCGCTTTTGTTCTTGACATTCAGAACGAATTACGGAGTATCCGTGTCGCAAATAGGGGCACTTGTAGCGATAACCTTTATTATTCAGATAGCCGTCGATTTTTTTGCGTCAAAATATATCGACAGAATTGGCTACAGAATATCTGCCATAGCGGCACATGTTATGGCGGCAACGGGATTTATTTTGCTCGGGACTCTGCCTGAAATTTTGCCAAACCCCGTAGTCGGCATATGGATAGCCTGCTTTTTCTATTCGTTCGGCAGCGGACTTATCGAAATTATAATAAATCCTATTGTAGAGGGTTGCCCGACAAAGAACAAGGAGTCTGTAATGGGCTTTCTTCATTCGTTTTACTGTTGGGGAACGGCGGCGGTAATTTTGATTTCCACGATATTTTTTGGAATATTCGGGATACAGAACTGGCGCATTATGGCGATTTTGTGGGCGATACTGCCGATTTTGAATATATTTCTCTTTATAAAGGTGCCGATTGCGCCAATAGAGGAGAGCGGCGGGCATAACGGAATTTTAGGATTATTGCGTTCCAATATCATATGGGTGGTTGCCCTGATGATGCTTGCGTCGGGAGCGGCGGAGCTTTCCATAGGGCAATGGGCGTCTGCGTTTGTGGAAAGCGGACTTGGTGTAACTAAAAGCATCGGTGATATGGCGGGGCCGTTTATGTTTGCGATATGTATGGGTTTTGGCAGAACAGTTTATTCTGCGCTTGTAAAGAGAATTCCGTTAATCAAATATATGGCGGTTTGCGCCGCTGTTTGTGCGGGCGCATATCTGGTTGCTTCTCTTTCGACGAGTGCTATGTTTTCTCTTATAGGGTGTGCTCTCGTTGGTTTTGCAGTCGGGGTCTTCTGGCCGGGAACTGTCAGTTATGCGGCGCAAAGATATCCCAAAGGGGGAACGGCAATGTTTGCCCTGCTCGCATTTGCGGGAGATATGGGATGCAGCATCGGGCCTGCTATGGTTGGATTTGTTTCAGAAAAGGCAGGAAATAATCTTGCAACAGGTTTGCTTGCGGCAACGATTTTCCCGCTTGCGCTTGCAATCATTGCAACCTTGATGATAAAAAAGGACAAAAAAGGATAAACAAAACACGGCAAACAAAAATTTGCCGTGTTTTTTCGTTTAAAAAGAGGAAATCGGGATTTTGCGTCGAATATAAAAAGGATTGGATATTTATTTCAAAACTGAAATTTCAATAGATAAGGAGAAAATATTATGCCTGAAGGAATTTTTGACGAAAGCAAATTAAAAATCGTCCCCGTTGAGCTAAACAGCGAGATGAAAAAATCCTACCTTGACTATGCTATGTCGGTTATCGTAGGACGAGCACTTCCTGATGTCCGCGACGGACTCAAGCCCGTTCACAGACGTATACTCTATGCTATGTACGAGGATGGATTTACTCCCGATAAGGAGTACAGAAAGTGTGCGACCACCGTCGGTAACGTGCTTGGTAGATATCATCCGCACGGCGACGCATCGGTATACGATGCTCTTGTTCGTATGGCGCAGGATTTCTCTATGAGATATCCGACGGTTGACGGCCATGGTAACTTCGGTTCTGTCGACGGCGACCCTGCGGCTGCTTATCGTTATACAGAGTCGAGAATGTCAAAGCTCTCACTCAATATGCTCACCGATATCGAAAAAGATACCGTTGATTTTATGCCGAACTTTGACGAAACAAGAAAAGAACCTGTTGTTCTCCCATCGAGAATTCCGCATCTTCTTGTTAACGGCTCTAATGGTATCGCCGTAGGCATGGCGACAAACATTCCGCCCCACAATCTCGGCGAGGTAGTTGACGGAATTATCGCTCTTATAGACAACCCCGACATTTCAATAGATGAGCTTATGGAGTACATCCTCGGTCCTGACTTCCCGACGGGTGCTCTTATAATGGGCAAGGCGGGAATTCGTGCGGCTTACCACACGGGCAGAGGTAAAATCCGTGTTCGTGCAAGGGCGGAAATTCAGGACTGGAAAGAAAGCCGCCAGAGAATAGTCGTTACAGAAATTCCTTATATGGTAAACAAGGCAAGACTTATCGAAAAGATTGCCGAGCTTGTTCGTGACAAGAGAATTGACGGAATTTCCGACCTCCGTGATGAGTCTGACCGTGACGGAATGAGAATAGTTATAGAGCTTAAAACTACCGCCAACGCGCAGATTGTTTTAAATCAGCTCTATAAGTATACCCAGCTTGAAGACAGCTTCAGCGTTATTATGCTTGCCCTTGTAAACCAGACAGACCCCAAGGTTTTAAATCTTAAAGAGGTGCTTGTCAACTATCTTGATTTCCAGAAGCAGGTTATCACACGCAGAACTGCATTTGACAAGAAAAAGGCAGAGGCGAGAGTTCATATTTTAGAGGGTCTTAAAATTGCCCTTGATAACATTGACGATGTAATAAATACTATCCGCAACAGCTATAATGACGCTAAAGAACAACTTATGACAAAGTATAGTCTTACCGATGTTCAGGCGCAGGCGATACTTGATATGCGTCTTGCTCGTCTTGCGGGAATGGAACGCGAGAAAATCGAAAAAGAATATGATGAGCTTATGGCGCTCATTGCGCACCTCTCGGCCGTTCTTGCCAATGAGCAGATGGTTCTCGATATTATAAAAGAGGAGCTATCTGAAGTTCGCGACAAGTTTGGTGATTCGAGAAGAACGAGCATTGAACCCGTAGTTGACGATATCGATATCGAGGATTTGATTGCCGAAGAGGATAACGTAATCACTCTTACAAATGCAGGATATGTTAAGCGTCTTGCAGTTGATACTTATAAAAATCAGAAGCGTGGCGGCAAGGGTATTATCGGTCTTCAGACCAAGGAAGAGGATTTTGTCAGCACAATGTTTGTGTCCTCTACCCATGCACATATTCTCTTCTTTACCAATAAGGGTAAGATGTATCGCATAAAGGCATATGAAATCCCCGAGGCAGGAAGACAGGCAAAGGGTACACCGATTGTAAACCTTATTGCCATAGACAGCGATGAGAAGATTTCTGCCGTAATTCCTGTTCGCGAATACGAAGAGGAGAAGAACCTCATTATGTGTACAAGGGCGGGCGTTATCAAAAAGACCGACCTTATGGAATATGAGAATGCACCCAAAGCGGGTAAGATTGCTATTCGTCTTGACGAAGGCGACGAGCTTATCGGCGTTGCAATGACAGAGGGTAACAGCGATATATTTGTAGGTTCTCACTATGGTAAGATAATCCGTTTCTCTGAAGACGATGTTCGCAATATGGGCAGAGTTTCAAGAGGTGTACGTGCTATGATGCTCGATGAGGGTGACTATATCATAGGAATGTGTCCCGAGGTAGAAGGGGCGAAGCTTCTCACTGTAAGCGAAAACGGTTACGGCAAGAGAACCGAGCTTGACGAGTACAAGTGCCAGAGCAGAGGCGGTAAGGGTATGATGACCTACCGTGTAAGCGATGAAACAGGCAATATTGCAGGAATGAAAGTAGTTTCGCCTGATGAGGATATTATTCTTATCACATCAGAGGGTGTTATCATCCGTATGAATTCGGACGATATAAGTACCTATGGCAGAGTTACAAAGGGTGTTCGTCTTGTAAGACTTGGCAAGGATGTAACAGTTGTTGCAATGGCAAGTGTTTCCAAAGAAGATGACGACGCAGAGGAGCAGACCGAACAGGCAGAAGAGACGAGCGAAGAATAATATATGGAAATTCAAAAGATTTTAAGCAAGGTCAGACGCGCGGTCGATGACTATGGGATGATAGAAGAGGGGGATAAAATTGCCGTCGGGATTTCCGGCGGCAAGGACAGCCTTACCCTTCTTGCCGCGCTAAACGGCCTTAAAAGATTTTATCCGAAATCCTTTGAGGTTATAGGCATAACACTCGATATGGGTTTTGAGGGTATGTGTTTTGATAAAGTGGCGGAATTTTGCAAAGATATCGGCGTCGAGTATGTTGTCAGAAAGACGGATATAGCGGAAATAATATTTGATGTCCGCAAGGAGAAAAATCCTTGTTCGCTTTGTGCCAAGATGCGCAGAGGCGGACTGAACGATGCTGCGGTAGAGTTAGGATGCAACAAGGTTGCGCTCGGGCATCATAACGAGGATGTCCTTGAAACATTTTTTCTTTCCCTTTTCTATGAGGGGCGACTTGGTTGTTTTGCGCCCGTCACCTATTTGTCAAGGCGCGATATCCATGTGATACGGCCGATGATTTATCTTGCCGAGGGAGAGGTAAAGGGCTTTGCAAAAAGCGAGAACCTGCCCGTAGTTGCGAGCACCTGCCCGATGGATGGTGCCTCAAAGCGTCAGGATATGAAGGATTTTATAAACGAAAAGACAAGACAGGATAAATTCTTTAAAACAAAAATGATGAACGCTATCCAGACGGGGCTTCCTGCGTGGAAGAGGTAGAAGTTATGGAGAAGCTTACTTGCAAAGCGGTGAGGGTTTTCTCTCTTGCCGCTTATGATTTCAAAAGCGTATACGCAGGCTCTCTGCTCGGCTCGATTTGGGCGATAGCCGAGCCTCTGGTGACCGTTTTGGTATATTGGTTCGTGTATGCGGTTGCCTTTGGGGGAGCCGACATAGATGGAGCGCCTTATTATTTGTGGCTGTCGGCGGGGATTGCGCCCTGGTTTTTTATATCGAATGGTATTCGTGCCGTTGCGGCATCGTATCGCGATTATTCATATCTGATTAAAAAGGTGAATGTTGATAATTCAATTTTGCCCAAAGTGAGAACTATGTCGGCATTATTTTCACACCTTATATTTTTTGTGTTAGTTCTTATTTTTTGCGTATTCACAGGGGCAAAGTGCAATGCGCTGTATGTTTTGCTGCCGATGCTTCTTTCACTGGCGTTGGTTTTTGGTGTTGGAAGAATTCTTGCCTTGCTTTGCGGAATATATAAGGATGTTTTGAGTCTTACGGGCGTAATATTGAATATAGGCTTTTGGATTACGCCGATATTCTGGAGCGCAGACGCGGCAGGCGGTTCTTTGCAAGAGATTATATACTTAAATCCCGCAGCAATCCTTGTAGACGGATATCGGGATGCACTCTTGTTTGGAAAAACGATGGATGTAAGGGGCGTTTGCACTGTTGGATTGTTATGCGCGGCGCTGATTATTTTAGGAAGAGCGGCAGAAAAAAAGATTTTGCCCGATATTGCAGACAGATTGTAGGAAGAGGTGAAACAGGTGAAGGATAAAACGATTGCTTTTATTCAAAAGGCGGCGGCAGTCTTGCTGGCGTGTCTGATGGTTTTGTGCTTTTTGCCTGTTGGACTTATTCCAACCCATAATGACGCCGCTTTTGAGGGGGCTTTTATAAAAATCCCTCTGTCGCACGAGAGCTATTCGGACAAAAAATATAAAAATGGCGAAAGTGCAGAAATCGGCGGAGAAAACTGGGCGTATTATAAATTCAAATTAAATGATTTTAATGAGTGGGATGCCGACGAAATTCACTCGGTATATTTAAGGCTTGCCTTTTTAAAGGGAAGCGGTGAAATAGAAAATAATGTTAAGATAAGTGTGGCGGAGGCGCGGACTCCGTCCGTATGGGAAAAGTCTGTTGCGATTGTGCATCCACAGACCAAGGGTGCATATGACTGCTTTGTTGAGGTCGATGTTACGGAGGCGGTAAAGAAGGGTCTTGCAGACGGGGCGGAGGAGGTCGGCCTTCGCGTTTCGGGGGATATGAATATCCCTTTGCGGATTGCCTCGGGCTCATTTGGTGACCCCTCATACAGACCGACGCTCAAGGCGGCGGCGGGAGATGCGGAATACGGCGGTGCATCGGGACTTGTAAGAGCGATGCTCGGCGATGCGGTTTATGTTTCGGCAAATGAGCCGGAACGGAGCGGGGCGGAGCTTGCCGATAAAAGAGGTGCTCTCGTCACGGGCAACGGCGCAGAAACGTATCTTCGTTTCGACCTTGATGAAGATGCCATAGACGGCGTTGTTCACCGAGCGGTATTATCCCTTAACAAGCTTGAGGGAGCGGGAGATACCGCAAGGATACTTTGCATAAATAATGACGAATGGTCGGGTGGCAGCATAAGTTATTCTATGCGCCCGAGAGGGGACGAAAACACGGCGCTTTCTGCGCTTTCTGCACCCACCCGCGAAAGTGGGCGCATAAGCTTTGACGTAACCCAGGCGGTCTGCGAGGCAAGAGCGCAGGGGATAAAAACGCTGACCTTTCGTATAACGGGCGAGGATGAAGAAATTATATTCTCGGGAAAGACGGATAAAAAAAGAGAACCGCGTTTGTATCTTGAAACATCGGATGATGACGATATAGTATGTGCGGCAGAGGCGGCGCTTCATGCTTTGGGCGCTAACGGCGCATCGTTTGTGGCGAGAAAGCTTACAAGCGAATATTCGTCGGAGAGTGGCTCGGCATCAATACGCTGGGAGGAAAATGGAATAGACGGCGAAGACCTGAATAATCGTCACATTGCGGCTGACGGGGAGATTACAAGACCTAAATGGTTTGAGGGAGACGCAGAGGTTGTGGCGGTTGCGAGAATTCGGTCGGGCGGATATGTGACGGAACGCAGTTTTATTTTGAAAATTCCTGCCGAAACTGCCCCTGATTATACGAACTATAAATTCGGCAATTATGTTGACATAGGAAATGCTGATAGCGAAAATGAGCAAAAGACGGAGTTTTCGGGATTTAGCGGGGCAAAACACAGATGGATAAACGGACATATGTTTACCTACCGAACTGCCGAAAGTGGCGGAGTAATAGCACTCAATCTTGCCTGCGCTCCTGATGAGCAGAACTACCTCACGTTAAAAATGTGGTCGGGTGATAATTCGGGCAAGGGTGCTTTTTCGGCTGGACTTTCAAACGGAGAAAAGTTGAGTCTTGAAACGCCCCCGTCAAATACTGAAGAAGAGGCGGGATTTGTATATGCTACCTACGCCCTGCCCTTTGAAATTACTTCGGGCAGGAATTATGCGACGCTTTGCCTTTCGTATGAAGGAGAGACGGAGTCGGGAGGATTGTATGCCGCATATATTACGCAGAGTGCGACGTTCGAACCCAAACAATTCGCAGAGCAAGGCGAAAGGTCGGGCGCAGAACCGCTCTTTGGCGAGGGTGTAAGAGATTTTATTGACAGGTTGAGAGCGTTTAAAAATGGTGAAAATTCCGTCGGCGAATTGAACGAGGTTTCCACTCCGTCGCAAAATTTAACTGTGAGTGTGGATTTCTCGCTTGAGGATATAGTTTTTACAGGTGAAACTAATATCGCTTTCTCCATAGACTCGGCAGAGGGAAGCGCGAGCGTTTATCAGAGGCTCGACTATTACGACAGATATTCTGCTGACTGCCCTGTGCACAAAGAAAACGGAATGTTGCTGATAGACTACGGCGATTATAAGCTTGTGTGGAACAAATCGGGAGAGGAGAAGGCGTTGCCGTATTCGCTCCTTGAGATGCGCGGCGTGTATAAGGAGCTTGCGGGCGGTGTTTATTGCACGTTTATAAGCGGGGACGAGATGCTCGATGACAGTGCTCTTCCCGAGGGGGCGGAGGCAGTCGATGGGCGAGAAATGATTGTCGCGTCCGAGAGAATAATGCTCTTTAAGAAGCTGGCTGACCCGATGATAGAGCCTGACTGGAGAGTAAGCCGTATAAACGGACAAAGCGTGACAGATATAAGCCTTGCCGATGGCGATAAAATTTGGAATGTAGCGGTAAAGAGTGTAGGCGGAAAATCTGACGGAGCAAAAGAAGTAACAGTTATGCTCGCGGTCTACGAAGGGGAGAAGATCGTAACCCTTGCGAGAGAGTCTGTTCCTGTCGTTGACGGGGCGGATGCCTATACAATAGACTTTTCTGAGTATGATATATATAGCAAGAGCGGAGCGACATTGAGAGTCTTTGTGTTTGATAACACGGAGAAAATGACGGACATATCCCCCAAAATAGAAATTCCATAGAAAAAGAGCCGAAAGGCTCTTTTTTGATATGGAATATACTACCCACGGTTGAGACCGGCGTCCGCGACGGACAAAACGCGAATCGCCCCCGCGATGTGTGTGATAAACATTTGTAGGGAATGACCTATGTGTCATTCCGCTTTGGTATTTTATCTGCCTTTATTTTACCATAAAACTGTATACCATCATCTTGCACACCTGTATACTATCATACTACACTGTACAATTCATCCTTCCCGCAACAAAACAGATTCTGTCAAAGTGCACAAAGAACCCTGAGATTTTTTGTGCAAAAAAGAGAATGCCTTTTTTGAGTGTTTAAAAGTGTAAAAAAAGATAAAAAAGTATTGCAAAATTGAAACAATCGTGCTATAATCATTAAGAACGGATAGTGGGAGTGTGTCCCTAAAAACTTCCGTTTTCTGCATTGCTGTACACGGCTGGTGCAGGAATATAAGCGTAATGTGATGAGCGATTATAGCTTCTTATATATTAGAAGATTTTAAATCGCCCGTTACATAATAATCAAGATAAAATAAGGTTGGATGTAACCAAAAACATCACGATTCAATTTATTTTAGAGGAGTGTTAGAAATGAAAAAGACGAGTAAGATTTTATCTCTGCTTCTTGCGTTGAGTATGGTTCTTACAACAATCGTTGTTGTAAATGTACCTGTTTCAGCGGCGACGGCAGACACAACAACATGGGAATACATCTATGCAAAGTCTGAACAGCACACCACAAGCGGCGGTAACCATGTAACATGGG
>CALDQB010000022.1 GCA_937911665.1 uncultured Clostridia bacterium | reverse complement strand
TGTTGTAGGTGCCGCCCCCTGTGAAAATGTTCGCCGTGAAGTACCTGCTCCCGGAGATGTTGTTATTCTTTTGGGTGGCAGAACAGGCCGTGACGGTTGCGGTGGTGCAACAGGATCTTCAAAATCTCACAGTATGGAATCATTGGAAAACTGCGGTGCCGAAGTTCAGAAAGGTAATGCACCTGAAGAAAGAAAACTCCAAAGACTCTTCCGTAATAAAGAAGCATCCACTCTTATAAAACGTTGCAACGACTTTGGTGCAGGCGGTGTGTCTGTTGCTATTGGTGAACTTGCCGACGGTCTTAAAATAAACCTCAATGCAGTTCCCAAAAAATACGATGGTCTTGACGGAACAGAACTTGCTATAAGTGAATCTCAGGAAAGAATGGCTGTTGTAGTTGAACCAAAGGATGTTGAAAAGTTTATTGAGCTTGCATCTTCCGAAAATCTGGAAGCTACCATAGTTGCCGAGGTTACAAAAGAACCCCGCCTTGTAATGAACCACGACGGCAGACAGATTGTTGACCTTTCACGTGAATTCTTAAATTCCAATGGTGCCGAAAAACACATTACCATAACTGTTGAAAAAGCACAGGATTTTGATAAGAAAGTTAGCGGTAACTTTGCCGATAACCTTAAAGCCTTAGCAGATGATTTAAATGTTTGCTCCAAAAAAGGCTTGAGCGAACGTTTTGACTCCACAATCGGTGCCGGCTCCGTTTATATGCCTTTTGGCGGCAAATACCAGCAGACACCTGCACAGGCAATGGCTGCAAAAATTCCCCTTACCGACAGAGAGACTGACACATGTTCGGTTATGAGTTGGGGATATAACCCATATATTATGGAAAAGAGCCCATACCATGGCGCATATCTTGCAGTTGTAGAATCAATTGCAAAGCTTGTTTCTACAGGCGCTCCACTTGACGATTGCTATCTTACATTCCAGGAATATTTCAAAAAACCTCTTCGGGATCCAAAACGTTGGGGTCAGCCAATGGGTGCACTCCTTGGTGCTTTTGATGCACAGCTTGATTTTGTAAAAGCATCAATCGGTGGTAAAGACTCAATGAGTGGTAGCTTTGAAGACATAGATGTTCCGCCTACACTTGTTTCTTTTGCAATAACTGTTGGCGATGCATCAAAGCTTATTTCTCCTGAATTTAAAAAAGCAGGGTCAAAGGTTGTTCTTGTTAAACCCGAACTTACCAAACTCGGTCTCCCCGAAAAGAATAGCCAAAAGAAAATTTTTGAACTTGTAAATAAACTTGCCGAAAGCGGCAAAATTATTTCTGCTTATACTCCCGGCTATGGCGGTATTGCAGAAGCCGTTATGAAAATGTCCTTTGGTAACCATATAGGCTTTGAGTTTGCTGACGGAATTTCTATGGACGAAATTTTTGGTTATAATTATGGTGCATTTATTCTTGAAACCACCTGCGATATTAATGAGGGTGTCCTTTTGGGTACAACATGCGAAGAATATTCTGTAACCTATGGTTCCGAAAAGGTTTGCCTTGGTGATGTTGAAGCTATTTATCACGCAAAGCTCGAACCTGTGTTCCCTGTTAAAGCAAAAACAGAGGAAAAGAAAATAGAAACCTTTAAATGTATGTGCGAATCACGCGTTGCACCAAAGGTTGGAATTGCAAAACCAAAAGTTTTAATTCCTGTTTTCCCCGGAACAAACTGCGAATACGACTCTGCAAGAGCGTTCGAACGTGCAGGCGGTGTTGCGGATATAAGAGTCTTCAAGAACTTAAAGACAGAACATATAGAAGAATCAATCAGTAGTTTCGTTGACGCCATAGAAAATGCACAGATAGTAATGCTTCCGGGTGGATTTAGCGGCGGTGACGAGCCTGACGGTTCAGGCAAGTTTATCAAGGCGGCATTTGAAAATGAGCGTGTAAAGGCGGCGGTTATGGAACTTTTAAATAACCGTGACGGACTTATGCTCGGTATCTGTAACGGCTTCCAGGCACTTATAAAGCTTGGTCTTGTGCCCTACGGCGAAATAAGAAAGACTGACAGCTCCTGCCCGACACTTACCTTTAACACAATCGGCAGACACGTTTCGAGAATTGCAACAACAAGAATTTCATCTGTTAAGTCACCATGGTTTGCAGGTGTTGAACTTGGCGATATTCACCAGATTGCCATATCTCACGGTGAGGGCAGATTTGTTGCAAGTCCCGAGGTTATTGCCGAGATGGAAAAGAACGGACAGATTGCTACACAGTACGTTGATTTAAGTGGTGAACCCACCTACGAAATGCCTTACAACCCCAATGGTTCATACTATGCAATCGAGGGTATAACAAGTCCTGACGGACGTGTGCTTGGTAAGATGGGACATTCTGAAAGATTTAAAGAAAATGTGTTTAAGAATATCCCCGGAAATAAAGACCAGAAGATATTCGAAAGCGGAGTTAAATACTTTAAATAAGGGTGGCGTCTTATGGGTGCTTATAAGGATGCGCAAAGAGCATCAGAGTATTTATATGATAAAATCGGTTTTGTGCCGAGGACGGCAATAATCCTCGGCACAGGACTTGGAAATGTGGCGGATTGTTTAGAAAAGCCAATTTTCATAGATTATGAAGAGATCCCCAATTTCCCGACATCCACAGTAAGCGGACATTCGGGAAAGGTAGCGGCAGGGTTTGTAAACGGAGAGCCTGTGGCTTTTATGTGCGGAAGATGGCATTACTATGAGGGATACTCAATGGACAAAATCGCCCTGCCGATAAGAGCACTTAAAATTTTAGGGACAGAAAATCTTATTGTCACAAATGCGTCAGGGGCAATAAACGAAGGGTTTTCTCCTGCTGACATAGTTCTTATAAAAGACCATATAAAGCTCTGTGCCGAGAGCCCGCTCACGGGTGAAAATCCCACAGAGTTTGGCGAGAGATTTTTTGATATGACAGAGGCATATAGCAAGAGACTTGGGAAGATGGCAATGAGTATTGCGGAGAAAGCGGGCGTTTCTCTCAAAGAGGGGGTCTATGCCTATATGGCAGGACCGCAGTTTGAAACCTCTGCCGAGATACGCGCCCTGCGTTTGCTCGGCGCTGACCTTGTTGGAATGTCAACCGTTCCCGAAGTTATAGCAGCAAGTCATTGCTCTCTTGAAGTTTTGGGACTCTCCTGCGTTACCAATATGGCGGCAGGAATGAGGGACGGAGGACTTAACCCGTCTGTTATAGAGAGTGCCGAGGAAACGGGCGGACACAGAATGGAACGATTGATAAGGGAATTGTTATCTGCGATTTAACGCAATAAAAGGGAGATATATATGAAGAAAATTGCAAGCTTTACGGTAGACCATACAAAGCTCGAACCGGGAATATATATTTCAAGGATTGACGGCGATATTACAACATATGATTTGCGAATGAGAAAGCCGAATACGGGTGATTTAATATCAAACGAAGCAATGCACTCTCTTGAACATATGTTCGCAACACTTGTGCGCAATTCTGATATGGCAGATGAGGTTATCTATTTTGGACCTATGGGATGCCAGACGGGATTTTATCTTTTAATGCGTACCCAAAATCATAGCGGGGTTACAGAGCTTATAAAAAAAGTGCTAAAAGATATAATCGCGTACGACGGAGAGATGCCTGGAAACAGTGAAATTGAATGTGGAAATTATAGAAATCTGAGCTTGCCCCTTGCAAAGCAGGAGGCAGAGGATTATCTTAAAAAAATTGAGCATTGGACAGATAAAATGCTTGAATATAAATAATCGAAAGGATGATAAAAATGCCAAAGGTAGCATTGGTAATGGGCTCTGACTCTGATTTTGAGAAGCTCAAGGGATGCGTAACAAAGTTAAAGGAATTTGATATAGAGGTTGATGTGAACGTAATTTCCGCTCACAGAACCCCTGACAGAGCGGCGGAATTTGCAAAAACCGCAGAAGAAAACGGAATAGAGGTTATTATTGCGGCGGCAGGAATGGCGGCACACCTTGGCGGTGTTCTTGCGGCACATACAGTTTTGCCCGTTATAGGAATTCCCATAAAGTCTACCTTTGACGGAATGGATGCACTTCTTGCAACAGTGCAGATGCCCCCTGGCATACCCGTTGCAACAGTTGGTGTAGATAATGGCACAAATGCCGCAATTCTTGCAGCGCAGATGTTATCTTTAAAATATGACTATTTGAAGCAGGCTTTAAAGGACGCAAAAGAGAAGATGGCAGACGGAGTTGCGAAAAAGGATTTAAAAATTAAGGAAATGGCAAAAGAATTATAAAACGAAAGGAAGAGTACAATGAGTGAAAATGCATACAAGGCTGCCGGCGTTGATGTTGAGGCAGGTTACGAGTCGGTAAGACTTATAAAGGACGATGTAAAAAAGACTGCAATAGAGGGAGTTTTAGGCGGAATAGGCGGCTTTGGCGGTTTGTTTGAGATGCCCAAGGGAATGGAAAACCCTGTTCTTGTTTCAGGCACAGACGGTGTCGGTACGAAGCTTCGTGTAGCTTTCCTGATGGACAAGCACGACACAATCGGTCAGGATTGCGTTGCAATGTGTGTAAACGATGTTGCATGCTCGGGTGCAAGACCTTTGTTCTTCCTTGACTACCTTGCAGTTGGAAAGAATGTGCCTGAAAAGGTAGCGCAGATTGTAAAGGGCGTTGCAGACGGCTGTGTTCTTGCAGGTTGTGCGCTCGTTGGCGGTGAAACGGCAGAAATGCCGGGCTTTTACCCCATCGATGAATATGACCTCGCAGGATTTAGCGTAGGTGTCGTTGAAAAGGCAAAGATTACCGACGGTGACAGAGCAAAAGCAGGCGATGTGCTCATTGGTATCGCATCAAGCGGTATCCACTCAAACGGATATTCACTTGTAAGAAAAGTTTTCGGTTTAAATGAGCCTGATGCTAAAGAAAAGCTCAATGAATATTCAGAAAAGCTCGGCAAGACCATAGGTGAGGAGCTTTTGACACCTACAAAAATTTATGTTAAATCTCTCTTAAAGCTTATAAATGAGGTTGGAATAAACACAGTTTCTCATATCACAGGCGGCGGATTTATAGAAAATGTGCCGAGAATGCTTCCCGACGGACTTACTGCAGTAATACATAAGGGTAGCTGGGATATCCTCCCCGTATTTGATATGATGCAGGAAAAATCAGGCATAGCAGAGAGAGATATGTATAACACATTTAATATGGGTATAGGAATGATTGTAGCCGTTGACAAGGAAAAGGCAGATGCCGCTATGGCTTGTCTTAAAGAGGCAGGAGAGACCGCATATGTTTTAGGTGAACTTAAAGCGGGCGAAAAGAGCGTTGAGATTGTTGACGATGCAACAGGTGAGGTTATAAAATAATGAAAAGAATTGGTGTACTAATCTCAGGCGGCGGAACTAATCTGCAGGCGCTGATAGATGCGCAGGGTACTGTTATAAACAGCGGAAAGATTGTCTGTGTTGTATCAAACAGCGCTTCCGCGTATGGAATTACAAGAGCGGAAAAAGCAGGAATACCCACAAAGGTTATAAGAAAAAATGCAGATTGCGGTGGCGACGGACAAAAATTCAGTCACGAAATTTGCGAATATATGAAAGAGATGCAGGTTGATGTCATCGTTCTTGCAGGCTTTCTTGCAATTTTAGAGGGCGAGCTTTTGAGTGAATATTCAAACAGAATAGTAAACATTCACCCCTCGCTTATACCCTCGTTTTGCGGTGACGGATTTTATGGACTCAAGGTTCATCAGGCGGCGCTTGATTATGGCGTAAAGGTAACCGGCGCGACTGTGCATTTAGTAAACGAAATAACCGACGGTGGAAAAATTCTGATGCAAAAGGCGGTATATATAGACGATGATGATACGCCCGAAACTCTCCAACGCAAAGTAATGGAGGAGGCAGAGTGGAAGATTCTTCCCGAGGCGGTAGAGAAATTGTGTGCAGAAATGGAGTAGTATAATGCTCTGCGGAGCAGAAAGGGAATTATTATGATAAACTTATATGATGAATTAAAAGGTAATGCTTATCCGGGAAGAGGTATAGTAATCGGTAAAAGCGCAGATGGCAAAAGCGCAGTAGCGGCATATTTTATTATGGGCAGAAGCGTAAACAGCCGTAACCGTGTCTTCGTAGAAGACGGTTGCGGAATAAGAACACAGGCATTTGACCCCTCAAAGCTTGAAGACCCGCATCTTATAATTTATGCGCCCGTTAGAGTTCTCGGTAATAAAACTATCGTTACAAACGGCGACCAGACCGATACAATTTATGAGCTTATGAATCAGCAGATGACATTTGAACAGTCACTCCGCACTCGTGAATATGAGGATGACGCCCCCAACTACACCCCCAGAATTTCGGGAATTATAAAAAATGACGAGGGTGAATTCAACTATGCGCTTTCAATCCTCAAGAGTGATGACGGAAACCCTGATTCATGCCAGAGATTTACATTCAGCTATAACACTCCAATCGCGGGTGAGGGCCACTTTATTCATACATATATGGGCGATGGCTCGCCGCTTCCGTCATTTAAGGGCGAACCTAAAAAGGTGGCAATTCCCAATGATATAGATGAATTTACAAATGGTATATGGGAATCCTTGAATGATGAAAATAAGGTTTCTCTCTTTGTAAGATATATAGATACAGAGAGCGGAAAGGCAGATACAAGAATTATCAATAAAAATAAATAGGGAGATGACTTTGATGAAAGAAATGGAACTTAAATACGGATGTAATCCCAACCAAAAGCCGTCAAAGGTATTCATGGAAAGCGGAGAACTTCCCTTTACCGTTCTTTGCGGCAAGCCGGGATATATAAACCTTCTCGACGCCCTCAACGGCTGGCAGCTTGTAAAAGAGCTTAAGGCGGCAACAGGATTGCCTGCGGCAACTTCTTTTAAGCACGTATCACCTGCGGGCGCAGCGGTAGGACTTCCCCTCTCGGATACTTTAAAGAAGATTTATTTCGTAGATGATACAATCGAAATGACACCGCTTGCAAATGCCTATGCAAGAGCGAGGGGAGCCGACAGAATGTCATCGTTCGGTGATTTTATTTCTCTTTCAGACGTTTGCGATAAGGCAACGGCTCAGCTTATAGCTAAAGAGGTATCTGACGGAGTTATCGCTCCCGGTTATACCGATGAAGCACTCGAAATTTTAAAAGGTAAGCGCGGCGGAAATTACAACGTAATTCAAATAGACGAAAGTTATGTTCCCGAGCAGATAGAGAGAAAGCAGGTGTTTGGTGTAACATTTGAGCAGGGCAGAAACGATCTTAAGATTGATAATGATATGCTCACTGACATTGTTACCGATAATAAAAATATGAGCGAGGACGAAAAGAGGAATTTGGTTATTGCTCTTATAACACTCAAATACACACAGTCAAACAGTGTTTGCTATGTAAAAGACGGACAGGCGATCGGTATAGGAGCGGGACAGCAGTCAAGAATTCATTGTACACGTCTTGCGGGCAACAAGGCTGATATCTGGTGGCTCAGACAGTCACCGCAGGTTCTCTCTCTCCAGTTTGTTGACGGAATTAAGAGAGCAGACCGTGACAATGCCATTGATGTTTATATTTCTGATGAATATATGGATGTGCTCGCTGACGGGGTATGGGAGAATATCTTTAAGGTTAAGCCGCCCGTATTTACAAAGGAAGAGCAGAAGGAGTGGCTCGCTAAAAATACAGATGTTGCTCTCGGCTCTGATGCGTTCTTCCCCTTTGGCGATAATATAGAGCGTGCCCACAAATCGGGCGTAACAGTAATTGCACAGCCCGGTGGTTCAATCAGGGATGACAATGTTATCGAAACCTGTAACAAGTTCGGTATGGCAATGGCATTTACCAAGATAAGACTTTTCCACCATTAAAAACAAAATAAAAAAGCGGCTGATGCCGCTTTTTTATTTGCTATTCTGCAGGAGCAAAGGTTACGCATTCTGTATCACAAGAGCTGCAACAAGTTTTTGAAGAACCTACTTCGATTTTTGATGCTGTACATTTGTTGTTCTCTGTATGATATTTGCATTGCTGAACACTGCAGAAAATTCCCGGATTGATTGAAGATTCCATGGTAAATTCCTCCGTTTTAGTTTATTATCCAAAGTGATTTGGAATATCATTATTTTGACTCAAAGAGAGTGAAATTATACACCCGTCCTTTCATTTTATTTGAAAAAATAAGATTCCCTCCACCGCTAAAGCGGTCCCTATCTCGCCTGCCGGCTCGGTCGGCGCATAA
>CALDQB010000021.1 GCA_937911665.1 uncultured Clostridia bacterium | reverse complement strand
AAAAATCAAAAATTTTATTTATCCAATGCCAAGCCCGGTTCCGCCCAAGCCGAGCCGCGGGCGGCAAAGTGAAAATTTTTGATTTATTTTTCAAATAAACCGAGAACGACGGCGGCAAAGTGAAAGTTTTTGATTTATTTTTCAAATAAACCGAGAACGACGGCGGCAAAGTAAAAATTTTTGATTTTTCAATTTTCTCCCTCTCTCCCGAAAAATAACCCCCGAAAAGCATTTGCTTTTCGGGGGTTATATGTCAATTACATATTTTCAACACTTAATTTTATTGTTGTTACGTTTCCTGATGCGTTGCTGAACATAAAATCCTGCATATAATAAGGCTCTCCGACGCTTGCAACTTCTTTTACATCGGTTCCGAGGAATTCTACTTTAGAACCGCTCTTTTTGAAAAATCTTGATGCATTTGCGGGGATTTTTGAAACCTCGCCCGAGTCGTCGGTTGACTCTAAACTCTGATTAAACTCATTGCCATAGGCTGACTTAAAGTCATCAAACGAGGAATCAAGACCGACGCCTCTGCTTGTCTTATATCTTTTTCCCTCTTCGCCGGGGAACTGTCCTGATGCCACGATAAGCGCAACTGCCTTTTCGTCTGCATATTTAACAACAACGCCGTCGTATATGCGATACTCTCTGTCTGTTATAGCGGGCGCACCTGTTATACTTTCGATTTCCTCGGTACTCATTTCAAGAGTTATCTTCTTTCCTGAAACGGTGTCCACAAGTGAGAGGTCATCTGTGCCGTAGAGGTACTGGGTATCCTCGGTCCTATTGTCGAGCATAACCTCAAAGTTGTTGCCGACTCCGCTTGTGTTTTCGACGATGTTCTCACCTGTCTGGCTTGCGGTTTTGGGACCGCAACCTGAAAGCATACCGAGGACAAGAGTAACAACGAGTGTTGATTTTAAGAATTTTTTCATAGATTTCAGTCTCCTTTAAATTTTAAGATAAACCATCAAAACTGCAATATCTGATGGTGAAACGCCTGATATTCTCGATGCCTGACCGAGTGATAGCGGGCGTATCTTGTCAAGCTTTTGCCGAGCCTCTAAACGAAGTCCGTCAATGCTCATATAGTCTATGCCATCTGGCATTTTTTTATTTTCAAGTTTAGAAAATTGCATCGCCTGTGACATTTGGCGGTTTATGTATCCCTCATATTTTATGCTTATCTCGACCTGCTCGCAAACATCTGCAGGGAGCGGGGAACGTTTTTCATCAATTTCCGCCAGCATAGAATAATTTATTTCGGGACGCTTTAAAAGCTCGTCCGCATGCACGCCTGTTGAAATTGGGGTGCTGCCAGCAGAGGTTATAACTTTATTAACCGCCTCTGACGGAGGGAAGACAAGCGTCTTTAGTCTGGCGATTTCGTTTTCGATAGCAGTGCGCTTTTTGAGGAATTTTTCGTATCTTTCGTCAGAGATAAGTCCGATTTCGTGACCGAGCGGTGTCAGGCGCAGGTCTGCGTTATCCTGACGAAGCAAAAGCCGATACTCCGAGCGCGACGTCATCATTCGATAAGGCTCATTTGTACCCTTTGTTACAAGGTCGTCGATGAGAGTGCCTATATAAGCCTGCGAGCGTTCAAGCACAAACGGGTCTCGTCCCAGAAGCTTGAGCGCGGCGTTTATACCCGCAATAAGTCCCTGCGCGGCAGCTTCCTCGTACCCTGAACTTCCGTTAAACTGTCCTGCTCCGTAAAGACCGCCGATTTTCTTGAATTCAAGAGTAGGCAAAAGCTGAAGCGGATTTGCACAGTCATATTCTATCGCATATGCGTTTCTTGTAACCTGTGCGTTTTCAAAGCCGGGGAGCGAATGTATCATTTCTATCTGCACATCCTCGGGCATACTGCTCGAAAATCCCTGAAGATACATTTCCTCGGTATCTGTGCCCATAGGCTCAACAAAAAGCTGATGTCTTTCTTTATCTTTAAATCTAACTATCTTATCCTCGATAGAGGGACAATATCTTGGCCCGATGCCCTTGATATCACCGCCGAAGAGAGGCGAGCGATGAAGATTATCAAGGATAATTTTATGAGTTTTTTCGTTTGTATAGGTTATGTGACAGGTTGCCTGATTTTCAAGCTCGCCCGTTGTTTCAAAGGAAAACGGGGTTATTTCCTCGTCGCCGAGCTGTTCTTCAAGCTTTGAAAAATCTATGCTTCGTCTGTTTATTCTGGGTGGTGTTCCCGTCTTGAAACGGACAAGTTCAACACCGAGGTTTGCAAGACAAGCCGAAAGACCGCGTGCGGGGAATACCCCGTCAGGACCGCTCTCCTGACTGAACTCGCCGATTATTATTCTGGATTTTAAGTAAGTTCCTGTACATACAATTGCGGCACGGCACAGATATTTTGCGCCTGCCATAGTAACAACCGAATTTACACAGTTATTTTCGTCAACGGTTATTTCTACAATCTCTGCCTGACGTATATCGAGGTTTTCGCACAGTTCAAGGCGGTGTTTCATATCATTCTGATATTTACGTCTGTCAATTTGTGCGCGCAAAGAATAAACAGCAGGCCCTTTGCCTCTGTTGAGAATTCTTGATTGAATAAAGGTTGCGTCTGCTGCCTTTCCCATTTCACCGCCGAGAGCGTCAATCTCGCGGACAAGATGACCCTTTGCGGTTCCGCCGATGCTTGGATTGCAGGGCAGATTTGCCACAGAGTCAAGTGAAATAGAAAAGATGCAGGTACGAAGACCAAGTCTTGCTGCCGCAAAGGCGGCTTCGATTCCTGCGTGGCCTCCGCCAATAACCGCTACATCATATGTGTCTGCTGTAAACAAAATAAATTCACTCCTGATGTTGTGATAATAATATCGGGTCGATGTGGGCATCGACCCCTACGGAATATATACGTTCGTATATGCCATATCAAACGGACCGTCGGGACGACGGTCCCTACAATTATACGTTTTCGTATCACGTTGTAGGGCAGGGGCTTGCTCCTGCCGTGCGGGAGGGCACGGAGACCCTCCCCTACGATTTGTATATAAATATGTTAATTTGCCTTGTAGGGACAGGCGTCATCGACTGTCCGCAACGGGAGGGATGAATCCCTCCCCTACGATTTTATTATTAGAATAATCCTACAATTTTTCCGTCGGCATCAATGTCCATATTGTTTGCCGCGGGAACTTTAGGAAGACCGGGCATAGTCATAACATCGCCTGTGAGAGCGACAATAAAACCTGCACCTGCGGAAACTCTGACCTCGCGGACTGTTATGGTAAAGCCTGACGGACTTCCCAAAAGTGCGGGGTTGTCCGAGAGTGAATATTGAGTCTTTGCCATACATACGGGCATTTTATCAAAGCCGAATTCGGTCAAAGATTTGATTGCCTTTTCTGCCTTTGCGGTGTATGAAACGCCGTCAGCACCATATATCTCTTTGGCAATAGTTTCGATTTTTTCTTTTATGGGAAGCTTCTCATCATATATGGGAGCAAAGTTTATGCTTCCGTTCTTTTCAGCTTCGTTGATAGTTTCAATAACTTTGTGAGCAAGGTCAATTCCGCCTTCGCCGCCCTTGGCAAATACTTCGCACATCGAAACGCAAACGCCTTTTTCCCTGCAGTAATCTTCAACGATTTTAAGCTCGGCATCTGTATCGGTATGGAAACGGTTGATAGCGACAACAACGGGAAGTCCATACTTTGACATATTTTCTATGTGCTTGCCGAGGTTAACAATACCTTTCTTTAAGGCGTCGGTGTTTTCTTCTGATAAATCTGCCTTTAAAACACCGCCGTTATATTTAAGTGCCCTTACGGTTGCAACCAGAACAACACAAGAGGGCGAGAGTCCGCCGAAACGGCACTTTATATCAAAGAACTTTTCTGCACCGAGGTCAGAGCCAAAGCCTGCCTCTGTAACGCAATAATCAGCAAGCT
This sequence comes from uncultured Clostridia bacterium, assembly GCA_937911665.1. GTDB lineage: Bacteria > Bacillota > Clostridia > Monoglobales > Monoglobaceae > UMGS1820. Next base: position 9,368 of record CALDQB010000021.1, on the reverse strand, counting down.
TAAGGGCAAGCTTGGTTGCACGAACCGAGTTGCATCCGTGCGCGATGTTTGCAAACGGACCGCCGTGCATAAGGCAGGGGGTGTTTTCGAGAGTCTGAACAAGGTTTGGCTTTATTGCATCGCGAAGCAAAAGTCCCATCGCACCCTGAACGCCCAAATCGCCCGCAGTAACGGGGTTGCCGTCAAGATTATATCCGATAACAATTCGTGAAATTCTTTGTTTGAGGTCGTCCATATCATCTGCAAGACAGAGAATAGCCATAATCTCACTCGCAACAGTAATCATAAAGCCGTCACTGCGGGGGAAACCGTTAACCTTTCCGCCAAGACCGACAACAACCTCACGCAGAGCGCGGTCGTTCATATCCACGCAACGCTTCCATGTGATTGTGCGCGCGTCTATACGGAGAGAGTTCCCGTGATGAATGTGATTATCTATTGCCGCAGACAAAAGGTTGTTTGCGGCGGTAATTGCGTGCATATCCCCTGTAAAGTGAAGGTTTATATCCTCCATAGGTACAACCTGGGAATATCCGCCGCCTGCCGCACCGCCTTTAACGCCCATAACGGGACCCATTGACGGCTCACGCAGGGCGATTATGGAAGACTCGCCTATTTTGTGCATAGCTTGTCCGAGACCTACGCTTACGGTTGTTTTACCCTCGCCCGCGGGGGTGGGGTTGATAGCTGTAACAAGAATAAGTCTGCCGTCTTTTGCGGACTTCTTGCTGTCCATCAGTTCGTCTGAAAGCTTTGCCTTGTATTTGCCGTAGTATTCAAGGCCGTCTTCGGGAATATTTAATGTTTCTGCTACCTCGCGAATGGGTAACATTTTTGCACTTTGTGCAATTTCGATATCTGTTTTCATAAATAGGCCCCTCTCAATCAAAGAAAAGTATACTAATATAATATCACAAATGATAGGCGTTTGTAAACAGATAGATAAAAATTTCTCAAAGACTGTAACCAAAATTTTGATTTAGCGTATGATATATTGAACACTAAATAGGAGGTGCAAGCGATGTTCTCAAACGGATGCGGAGGAGATAACTGTCTCTGGATTATCATTCTCTTAATTCTCATATTCTGTTGTTGCGGCAATAGTTGCGGCAACAATTGCGGTAACAGCCGTTCATTAGGTGATTGTTGCTGCGATTAAGGCTTGATATTTGCAGGTACTTATAAAAAGGGGAGGTGTAGGTATGGGCTGCTTTGGTAACAACGGTTGCTTCGGTGACAATAATTGCCTCTGGATTATCATTCTCATAATCCTTATCTTCTGCTGCTGCGGTGATAACAATGGCTGTGGTTGCTAATTGATGGAAAATCAGAACCCCGCTTCAGAAGAAGCGGGGTATTTGTGTAATAGAAATCGATTGCCAATTTGTAGGGGAGAGGCTTGTGTTCCCAGAGCGGTGCGTCGATTGAATCCCTCCGAGTTTTGCTCTGCAAAACCCACCTCCCTTTAGGCAAGGGAGGCATTGCCGCACCCTACAATACAATGGCAACATTCGTAGGGGACGGCGCTTGCCGACGTCCCGTTTGATATTTCTTATTTATCTGCAAAAGGGTAAGGGTATGCACCCGCTGACATTTGCATAGGTGCGTCTTTAACAAGGAAAAGCACGATTGCAAGAGGCAAAGGTCCAAGCAGAGTTATTACCGCGAAAAAAAGTGCATTCTGCGGTTTAAAAAGATAAAAGAACTTGTGCATAATAAGTGCAAGCAAAGCCGTGGAGGCGATGCTGAAAGGAATTGCCGCCGCGCTTGTTGCGATGTTGCACGCCGCCTGCACAAGAAACAGCAGACATATCACAATTGAGAGTCTGCGTATTCGGTAGCCCCGAAGCACATATTCTTCGCAGATTGAACCGATTATGCTATATTGAACAATCGGTACAAAAGCAAGGTATGGAAATCTTACATTGTTTCGACGGGCTATAAGATATAGGCTGTATGCAGATAGTACATATACAAGCAATTCATAGCCGATGCTGAACAAATAATTAATACCAAATAAAAAACCCATATATATCCGCCTTTCTGTGCTTAAAACCCTTTTACAATTTCTTTGAATGTATCACCGCGAACCTCGAAATTTTTAAACAGGTCAAAGCTTGCGCAAGCGGGGGAGAGAATTACAATATCTCCACTCTCCGCGATATCGCGGGCTTTTTCAGCCGCCTCTTTAAAATCGGTCAGGCGATAGATGGGAAGATTTGAATAGTTTGCCGCTCCCTTAACCGCGCTCTCAATTTTTTCGGAGGTTGCCCCGACAAGCACCAACTTTTTAACGTGGTCGTTTACAACTGCGCCGAAATCGTCAAAGGGGATTTTTTTGTCATATCCGCCTGCAATCAAAATAACTTTTTTCTCCCCGAAAGATTCAAGACCTGCAGTAGTTCTCGCGGGGGAGCTTGCAATTGAATCGTTGTAATATTTAACGCCGTCAAGCTCACGGATAAACTCAATTCTGTGCGGAACGCCTTTAAACTCAACTGCGGTGGTTCTTATAACATCATCACTGACCAATCCCTCGACTGCGCCTGCCGCCGCCATATAATTTTCTACATTATGCATCCCGGGGATGTAGATGGTGTTGATATCGAGAACCTCGTCTTTAAATTCACCGTCACATACTCTTATGATTTTGCCGTCTTTTAAGCAATAGCCGTTTGATACGGCTTCTTTTGAGCTAAAGTATGTTGCCCCGTCTGTGCCCTCGCCAAAATTGCGGGTAATGCCATTGTCAAAGTTGAGGATAACTCTTCCGCCCGAGCCCTGATACTTAAATATTGCCTTTTTTGATTCTGCATATTCATTAAAGTCTGTGTGCCAGTCAAGATGGTTTGGGGTTACGTTTGTAATAACCGCGATGTCGGCACTTTTTTTCATTGTGTGAAGCTGAAAGCTTGAAAGTTCAACAACCGCGATATCGTCAGCTGTCATATTTTCTGCATCACAAAGAAGCGGTCTGCCGATGTTTCCGCCAAGATAGCAGTTGTATCCGCCGCGCTTTAACATATCATATATAAGACTTGTAGTAGTTGTTTTGCCGTCACTGCCTGTTACCGCAATTATCTTTGCGGGGCATACCTCAAAGAAAAGCTCCATTTCCGATGAGATAACGGCACCGTTTTTTTCTGCTTCAATAATGGCGGGCATATCACAGCGCACACCCGGAGTTTTGAAAACCATTTCCGTGCCGTCTGCGATTTTGTCAAGATAGTTCTCGCCGAGAACCATATCCACATTGAGAGAACAAAGCTCGTCATACACCTCGCCGAGCTGCTCCTTTGTCCGTTTGTCATAGGCACAGATGACCGCGCCGCAATCTGCAAGCATACGAATAAGGGGCAGATTGCTGACCCCTATTCCGATAACGGCAATTTTCATATTTTTTGCCTTTTGCTTAAAATCCTTTATAGTCAATAAACTCACCTCATATTTAAAACGCCGCTCCCTTACGAGAGCGGCGTATATATCATACAAAGATTATTCTTCAACCGCGTCAAGAATATCGCCGAGAGTGAAAGAACTTTCTTCTGTGTAAGAAGTAGGAGTATCGTCAGCTTCTTCAGGAGCAGCAGGAGCGGCAACTTCAACTTCGGGCATAAGAGCCTTCATTGAAAGACCAATCTGCTTTGTATCGTTGTTTATTTCAACAACCTTTGCATCAACAACATCGCCGATTGCAAGAACGTCAGACGGCTTTGCAATTCTCTCGTTTGAAATCTGAGAGATGTGGATAAGACCGTCAACAAAAGGAGCAACCTCTGCAAATGCGCCAAAGGGAAGGATGCGAACAATCTTACACTTTATTTCGTCGCCAACTGCAAGGTTAGCAGTAGCCTTAACCCAGGGGCTATCCTCTTCCTTCTTATATCCGAGAGAAATTTTGCCTGTTTCCTTGTTAAGATCCTTGATGTAAACTTTGAGTGTTTCGCCAACGTTTACAACTTCTGACGGATGCTTAATTCTCTGCCATGAAAGTTCAGAGATGTGAACAAGACCGTCAACACCGCCAAGGTCAACGAAAGCACCGAAAGCAGTGAGTGATTTAACTATGCCCTCGTACTCCTTGCCAACCTCTGCGCCTTCCCAGAATGCAGCAGCCTTCTGCTCTTTAAACTCTTTAACGAGAGAAATTCTGTTCTCTTCCTTGTTAAGTTCCTTGATGTATACTTCGATTTCATCGCCAACACTTACAGCCTCTGACGGATGAGAAATTCTCACCGATGAGAGCTCTGAAATGTGGATAAGACCATCAACGCCGCCAAGGTCAACAAAAGCACCGAATGATGTAAGAGACTTAACTGTGCCCTTGTACTGCTTGCCCTCTTCGGCAGTTGCCCAAAATTCAGCAGCAGCCTTGTCGCTTGCTTCCTTTGCAACAGACTTGATAGAACCTACAACTCTTGTTCTGCCGCGTCTGTCAGCATCCATCTTTATAATTCTAAAGCTTTGCTCTGTATTTAAAAGAACGCCCAAGTCTGTTAAAAATCTTTCAGCACACTCGGAAGCCGGGATAAATACACGAACGCAGTTTACTATAGTAACAACTCCGCCGCGAACCAGCTCTATTACACGTCCTGTAAGAACTTCCTTGTTTTCAAAAGCAGTTCTGATTTCTTCGAGACCCTTTACAGCATCAATCTTTTTCTTGGAGAGAGTAACTACGCCGTCCCTGTCACTTACATGAACAACATAAACTTCAACTTCTTCACCAACCTTAACAAGGCTGTTGATGTCAATGTTTGAGTCGTCTGTAAGCTCGTCATAGGGGATTACGCCGTCGTATTTATTACCGATATCAACCTGTACCTCTGTGGGTGTAATACCGATTACAACGCCCTTTACAACCTCGCCTGATTTAATAGGCTTTAAGGTTTCCTCCAATGCCTCTGCAAAGTTCATTTCATTGTTTTCCGCCATGGTTAGATAGACCTCCTTGATTACCGAATCGGGAGTAGAGGCTCCCGCGGTAATACCCGCTAATTTTTTAGGTAGGGGGAAATCCCCCTTGTTTATATGTTTTTTTAATTCTTTTGCATTTTCAACGCAGATTGTATTTGCGCAGTGCTCGCGGCACAGTTCAAAGAGCTTTCGCGTATTTGAACTTTCCGCACCGCCAACGACTATCATACCGTCTGCTCTTGCGGCAAGTTCTGCCGCAGAAGTTTGTCTTTCGTTTGTTGCATTACATATTGTATCAAATATTTCCGCATTTGTAAAATGTTTTTTTAAAAAATCTTGAATTTTTTTAAAAAAATCTCGTCGGATTGTGGTTTGAGCCACCAAAGTGACGTCATCTGACAAATTTTTTTCGAGTAAAAGCTCGGCATCTGCCTCGGAATTTATAATGTGAGCCGTGCCTCCGCACCATCCGTTTATGCCTTTGACTTCGGGATGAGCGGGGTCTCCTGCAATTACGATGCTTTTTCCCATTGCCGCTGCTTTTGCAACAATGGAGTGAATTTTCTTAACATATGGACAGGTTGCATCAACGATTGTGCATCCCAGGGCCTTGATTTGCTCCTGCTCTGTTTCGGTAATGCCGTGAGCCCGTATGATAACTATACTTCCCGTTTCGATATCTTCTATATTATTTGCAACCTCAATTCCGCGTGAGGAAAGCTCATCTATAACATCGCGGTTATGAATGAGCATACCATATGTTACAACGGGAATATCAGCACCCGCATTTTCGTATGCAATTTTTACGGCTCTTGCTACGCCAAAGCAAAAGCCTGATTTGTCAGCAATTTCTATTTTCATAAGTACTTACCTTAGACAGGACCGATATTGCAGGCATAAGTTGTGTGTCGGTAATGCTCTGCAAGGTTTCAGAGTCAAGCTTTAATCCGAAATGCTCCGAGAGGTCGATAGGCTTACCTATCCTTACCGTAAGGCGTGAAAAAAGCTTATACTCTCCAAAGATGCCGACAGGAAGAATGTTTACGCCTGATTTGGCTGCGATAAGTGCGGCGCCTGCCTTGCCCTTGTGCATATAACCCTTGGGAGAGCGGGAGCCCTCGGGGAAAATGCCGAGGTATTCGCCGTCCTTTAAAATCTTAATCGCTGCCTTTAAGGCACCGATGTCGCCCTTGCCGCGCTTTACGGGGAAAGCACCGAGAGCACGGAAAAAAGAGGCGAAAAGCTTGTTTTTAAAAAGCTCTTCCTTTGCCATAAATCTTATTTTAAAGGGCAGACACATAGCAAGGAGGGGAGCGTCAAACAGGCTTTTGTGATTTGCACAAACCACGAGGTTTTCGCCTTCGGGGATATTTTCAAGACCTTCTGTCTTTATGCGAAAGACCAGATTATAAAAAACCCATATAACCGCAGATGCTATTTTACTTAAAATCATTGAGCTGCACCGCCCTTTATTATTTCACATAATTTGTCGATAGCTTCATCTAAAGTTATGTTTGTGTTATCAAATGGGATGCTGTCTTCTGCCGCCTTGAGAGGAGCAAAGTCGCGTCCCGAATCGTTTTTGTCGCGATATTCCATATCGGCTTTTACGGACTCAAGGTCTGTTTCGACGCCCTTTTCCAAAAGCTCTTTAAGGCGGCGTTTTGCACGCTCTTCTACAGAAGCGCTGAGGAAAATTTTAACCTCTGCGTTGGGGAGAACATATGTGCCGATATCACGGCCGTCCATAATAACATCTGTTTTTTCTGCAAGACTGCGCTGAAGCTCTACAAGCTTAAGGCGTACCGCAGGGATTACCGCCACATTTGATGCCGCAACAGAAATCTCGGGGAGGCGGATTTCGTCAGAAACATTCTCACCGTTTAAGAAGACCTGCTGACCGCTCTCGTTATGACTGATGCTCACATCAACATCGGGTAAAATCGACTCAACACCTTGGGCGTCGGTGGTATCAATGCCGCGTCTTACGGCGGCAAGACCGATTGCGCGATACATAGCGCCCGTGTCAATATAAACAAAACCGAGCCTTTTTGCGACCGCCTTTGATATAGTGCTTTTGCCCGCTCCTGCAGGGCCGTCTATTGCAACTTTCATTTGTATAACCGTCCTTTTCAGTTCTTTTTGTGTATAGAGATAACCGCATCACGTGCAGTTGCAGCAGCCTTTGAAAACTCTGTACCCTTAGAATGAGTGAGGATAAGAGGAATTCCCAAGGCAAATGCAACCGCCGCCTTGTCATCAAGACAGGCGGTGTCGTCGCAGACAATCATTCTTGAAGAGGTTTTATCAAGCATGGAGGAAACAGCCTCCTCGCCCGAGAGCCACTCCTCCTCGATTACGTTGAGGAGCGGGATTGCGTATTCAAGAGCAGTCGCCGTGTCAAACACCGATGATTTGGGGATGGGGGCATACATCTTGTCGGCACACGCCCTGCCCCCCGCAGCTGCAATTGCGCTGACCGTGCGCGGAGCCGCATAAAAAAGGGCGTTCCCTTTAAGGCGGACAATCATATCTGCGATATCTGAATAATAAAGAAACAACTCAAGTCCTGGCTTTTCCTGAAGATTCAGATACTTCACATAGTCAACGCCAAGCTTTGCGCATACACGCTTTGCAGAATCGGAAAGCGGCGAGAGAGGCTCTGCCACTGCGTCTATTACGGCGTTGATGTCATTTGATAAAATCGCAGACGAAACAGAGGAAGAGGACGAATCGCCAATGATGACGTTTCCGCTTCCAAAGCTGCCTGCGGTTTTGAAATCGGTAAAATAGACAATATAGCTGTCCCTGTAAAAATCAAGCTGTTTTTTTATATCAGACGCGAGGATGCCGTCGTCAGATAAAATAAGTATCATTATTCAATAACCTCTGCCTCTGCATCAGTTGCCATATCTTCGCCGCAACTGGGGCAATAGTCATCAGAAAAATCAGAAACTCTGCCGCAGCTCGGGCATACGGCACCGCTTTCCTTGCCGTTTGTCTTGAGGGCTTCAATTTTAGCAAGCTTTGCCGAGATGATTTCGCACTTTGCTTTAATATCCTCGGTGTGCTCTTCGTCTGCCTCGATAGCAAGATAGGTAAGCTTGCCGACTTCGCTGTAGAGCTTTCTTACATCGTTTTTAAGCTCAAGAACCGAAATCTGTGTTTTGGAAGATTCTATAAGCTCTCCTGATTTTTTTACTACAACCTTTGCTGTATCTGACATGATGTTTTTTACATTTTCGAGAAAATCCATAACGACATCTCCATTTCATAAAAATATTATAAATTAAACATTAAATCTAAACAATATGATATCCCCGTCCTGAACAATATATTCCTTACCTTCGGAACGGACAAGACCCTTGTCCTTTGCGGCGGACATAGAGCCACATTCCATAAGGTCCTTGTAGGAAACAACTTCGGCACGGATAAAACCGCGTTCAAAGTCGGTGTGGATTTTTCCTGCCGCCTGGGGAGCCTTTGTGCCCTCTTTGATGGTCCACGCTCTTACCTCGGGCTTGCCTGCCGTAATGTAGCTTATAAGTCCCAAAAGCTTGTAGCTTGCGCGGATAAGCTTGTCAAGACCTGATTCTGTTGCTCCGAGTTCTTCTAAAAACATCTGCTTTTCTTCTTTTTCAAGAGCGGCGATTTCTTCTTCAATTCTTGCAGAAATCACCATAACCTCTGAATTTTCGCTAGCCGCAAATTCGCGGATTTTGGTAACGAAATCATTTTCGCCCTCGGGTTTTGCGTAGTCGTCCTCTGCTACATTTGCCGCATATATAACGGGTTTGAGTGTGAGAAGAGAAACATCCGAGAGCCAGGAAAGCTCATCATCTGTCATTTCCATAGCTCTTGCACATTTGCCGCCCTCTAAATGAGCGTGCAGACGCTCGAAAAATTCAAGCTGGCTTTGGAAGCTCTTGTCGCCGCCTTTTAAGGATTTGCGTGTCTTGTCAATTCGGCGGTCAAGAATTTCGATATCCGAGAGGATAAGCTCAAGATTGATAGTTTCTATATCACGGACAGGGTCAACCGAGCCCTCTACGTGAACAATGTTTGTATCCTCAAAGGCGCGGACAACGTGAACGATAGCATCAACCTCACGAATGTTTGACAGGAACTTGTTTCCAAGACCTTCGCCGCGGCTTGCACCCTTTACAAGTCCTGCGATGTCAACGAATTCAATTACAGCATATGTCGTTTTATCGGGATTGTGCATTTTCACAAGCTCATCAATGCGGTAATCGGGAACGATAACCGTGCCTACGTTAGGTTCAATTGTGCAGAAAGGATAGTTGGCAGATTCTGCCCCCGCCTGCGTGATTGCGTTAAAAAGTGTGCTCTTGCCCACATTGGGAAGACCGACTATACCGAGCTTCATAAGTTTTAAATCTCCTTTATTTTCAAGGGTTTTCAAATTGGCTAGACACCAATCTGACACCATT
>CALDQB010000020.1 GCA_937911665.1 uncultured Clostridia bacterium | reverse complement strand
TGTTACCGTGACGGCCCGCCATCTTATCGCCGACAGAGATCTTTCTCTTCTGTGCGATGTAACAACGTACAACCTGTGTAACACCGGGTGAAACTTCGTCGCCGTTTGCTCTTGTAAATACCTTTACATCAACGATTATTCCATATTCACCGTGCGGAACGCGGAGAGATGTATCACGGACTTCTCTTGCCTTTTCGCCGAAGATTGCACGAAGCAATCTCTCTTCTGCGGTAAGCTCGGTCTCACCCTTGGGGGTAACCTTACCTACAAGGATGTCACCACTCTCTACCTCTGCACCTATGCGGATAATTCCGCGCTCGTCAAGATCACGGAGAGCATCCTCACCTACGTTGGGGATATCTCTTGTGATTTCCTCGGGGCCGAGCTTGGTTTCTCTCGCTTCGATTTCGTATTCCTCAATGTGAATAGAAGTAAATACGTCGTCCTTAACAAGCTGTTCATTAATCAAAATAGCATCCTCGTAGTTGTAACCTTCCCAAGTCATAAAGCCAATGAGAATGTTACGTCCGAGACCGATTTCACCATTGCTGGTAGAAGGACCGTCTGCTATTATGTCACCCTTTTCTACCCTTTCGCCTGCCTTAACGATAGGTCTCTGGTTAACGCAAGTACCCTGGTTAGAACGTGTGAACTTAACAAGCTTGTACGAATCTTTTTCTTTATTATCATTCTTGATTACAATTTCTGTTGCTGAAACCTTTTCAACAACACCGCCCTCTCTTGCGAGGATACAAACGCCCGAGTCACGAGCAGCCTTGTATTCCATACCTGTTCCGACAATCGGTGATTCGGGAACAAGGAGCGGAACCGCCTGACGCTGCATGTTTGAACCCATGAGCGCACGGTTAGCATCGTCGTTTTCAAGGAAGGGAATCATCGCGGTAGCGATAGACATAACCTGTCTCGGAGATACGTCCATATAGTCAACGTTTGTGGGCGATACTTCGATAAATTCGTCCTTGTATCTTGTGACGATTTTCTTGTTTATAAACTTATCATTTTCGTCGAGGGGTTCGTTTGCCTGTGCAACATAGAATCCATCCTCAACGTCAGCTGTCATATACTCAACGTCTTTTGTAACAGTTCCCGTCTCTTTATCAACCTTGCGGTACGGAGTTTCGATAAAGCCGTACTCATTAACCTTCGCAAATCCCGAAAGTGAGTTGATAAGACCGATGTTAGGACCTTCAGGCGTCTCGATAGGACACATACGTCCGTAATGCGAATGGTGAACGTCACGCACCTCAAAACCCGCTCTCTCTCTTGAGAGACCGCCGGGACCGAGGGCAGAGAGTCTTCTCTTATGTGTAAGCTCACCAAGGGGGTTAATCTGGTCCATAAACTGCGAAAGCTGTGATGAACCGAAGAACTCCTTAATTGCAGAAGTTACAGGGCGTATATTTATAAGATTTTGCGGTGTAACAACATCTGCATCCTGAATGGTCATACGCTCGCGTACGGCTCTTTCCATTCTTGAAAGTCCAATACGGAACTGGTTCTGCAAAAGCTCACCTACGCTGCGGATACGTCTGTTTCCAAGGTGGTCGATATCATCTACGTCACCTACTCCGCAGGCAAGGTTGCCCATATAGGAAATAGATGCCATAATATCATCAATAAGAATATGTCTGGGGATAAGTTCATCCCTTCTGTCATAAAGCTCCTGCTTGAATTCGTCAGAATTCATATCAGGATACTTCTCCTGTATCTCTTTGAGTACGATACCGCGAACTCTCTCATATATGCCAAACTGACGAAGGTCGTAATCAACGTAATCAGCAAGGTCAACCATGCCGTTTGAAATAACCTTTGTCTTTTTGCCGTCAACATCGAGAACGATATCGTTAACCTGTGCCTTTTCAAGTGCGAGAGCGATTTCCTTTGTAATAACGTCGCCCTCTGTTACGATAACTTCACCTGTTTCGCTGTCAGCGATTGTCTGCGCAGAAACAAATCCGCAGATGCGGTTTGAAAGGCGAAGCTTCTTATTAAATTTATATCTTCCGACTCTGGCAAGGTCGTAGCGCTTGGGATCAAAGAAGAGGTTTGTAAGAAGTGCCTGTGAGCTCTCAACTGTAGGCGGTTCGCCCGGGCGGAGCTTTCTGTATACTTCAAGAAGACCTTCTTCAGCGCTTGTGGTTGTATCCTTCTCCATAGTTGCAAGGAGACGCTCATCTTCGCCGAAGAATTCGGTAATCTGGGCGTTTGTACCAATTCCAAGAGCACGGATAAGAACAGTCACGGGTATCTTTCTGTTTCTGTCTATGCGAACATAGAGTATATCATTACTGTCGGTTTCATATTCGAGCCATGCACCGCGGTTAGGAATAACCTGTGACGAGAACAGCTTTTTGCCGATCTTGTCAAACTCCTGTGAATAATAAACGCTTGGCGCACGAACAAGCTGAGAAACGATAACGCGCTCAGCTCCGTTTATTACAAATGTGCCCGAAGGTGTCATAAGAGGGAAATCACCCATAAAGATTTCCTGCTCCTTGATTTCTCCCGACTCCTTATTGATAAGGCGAACCTTTACCCTAAGGGGCGCCGCATACGTCGCATCTCTGTTTTTACACTCCTCGATGCTGTACTTAGGCTCCTTATCCACACGGTAGTCAATAAACTCAAGGATAAGGTTGCCTGTAAAGTCCGTAATAGGCGATACGTCATGAAAAACCTCTTTGAGTCCTTCTTCCAAGAACCAATTGTACGAGTTTATCTGAATCTCAATCAGATTGGGCATCTCCAGAACCTCGTTAATCTTGCCGTAGCTCATACGGGTGTTTCTGCCCAGTTTCACAGGATGTACCATAGAACCGCTCACCTCATTAAAAATTTTTCTTTATTTAAATGTAAAACTTTGCTCTTTTCATCGTCACCTTTTATCTCCTGTCATTCCAAAAATTTATTTTAAAAATTTTTATCAGACACTTGATAAATTTTTGCATATATGCTAAAATGTTTTTGTCCTGACCGAATAGGGTCGGTTGATACGATTAAACGCCGATTTTACAACAAAAATCGGGTTGTTTTTATCGCTGTGGCAAAGAAAAAACGCAAACTTTCGCACTATAAACAGATAGTTATTATAACATTTATCCTATCTGTTGTCAAGTGCTTTTTTACATTTTGGAGGACTAATATTATGAAACTTTTTCGCAACGCCGTTTCCTTCCTAATTATATATGCCCTTTGTGCTCTGCCCTGCTCTGCCTCTGCAGAGATTTTGGGCAAGCATATATCAACGGGCAGACTTCCCATTGCGCAGGGCACAACCCTTGTAACAAACATATTCCACGATGGCACAGTAGGCAGACAGGCAGAGCATTATGTAGAATATCTGCCAAACCCCGATGTTATCCCCGCTCTCTCTAATGGGTGGAGCGCATATGGAAAGCGCACGCTTACCGAAGCGAATAAAATTATGAATCAGCTCGGCTACAATCCCGCAATGGGTATGAACGCAGACTTCTTCTCGTTCCAGACGGGCGTTCCTATGAGCAACGCAATAATCGACGGCAGAGTTTTTAGCAAGGACTCGTCATGGCTATGGGGGGTCGGCTTCCGTGATGACGGAACGGCGTTTACGGCAAAGTTCCCTATCGCTACAACCGTATCAACTGAGGACGGCTCATTCTTTACTGTAGAATGTATAAACAAGTATCGCCAGCCTTACGCCCTCTATCTTTACACCGAGGATTTTGGTGACAGTACCCATTCGCCCGACTGGGGCAGAGATGTTGTGCTGGGCAATATAAGCGGTGATATCACCCTCGGCAAAAGCATTACCGCAACGGTAGAGGAAATTGCCGACCATGACGGCTCTGTTCCCATTCCGGAGGGGAAAATGATTATCAGCGTTTCTGCAGAAGCGGCGCAGGATATAAAGGACAGACTAAACTGCCTTACGGTAGGGCAGACCATAACCATAACCACAAACGCCGCAGACAGCGCAGATATGTGGAACGATGCCGTGTATGCCCTCGGTTGCACGGGCGGAAAGCTTTTGACAGACGGACGTCTTGACGTCGAGGATGAAAGTCCCGCTCCAAGAACGGCGCTCGGCATAAAGCCTGACGGTTCTGTTATTTTCTATACGATTGACGGACGCCAGAGCGGTCACAGCTACGGCGTAAGAAAGGAAACGCTTGCCCGCAGACTTCTTGAGCTGGGTTGCACCGAGGCGGTCAATCTCGACGGCGGAGGTTCTACCTCTATGGGTGCAGTAATCCCAGGCACGACGGACTTTAAGATTATAAACTCGCCCTCGGAGGGCAGACTCAGGAGTTGTGCAAATTTCCTCTTTCTGCTCAAGATGGTTGAGCCAACGGGAATCCCTTATGGTCTTATTCTTAACAATTACGGCTCCCTGATTTTGTCGGGAGCATCGGCGGACGTATCCGTTATCTCCGCATATGACACCTCGTACAGTCCTGCATCTATTCCAAACAACATTGAATATTATATAGAAAACGATGCGGGCACCCCCGCATCAGACGGCGTTTCTTCTTCGATAACTCAAGACGGGCGCGTAACCGCTTACGGCAACGGCGATGTTTTTATCGGCGCCAAAAGCGGAGATGCAGAGGGTTCTACCATGGTAACCTCGGTTGCTACCCCGCATAATATCTCCATATTCAACGCAGACGGCGGTTACGAAATAACCGAGCTTGTAATGGAGCCGAATTCGGTTGTTAACCTCTCGGCAGAGAGTTACTGGTACGGCGAAAAGCTTATTTCCGACAACAGTTGCTATAAATTCACAGTTGTGAGCGATAACGCCTCTGTCGGCGGAATTGACGAAAATGGTGTCTTTCGTGCATCGGGCACAAGCGGAGCTACGGGAATTTTAGCGGTGAGCGCAGGGATATGCGCAGTAGAAATCCCCGTTCTGATATTAGAGGGCGGGACAGAGCCGGGCTTTACCGATTATCCCATTATAGAGGGCGGTATTGAAAAGGGAATTTTAAGCACGCTTGTTTTATACGACGGAATAACCGAGGATAACATCACTGTCACAATTGACGCAAAGGAAACAGGCTTTAAGTTCGACACAGCTCGGCACAGACTCCTTTGCGAAGTTCCCGACGATGGCGCCTACCATCGAATCGGCGTATTTGTTTCGGCAGATGACGGCGTATCTGCGATGAGGTTTTTTGACTCGGGAAGAATAGATGCGATTGAAAATAAATTTTCTGATACCCGCGGACACTGGGCAGAGAAATATATCGCCTATATGGCAGATTGCGGGGTCGTAAACGGAAGTTTAGAGGACGGCGGAGCTATCCGCTTTAACCCATCCAAAAATATGACCCGCACAGAGTTTGCAATTATGCTTTGCAACTACCTTAATGTAAACCCTGCGGACTATGCCGATGTTGAGCTTCCCTTTATCGACAAGGCAGACATTCCGTGGTGGGCAGAAAATCAGGTAAAGGCAATCTATTCTCTCGGCATAATGCAGGGACAGCTCGGCGAGTTCGGGGTTTCGTTCAACCCCGCCGCAAACATTAACAGAATGGAATTTGCAATATCTCTCAGCCGACTCCTTCCACGCGGACTTAAAGCCGACAAGGTTGACGCGGCAGACTGTGCTGATATTCCTTTCTGGGCAGAAGAGAGTATGCGCACAATTTTCACCCAGAAAGTTATGTCGGGATACCCTGACGGAACTTTGATGCCTCTTCAGAGCGTAACCCGTGCAGAAGCCGTTAAAATGATTTTTAATATTTTCGGGGCATAATTTTCGGGCGTTTCGCAAGTCGCTTCTGCAACAATATTGCATCAATAAAACATTATGGGAGGGTCTCCGAGCCCTCCCGATTTTTTATTCAAAAAATTTTTATATATAATATATATCTTTTCTTTTGTTTTGTTTTGTTTTATTTATATAATATGTTACTATCTTGATTACTATCTTGATTACCATCTTGATTACTTTCTTGATTACTTTCAACCCAAAAATAGTGTCATTCGGTGACATTTTTGCCTCAAAAAAATTTCTTTATTACATTTGTGTTAATCCTATTGACAAACAATATAAATTTTATATAATGTTGGTAAAAAAATAAAAGATGCCAACGGCGTCATAAAATTTTTTTAGTCCTTGAGGTGATTTTCTTATGAAAAAACCAAACGAAACCGAACCCAGTCCGAGTCCAGCACCCGAGCGTAAAAATCACATTCCCGACTACGAACATCTTTTCAAAGAAACCGCAACAGACAGCGGCGGAAAAGCCACGCGAATTTACAAGCGTATGGCGCGGCAGAACATTGGCAAGCTTTTTTTGTCGACAATTCTGTTCCTGATAAAGCACAGTCCTTGTCTTCTGCTCCCCGTTTTTGTTGCAGAGGTTATTAACACTGTCACAAGCGGGGGCGAGGGTACTATACGCCGTCTTTCTATATGCGGAATCATTCTTTTTCTTCTGCTTGTTCAGAATATACCCACCCACGTTTTATATGAAAAATACACAAACCGATTTCTCAGGAATATAAGCGCGGGACTTCGAAACACCCTTGTGCATAAACTGCAGAGCCTGTCGCTTACCTACCACAAAGAAATCGAAAGCGGAAGACTTCAGTCAAAATTCCTCCGCGATATCGAGGCAATCGAATTTTTAAACAGTCAGCTTTTAAAGACCTTTATACCAGGCATCATCAATGTTATTGTGTCGATTGTCATTTCAGCATCAAAAAGCCTTACTGTTACGATTTTCTTTATTCTCGTTGTGCCCATAAACGTTTTTGTTATCTACTTTTTCCGCAATAGTATGGCGCACACAAACAGGTCTTTCAGGCAGGAAAACGAAAGCTTTTCGGCAAAGGTATCGAATATGATTGATATGATACCCGTCACCAAAGCACACGGCCTTGAAAACGAAGAAATTGAGTCTATCGACAAAAAAATAATTCTTCTGCGCGATAAAGGTCTTCTCGTCGACAGAATCAACGCATACTTTGGCGCATATTCCTGGGTTGTAAGCCAGCTTATGAGTGCGGGATGCCTTTTCTTCACGGCATATCTTGCATTCAAAGGAAGGATAGAGCTTGGTGATATTGTCCTTTACCAGTCATACTTTAACAGCATCTCGGGCAACATCCTTGCTCTTATCGGCGTCTACCCAAATCTTACAAAGGGTATGGAATCTGTCGAATCTGTTTCGGAGATTATTCTTTCAAATGATATAGAAAACAACAACGGCAAAATCAGTCTTCGCTACGTTCACGGCTCTGTGAATTTCGATAACGTATACTACCGCTATCCAAGGGCAACTGATGATATGATAAAGGATTTTTCTCTCTCGGTCGACCCCGGCGAATGTGTTGCTTTTGTAGGGGCATCGGGTTCGGGAAAGTCTACCCTTATGAATATGATTATCGGCTTCCTTAAGCCGACATCGGGGATTGTGCGCATCGACGGCAAGCCGATAGAGGCGCTAAATCTTCAGGATTACAGACATTTTATCTCTGTTGTCCCTCAAAACAGCATTCTGTTTACAGGCACAATTCGTGATAACATCACGTATGGTCTGCCGAATGTATCAAAGGAGCGTCTTGATGAGGTTGTGCATCTTGCAAATATAGACGAATTTACAAACGAGCTTCCGCTCGGTCTTGATACCCCTGTCGGCGAAAATGGTTCTCTGCTTTCGGGCGGTCAAAAGCAGCGTATATCCATTGCACGCGCCCTTATCCGTGACCCGAAAATTCTTATTCTTGACGAGGCAACCTCTGCTCTTGATAATATTTCGGAATACCACGTTCAAAAGGCGATAAATCATCTTACCAAGGGCAGAACCACCTTTATCGTAGCGCACAGACTTTCAACTATTCGCAACGCAGATAAAATTGTCGTTATGGACGGCGGGCGCTGCGTTGAGATGGGAACATATGAAGAGCTTATGGCAAAGAAAGGTACTTTCTATCAGCTCAAGAGCCTTAATGACAACGTAAGCCAAGGCTCGCAAATGTAAGATGTATTAGTTTTAGAGAGAATTGACGGATATCCGTCAATTCTCTTTTTGTTTTGTAATTATAAAAATCAAAAGTTTTTGATTTAATGTTTTATCATACATAATTTTCAATTTTCCATTTTCCCAAAGGGTGGATTTTGTAATTTCCTGTCGCTCGAAAAAATCTCGGAAATATGGGAAATATGCTACAATTAAAACACTATTTTACGAAAGGATGACAAGTATGGAAATGCGACTTGAATGTCTTGGGGCAACTCTCGTTGTAAAGCTCATCGGCGAGCTTGACCAAAGCTGTGCCTCTGACCTTCGCGAAAAAATAGACCGAGAAATATCACTCCGCAATATCAACAATCTGATAATGGATTTTTACGGGGTGAGCTTTATGGACAGTTCAGGCATAGGGATGCTGATTGGCAGATACAAGCTTATAAAAGCACGCGGAGGAAAAATGCTTATTATAAGGACTCAACCGCAGGTCGATAAAATTATCGAGCTTGCGGGTCTTAAAAAGGTAATCGATTTTGAGTGAAGAAAGGAACGGATATAAATGGAAAATTACATAAGAGTTGAATTTCCTGCCAAAAGCTGCAACGAGGGCTTTGCCAGAGCGGCGGCGGGCGCTTTTGCGGCACAGCTCGACCCAACGCTTGAGGAGCTTGCCGATATAAAAACCGCCGTATCCGAGGCGGTTACAAACGCAATCGTTCACGGCTATGCAGACATTCGCGGTCTTGTGGAAATGAAATGCCGCATAAACGGCAACACAATCGAAATCTGTGTCCGTGACAAAGGACACGGAATTCCCGACATTGCTCTTGCGATGCAGCCTCTCTATTCAGGCTCTTCCGATGAGGAGCGGAGCGGTATGGGCTTTACCGTTATGCAGAGCTTTATGGATACGCTCAAGGTCGACTCCCGCGTGGGCGAGGGCACGACCGTTACTATGACCAAGAGAGTGGGCGCTATATTTGATGACTAAAAACTACGCCGCAGAAAACGCGACCCTTTTATCAAAGGTTGAGGGCGGCGACACAGAAGCGCGCAACGAGCTTATTCTCAAAAATATGGGGCTTGTTCACAGCGTAGTAAAGAGATTTCTTGGCAGAGGCTTCGAGCCTGACGACCTTTTTCAAATAGGTTGCATAGGTCTTATTCAGGCAGCCAAGCGCTTTGACACAAGCTTTAATGTTCAGTTTTCGACCTACGCAATCCCTATGATTATGGGCGAGATAAAGAGATTTATCCGCGACGACGGGATAATCAAAGTAAGCCGAAGCCTTAAAGAGCTTGCCTCAAAAGCCGCCGTATTACGAGAACAGCTTACAAAAGCTACGGGCCGTGAGCCAACCCTTAATATGCTGGCACATGAGCTTGGCGTGCCCGCCTCGGAGCTTGCAACTGCACTTGACTCGAGGCTTCCGCCTGAATCCCTTTATGCAACAAGCGACGATGGTAGCGGAGAGAGCAAGCCGCTTATTGAGCGAATAGAGAGCCGCGAAAATCACGCAGAGGATACTCTCCGCCGTATTCTTATAAGTGAGCTTATGTGCGGTCTTGACGAAAGGGAGCGGGCTATTATCCATATGCGCTATTTCGGTCTTAAAACACAGGCTCAAATCGCAGAAAAGCTGGGAATTTCACAGGTTCAGGTTTCAAGGCTTGAGAAAAAAATTCTGCTCGCCCTTCGCGAAAAAATAACCGATGCATAATCGGCGGAATTTTTACCCATAATATCTCCAAAACAATATATGGAGATTAACGGGAAAGGAACTTTCACGTTAATGCCTCCGGCGGATTTAATTGCCCGTGCGAGATTTTCTTCGCTATTGCTTTGAGGCGCACATGGGCGCAAAAATCTCTTATCATTCCTTGCCATACGGATAAGAGAAATTTAATTTCTGTTTGTGCCGACGTATGGCGGCGGAATGGAGATTTTTATGGACTATTCAAAAAAGCAATATAAGTATTATCTTAATAAGAAGTCCGGGAAAAGTCCGATTATAAAGGATGTTCTCTGGGCTTTCTTTGTTGGAGGCATTATATGCACAATCGGCGAAATGTTATATCAGCTATACAGCGGACCTCTCGGTCTTGCCGAGCAGGACGCCCGAACCTGTGACAGTATTACTATGATTTTTCTCGGTGCTCTTCTCACGGGTCTTGACCTTTACGGCAAGATTGCCAAGCGCGCAGGTGCAGGCACGCTCGTACCTATTACGGGGTTTTCCAATGCTATTGTTTCGCCTGCTATGGAATTTAAAAAAGAAGGCCTTGTTCTTGGGCTTGCCGCAAAAATGTTTACTATCGCAGGCCCCGTTCTTGTTTATGGGATAAGCGCATCTGCTTTGGTTGGGCTTATATACTATATCGTCGGACTTATACAAGGAGGCATAGCATGAGTGCATCACGCAGAGCAGGAAAACAAACTGTCAGGATTGAAAACGTAGGAATTGAGAGCAGTGCCGCAATCGTCGGCGAAAAAGAGGGGAGGGGGCCTCTTAATGAGAGCTTTGACATTTGCCTCCCCGACAACGAATGGAGCGAGAAAACATGGGAAAAGACCGAGAGCAAAATGCAAAAGGAGGTCGCACGCCTTGCCGTAGAAAAAGGCGGTCTTGAGCTTTCGGATATAGATTACATTTTATCGGGAGACCTCTTGAACCAATGCATAAGCGCGGGTTTTGGTCTGCGTGAGCTTAACATTCCTTTCTTTGGGATTTACGGCGCTTGCTCTACAATGCTCGAGGGGATAAGTCTTGCCTCCATCCTTATCGACGGAGGCTTTGCAAAATATGCCGAAGCGGTTACGTCAAGCCATTTCTGCACAGCAGAGAGACAATATCGAAATCCGCTTGAATACGGGGGTCAGCGCACTCCCACTGCACAATGGACAGTAACGGGTGCAGGCGCGGCAGTTTTAAAAAGCGGATATGAAACAGGGGATATAAGAGTAACCCACTTAACGACCGGCAAAATTGTGGATATGGGAATAAAAGACGCAAATAATATGGGCGGAGCTATGGCTCCCGCCGCATATGAAACCATAAAGGCATTCTTTGAGGATACGGGTTTTTCACCCTCGGATTATGATTTAATCGTAACAGGGGACTTGGGGATTGTCGGCTCTGAAATCCTGACGGAGCTTCTGCTTCGTGACGGGATTGACATATCGAAAAATTACAAGGATTGCGGTTGTATGATATACGATATCGAAAGGCAGGACGTTCACGCCGGGGGAAGCGGTTGCGGTTGTGTTGCATCTGTTCTCTGCGGACACCTATTTGACAATATGAAAAATGGAAAGATTTCAAGTCTTCTCGCGGTCGGCACGGGAGCCTTGCTCAGTCAGACCTCCTCCCTTCAGGGCGAGTCGGTCCCCGGGATTGCGCACGCGGTCTCATTTAAAATTGCAAAAGAGGGGGATGGCATACAATGAATTATATAAACGCATTCTGGGTTGGCGGTCTTATATGCGCCATAGCACAAATCCTGATAGACAAAACAAAACTGACGCCGGGCAGAATTCTCGTCGGCTTTGTGGTCCTCGGCGTCTTTCTCGGGGGCATAGGCGTGTATGACTACCTCGTTGACTATGCAGGAGCGGGCGCAACCATTCCTATTATCGGCTTTGGCAACGTGCTTGCAAAAGGCGCAATCGAGGAAGTTTCAAAGAGCGGCATTCTAGGAATTCTGACGGGCGGCACAAAAGCGGCGGCGGGCGGAATTTCTGCGGCAATAGTTTTTGGCTTCCTCGCCGCACTTATCTTTAGCCCCAAAAGCAGATAAACCCCTCACAACACAGGGGAGGCTTGTTGTCGGTTAAGGATAAATTGGGTTTTGCTCCCTCCGAAAATATCTAATGGAAGGCTCCATTTCCTACAATGCTTTACACAAAAAGACCGAGTGTTTTCAAAACACTCGGTCTTATCTTATAATATCTTAACGCCTTTTTCTGCGCATATGTCAAGGGTATATTTATCCCAAAGCGAGCTTTGAACCTCGCCGATATGCGCCTTTTTAAGAAGAAGCATACAAACTCTCGACTGACCTATACCGCCGCCGATTGTAAGAGGAAGTCTTCCCTCTAAAAGCTCCTTATGAAACGGCATCTTCGCTCTGTCTTCACAGCCTGCTTTTTTAAGCTGTTCCAAAAGTGCCTTTTCGTCAACTCTTATTCCCATAGAAGAAATCTCAAGCGCAGAGCCTAAAACCTCATTCCAGATTAAAATGTCGCCGTTAAGCTCCCAATCATCATAGTCGGGGGCACGTCCGTCGTGCTTTTCGCCCGATTTAAGCACATCTCCTATCTTCATTATAAAGACAGTTCCCTTTTCCCTGGTGTAGAGGTTTTCCCTCTCCTTTGACGTTTTGTCAGGGTATAAATCTTCCAGCTCCTGCGAGGTTACAAAAGAAACCTCTCTCTTTATATCCGTTGTGATGTCGGGGTACACCCTCTTAACCTCGTCAAGAGTGTCGCAAAGAGCACCAACAATTTGATTTACAGTTTCTTTAAGATACTCTTCGGTTCTCTGCTCTCTTTCTATAATTTTGCACCAATCCCACTGGTCAACATAAACCGAATGAATATTGTCAAGCTCTTCATCACGGCGGATTGCATTCATATCTGTATATATTCCCTCGCCGCTGCTGAAACCATACTTTTTAAGCGCCATTCTCTTCCACTTTGCAAGGGAATGAACAACCTGCGCCTCTTCCTCGGCACAGGGTATATCAAATGAAACCGCCCTCTCGACTCCGTTTAAGTTATCGTTAAGACCGCTGTTTGTGCTTACAAACAAAGGTGCGGTAACCCTGCGAAGATTAAGTGCCTCTGAAAGATTTGCAATATATGTCTTCTTTATAAGCTCTATCGCCGCCTGTGTATCATAAATCCCAAGAACCGATTTATAACCATCAGGGATAAAAGTAACGCCCATAACTAACCTCCAATATATAATAAACCATATACATTACGTTTTATTATAATCCAATCGGGGCGTATTTACAAGTATTTTTTGAAAAATTGCTTATTTTTTAACTTCCATAATGTTCCCGCAGGCAATTCTCTCTCCGCTTCCGCCTGACGGTTGGGTTTTATAATCATCGGGTGAGAGATGAATAACTACGCTTTTTCCCTTAACTTCATCGGGCGTAAATCTGTCAGTAAAGAAGAGCATTTTCGATACGCCTCCGTTTGAAAACAGCGCGGGCAAATCTCCCGAATGATTTCCGTGAGGATTGTTGCCCTTATCAAAATGCTCACCCGCTGTCGAGAAATCCCCCTCTCCGCAAGGGTTTTTATGTATGTGAAAGCCATGCGGTCCTATCTGCGCCGTCTCTTCCGTTTCCGCAGTAAAGCTCGGCAACCCCTCTACATCGACATCTACCCATGTTCCGCCCGATACACCTTTAAACCCTACTGTGCCCTTGATATCAGGGTACTCCTCTCCGCCTTTTATGTGAGCAATCAAATCATAGTTCGCCAGCATAATTCTCATAACCTTTCCTATATGAAATTAGGGGGTATCGTTATAATATCCCCCTCTTAATATATGCAGGCGTTCTTGTTTTGACACTATTCCCCTTTTTGCTCTGACTTGGGAATATAAATGGTGTACTCTATAAAATCCTCACTTTCTTTCTTTTTTGCCTTTGCTTCAATTCCTGCCCTTTTCATCATATCAACCGCTTGCCTGATAGTGTTTGTAAATATCCGCACATCTTTAAACATTCTCATATTTTTAGGCTCTCCCAAAGGCTTTGCAGGACCCTTTAAGAGTCTGTCGACAAGCTCTTCCGTTTTTGCAACATTAAGTCCGCGCTCGGTTATTATCTTTAAAATTCGAAGCTGTTGCTTTTCTTCAGGAAGACGCAAAAGCGCCCTTGCGTGCCGCTCTGTAAGTCCGTTTTCCGTAAGTATTCCCCTTACCTTGTCCGAGAGCTTGAGAATTCGTATCTTGTTGGCAATTGTAGACTGTCCCTTGCCGAGCTTGTCCGCAAGCTCCTCCTGAGTCAGTCCGTGCTCTGTTATAAGGGTGCAGAACGCCTCTGCTTCTTCTATGTAATTAAGATTTTCCCTCTGGATATTTTCTACAAGAGCCAATATCGCACTATCCGTCTCGCTGGCGCGCATCACTATGGCAGGAATATAATTCATACCTAAATTTCTGCACGCTGTAAGCCGTCGTTCCCCCGCAATCAGTTCATAATCAAACGGACCCTTCTGGCGAACCGATATAGGCTGCATAAGTCCATACTCCATAATCGAAATCGCCAAATCCTGAAGCGCCGCCTTGTCAAAATCACGTCTTGGCTGATTGGGATTTGGTAAAATATTTTTTATAGGTATGGTTCTGACCTCTCCGCACTTGGTAAAACTGCTCATCCCCGCAATATCGTCAGGACCTCTTCTCTCTATCTCCCTTACAACCCCTTCTCTTTTGTAAGCCGTTGTCATTTTTCCCACTCCTTTAACATACAATTGTACCTTTTTGTATATTTTAGCACAATATATGGTATTATTGCAAATTATTTCCATATGCAATTTGCGACATTCCCCGCCACCAAATCTATTAAAAAGAGTAAATGCAATGGTTTTATACAAACCCCGACACAAGTTATAAATAAGGTAATAAAATTTTTGCTTGTAATAAAAATAAATAAGAGTTATAATGTAGTTATAAATTAAATTAAACGGAGAATGTAAGTATGAACAAAAAACTGCTTTGGAAGTTTAATATAATAGATTTGCTTATTATGGCGATAATTCTGCTTGGGCTTATTGCCCTTGTCTACAGAATGGTAGCGGGTGCGGGCGAGGATGAGCGTACCTACACAATTACATACATTTGCGAAGACGCTCCTCTCGGTCTTTTATATTCGATAGACGACGGCGACCTGTGTGTAGACAGCGAGCTTGGCACAAACCTTGGCTCTGTTCGCCATGTGAATACAGAGGTAAATCCCGATATGGAGAGTCGCGGAAGAGCAACCATAACAACAACAGTAGACGGCTTTAAGGCAGAGCACGGCATCAGCATAGAGGACACTATTTATTTAAAAGGTAAAATTCTTAATCTGATTGTTGCAGATTCAATTTTTGAAGTATATATCGCAAACATAAATTAAGGCGATGTGCATTAGCACATCGCCTTTTGTTTATTTTATTTAGCAACTACTGCTTCAAATTCATCTGTGATTTCTGCGGTCGGCTTTTTAGAAAGTAATGAAACTACCACTATAACAACCGCCGATATGATGAACGCAGGAAGAAGCTCATAAATTCCGAAGACTCCGCCATATGGCTTTATCAAAAGCTTCCATATAAATACCATCGCACCGCCTGAAACCATTCCTGCAACCGCGCCTGCATATGATGTTCGCTTCCAGAAAAGCGAGAATATCATAAGCGGGCCGAAGGTCGCACCGAAGCCTGCCCACGCAAATGAAGTTATTCCGAAAATTGTACTTTCAGAATCCCACGCAATAACCATAGCAACTATTGTAATAACTGCCATTGATATACGCGACACCCACATAACTTCCTTATCGCTGGCATTCTTCTTAAAGATTCCATGATAAATATTCTCTGCAAGTGCAGATGTAGATATAAGCAGATACGAGTCAGACGAGCTGATAGATGCCGCCAAAATTCCCGCACAGGCGAAACCTGCAAGAATAGGAGGCAGAAATGCCGTAGCTGCATCGATAAAGATATTCTCTGCTTCTGCATTTGAGAGATATTCAATTCCCGCTACACTTCTGCCGACAATACCGATTAAAACAGCGGCAGACATCGAGATAAAGAGCCAAATGCACGCAACTCTGCGTGAACGCTTAAGCTCGCTTCCGCTGCGGATACCCATAAAGCGAAGGAGTACCTGCGGCATACCAAAGTATCCAAGTCCCCACGCAAGGCTTGAGAATATTGACAACAATTTAAACTGTGAACCTTCGCCAAATACGTTGACCTCTGTTGTTGACGGGCTTGATGTAGTAAATAATGAGAAGAATCCGTCATAGCTTTTAGCGTTGGCGATTACCGTTGCCCAGCCTCCCGCATTTATAACGGCGAGAGCGAAAATCGCCACAAGAGCAACTATCATAACAACTGCCTGCATAAAGTCAGATGCACTCTCTGCCAAAAATCCACCAAGGAAGGTGTATATCAAAACGAAAATCGCAGCCGCAATCATCATCTCGTGATAACCCAAGCCGAAAAGGTTTACAAAGAGCTTTCCGCAAGACGCAAGACACTGTCCTGCATACACAGTGAAGAAGATTATAATAAATATTGATGCAATCGTAAGAATAATCTTTTTCTTCTCGTGGAAACGCTTTGAGAAAAATCCCGGAATGGTTATAGCGTCTACCTTAACGCTGTAATTGTGCAATCTCTTTGATACGATAAGCCAGTTGAAATATGTACCCACGAACAAACCGATTGCCGTCCAGCCTGCATCCGCAAGACCTGTCCAATAAGCAAGACCGGGAAGCCCCATAAGCAACCAACCCGACATATCAGAAGCCTCTGCGCTGAATGCCGCAACCCACGGGCCGAGAGTTCTTCCTCCTAAAAAGTATGATTCTGCGTCTTTGTTAGCCCTTTTTGCAAAGAAAATACCTATGCCCACAACCGCGAGCATATATATAATCATTGCAGCAAGATGCTGAATATTTGCACTTGACATATATATCCCTCTTTTCTTGTTAATATTATGCAAATTTAAAAACATTTTCTATTGTATCACATAAATGAAAAAACTGCAAGTTTTTTATTTTTCCGGCGAATAGAGATAAAAACAACACCCACAGATAACCGTGAGTGTTGAAAACAGTATATACCTGTACGTAATTTAAATCATCCAACAGATATTTTCTCACAGTTCGATAAATTGCCTTTATGCCCTTTGTTCTTTCCTACAAATGATATAACTGCTCTTGATAAAGCGGAAAATAAGGAAAAAATTAAAATAAAATGTGAAAAATCATAAAATTTGACTTTAAAAAGGAGGAATTTAACCAATGATATATATGTTCATATATTTGAGGAACACACAGCAAAAATATCAAATTCATTATGTGATAGTTTGCTTAATACTGCTACTGAATAAGTGGCAGTATTTTTTTGTACTCACGACAAACTCACGACAAATGCACAGACAAAAAAAGAAAACCCTTGAAAAATAAGGGTTTTCTTTTTTTGATTATCTCTTTGAGAACTGTCGGCGCGTTTGAAAAATGTGCCTGTGACACATTTTTAGCGCCGAGTGTCGAAAGCTACGCTTGAGACACCCGAAGGGCGAAAAGGGTAAAAATAAAACACCCATATATATGGGTGTTTGTATTTTTATCTCTTTGAGAACTGAGGTGCACGACGAGCTGCTTTGAGTCCGTACTTCTTTCTTTCCTTCATTCTCGGGTCACGAGTGAGGAAGCCTGCAGCCTTGAGAGCTGTTCTGTACTCCTCATCAACCTCAAGAAGAGCTCTTGAAATACCGTGACGGATAGCACCTGCCTGTCCGGTAAAGCCACCGCCTGTTACATTAACAACAACGTCAAACTTGCCTGTTGTTGCTGTAAGCTCGAGCGGCTGCTTTACAACGACCTTGAGTGTTTCAAGACCGAAGTAATCATCAATATCTCTCTTGTTAATAGTTATAACACCTGTGCCGGGTACGAGTCTAACCCTGGCAACAGACTTCTTTCTTCTGCCTGTTCCGTAATACTGTACGTTTGCCATGTTTCTTCAGTCCCCTTTCTTATGCTTGTTCCCAAACAACGGGTGTCTGGGCTTCGTGCTTGTGGTTAGCGTCTCTGTAAACTCTGAGCTTCTTCAGAGCTTTTCTTCCGAGAGTGTTGTGCGGAAGCATACCTGCGATAGCAAGCTCCATAGCCTTCTCGGGACGGGTTTCCATAAGAGTCTTGTAAGATACCTCTTTAAGGTGACCGATATAACCTGTGTGTCTGTACCATTTCTTCTGTGCAAGCTTGTTACCTGTAAGAACTGCATCCTTTGCATTGATTACGATAACGAATTCGCCGCAATCAACGCCGGGTGTATACTGGGGACGGTGCTTTCCGCGGAGAATAGTAGCAGCAGTAGCAGCTACACGTCCGAGGGGCTTGCCGGCAGCATCAATGATGTACCATTTTTTCTCAATTTCATTGGCTTTTGCCATGTAAGTTGACATTGTAATGCCTACCTCCTTGTATAATAAATTAATCATCGACATTAATAAGGCACCCCTTTTTCAAGGGTGCCTTGCTATTATAATACGATTTTTTTAATTTGTCAAGCACTTTTTTTAAAAAATTAATTTACTATGTTACAATCTCTTAAATTCGCCCGTTTTCTCTCTCATACTCTCGTATGCTCGCTTGCGATTTTCAATTTTATATTCCGAGAAGCCTCATAATATCGTTCCATGTGACAAAAATCATAAGTGCAATCAGGAGCAAAAATCCTATCATATGAACTATGCCTTCCTTGTCGGGCGGAACGGGTTTCCTGAAAATCAGTTCAAACAAACTGAATATTATTCTGCCGCCGTCGAGTGCGGGAAGCGGGAGCAAATTCATCACTCCTAAGTTCACCGCCAGAAATGCGGCAAAAAACAAAAAGTTCAAAAGTCCGCTCTGTGCGGCGGTATTCATTGCCGCAACAACGCCGACAGGCCCCGACATATCAGAAACGCCCACCTGTCCGCTAAAGAGCATCCCGAGTGACACAAAGACCAGCTTTACCATCCACGCCGTCTGGAAAAAGCCCTCGCGGAGCACGCCCCATATGCTTATTTTAGCAGGAGCGATAGTAAATCCCACAATTTTTCCCGTTGTGCCGTCTTCATATTCCGTTTCCAATGGAGTAAAGCTCTCCGTCCGTCTCTCCCCGTTTCTTTCAAAGGTGAGGGTGTATTCATCGCCCTCTGCCTCGGAGAGTGCAAAGCTTATATCCCTTTTTATATGAACCCTCGAACCATTCACCGCTACAATCCTATCGCCCGAGAGCAAAAACTCTGCAGCAGACGCCTCGGGCATAACCGATGCAACTATTGTCGAGGGAAGACCCCCGCCCTGAAACGCGCTCACCGTTACGAGCGAAACTGTTACGATAAAGCCAAGCAATATATTCATTGCCGCTCCTGCCGCAAGAATTATGATTTTAGGCAATGGCTTTTTCGCACTGAAGGATTTTTCCGACTCTGCCTCTTCGTCCTCGCCCTCCATCTTACAAAATCCGCCCATAGGAATTGCACGAATGGAATAGAGGGTGTCCCTGCCTTGTTTTTTAAGTATGGCGGGCCCCATTCCGAGTGAGAACTCAAGAACTCTTACCCCGAAAGCTTTCGCGGCAAGAAAATGTCCCAGTTCGTGAACAAATATTATTACTGAAAATATTAAAACCGCACCTATAATTGTAAGTATCATAGAACTCTTCTTTCATTATTATATTAGTGTTACTTTTGTTCATGGAAAAACAGCCACCTTTTAACCGACTGCAAATTCATATAACATATCAACGAATGGCAAAATCAAAAATTTTTGATTTTCTCAACAACGCCTTGCCATCTATGCTATATCATACTTTTCGCGAACCTCGCGGTTTGCTTCTATTATATCATTTATATCAGGGTTTTCTATATTTTTAAATTCATTCATTGCCCTTTCAACAATATCTGCTATCTCTAAAAATCCGATTTTGTTATTAAGAAATGCGCTGACCGCCGATTCATTCGCCGCATTTAAAACAGTCGGCATTATTCCGCCCGCTTTGCCCGCTTTTTTGGCAAGAGCCAGACAACGAAAAGTTTCTTCATCAGGCTCAAAAAATGTCATCCTGCCAAGTTCTGCAAACGACACCCTCTCATCAGGAGAGGGCAACCTGTCGGGATATGTGAATGCGTACTGAATCGGATGCTTCATCGACGGCTTGGAGAGCTGTGCTATGACGCTTTTATCCGCAAACTCTACCATAGAATGAATAATACTCTCTCTGTGTACTACAACCTCGATGTCATCTATTTCCATACCGAAAAGCCATTTTGCCTCGATAACCTCGAGTCCTTTATTCATCAGAGTAGCACTGTCTATAGTTATCTTTCTTCCCATACTCCAGTTAGGATGTGCAAGTGCCTGCTCACAGGTTATGTTTTTGAGTTCCTCTTTTGTCTTGCCGAAAAACGGTCCTCCCGAGCAAGTGAGCAAAATTTTCTCAAGCTCTCCTTTTTTGCCCGCGTGGAGTGATTGAAAAATCGCACAATGTTCGCTGTCAACAGGCAGAAGTCTTACCTTATATTTATCTATGGCATTCATAAAAATACTGCCCGCTGTTACTAATGTTTCCTTATTGGCAAGCGCGATATCGCAGCCCGCCTCTATTGCGCGCATCGTGGGAACAAGCCCCGCAAAGCCGACGATGGAAGAGAGAACCATATCCGCTCCGCTCTCTGCCGCAACGGCACATAAGCCGTCTTGTCCTGATAAGACGCGGCAATCTGTATCCGCAACCGCAGTCTGTAAAAGCTTTGCACCAGCCTCGTCGGATACTGCCGCAAACTTTGGTTTAAACCTGCGAATTTGTTCTTCAAGCAATTTTATATTTGAATTTCCCGATATTGCGGTTACCTCTATATCGCGAATTCCTTTTAAATCCTCAACAACCTGGAGTGCCTGTGTTCCGATAGACCCCGTTGAACCGAGTATAGATATCTTCATATATCATATCTCCTCTGTATTTTATTCCGTAATAATACTGATTATTCGCAAAGCACGTCCCACGGCGTCAGCATACCGAGTATCCTCTCATTCGGGGAGCCGTTTTCTGTTATAAAAATTGCCGCCACCCTTTTTTGAGAGGGGCCCGGGAAGTTATCAAACATTTCCTTTGCCTCAATAACCGTGGTTTCTCTCGGCGCAAACACGAACCTCTCGCAAACGTGCTTTTCAATGGGTATGTAGTCTATAAAATCCCGAACAAGAGTGTTCTCGCTTACCATATCGCCGTCATATTTCATCGCCTTTGAGAATACCGAGCTTATGCTGAACACCCCAAAAAGCTTCCCGTTTTCAAAAACGGGGATATGCGAAAATCCCCTGCTCACCATTTCTTCCATAACGGGCATCACTTTATCTGATAATCGGGCAGAAACTAATCCGTCACCCTTTGCCGCTCTGTCAAGCGCTCTCGGCGGGGCAGACAGATATGCCTCCACCCGTCTGAGTGTCTCTATCGCCGCATCGGTCGGGATAAGGGGCGGCTCTCCCTCTATATCGGGGCAATGTGTAAGGATGTTCCTCATCTCTCTGCAGACATTTAAGTCATCCTTAAACTGTCTTCCCTCGGGAGACGCTATAAACTGCATAACCACGCTGTTTCTGCCGTTTTTTATTCCTCTTTCTTTGAGTCTTTCTTCTATTTCTTTATATAAATCCAGAAATACATCTGTCTTGATTTGAGCCTCTGTCATAATTCAACCTCACGATTTTTTAATCTTATCCGCCCGCCTTGGAAATTTAGTCGGGGTTTCGGCTATCTTTCGTATTACTATCAGCTCTCTCGTCATATCGCTCATAGGCAGGGGGGCAGATATAACTTTTTCTACCCGTCCGCCGAGAGTGCCAATCATCGCTCTTGCTTCATCAAGCTCCGCAGTTGAATTCTCTGCCTTCAGCGCCACAAACATTCCGCCCACCTTTACAAACGGCAGACAATATTCGCAAAGAACCTTCATATTGGCAACGGCACGCGACAAAACCGCATCGAACTTCTCGCGATATTGCGGCGTCTTGCCGAGGTCCTCTGCCCTTGCGTGAATACACTCTGTATTCTCAAGTCCGATTTCATTGCAAACTGTGCTTAAAAAACCGACTCTTTTATTGAGCGAATCTACAAGAGTAAGCTTTACATCAGGCAACATTATTTTTATGGGAATTCCGGGAAAGCCTGCCCCTGTGCCTATATCGGCAACAGAAGTACAATCCCCGAAATCAATATGATAAAGAGGCAGAATACTGTCGAGAAAGTGCTTTACCGAGATATCCTCGGGGGCTGTAAGTGCCGTCAAATTCATCTTTTCGTTCCACTCAACCAAAAGCCTTGAATATTCCGCAAACTGCCCGACCTGTTTCTCCGAAACGGTTCCCGACAGTGCCTCTATCCCTTTTTCAAATATATTTTTATCCATTATGGCATCATCCTTTAAAAAAATAAAGTGCGCCAAATCGGCGCACTTTATAAGATGTACATTCCTTACGCCTGAGGAGCGTCTACAGGACATACGCTTGCGCAGCTTCCGCAATCGATACACTCGTCTGCATTGATAACATACTTGCCATCACCCTCAGCTATGCAAGAAACCGGACATTCGCCGGCACATGCGCCGCACATAATGCAATCATCATTAATTGTATATGCCATTATTTCTCACCTCGCTTAAACTATTGTTTATATAATAATACATTTTAGCAATTTTGTCAAGACCGCCTACTTTTCAAGGAATAATTCCTTTGTATACGGAAGCGTCATAACCCAGTCGCAATACTCTCTCCACTCTGACAGCTTGTGAGAGCGTCTTGCCCAATACATATTGAGAAGATTTTCATAGTTCATCGTAACTGTTCTCTTCTGGTTATAGCCCTCGGGCAGAAGCTGAATTATATTATACCATTGTGCCTTGTCACCGCTCTCTACAAACTCCTGTCTGCATTTTTCAAGATATTCGAGCAGTTTTGAGAGTGCCTCGAGCGCATCGTCTGTCATATGGTCACAGCTGAAATCCTCTGTTTCAAACGGCTTGGTATGAATTTTATGCATCGTGCTTGTTGAGTTTGCAACCGTTGCCACCTTATAGGTATCAAATTCCTTCCACCAATAAAGAGGAGCGGTTATATCCACAGAAACCAAAATCTGTCTTATAAACTTTCTATGGTCGCTTCCCGCCCTGCAGAGCTTTTTCGCAAGCGATAAATCATTTTCACCCAACACATAATTTCCGTCTTCGTCATAGTAGCTGTCCATTCTGTCCCAACTGTTCATCGGGTTTCGTGCACCGCGGATTGCACCTTCCATATTCATCACTACGGCATTTTCAATTTTAATCATAGGAACACCCCTTAAATATCAAGGTTTTCAACCGTTGATGAATAGTCTTCTATAAACTTTCGTCTTGGCTCAACCTTGTCACCCATAAGAATGGTAAAGGTTTCGTCCGCCTGACGTGCATCCTCAAGGTCAACACGAAGCATAATTCTTGTTTCGGGGTTCATTGTTGTTTCCCAGAGCTGCTCGGGGTCCATCTCACCGAGACCCTTGTATCTCTGAATGCTGGGCTGTCTGCCCTCACCCATTTCGTCAAGAACCTGACGCAGTTCTGCGTCACTGTATGCGTATCTGTGAACCTTATTTCTTGTAATTCTGTAAAGCGGAGGTTGAGCAATATAAACATGCCCTGCCTCGATAAGCGGTCTCATAAATCTGAAGAAGAATGTCAAAAGCAGAGTTCTGATATGAGCACCATCGACATCGGCATCCGCCATAATAACAATTTTGCCGTAACGAAGCTTTTCGAGGTTAAAATCCTCGCCAAAGCCTGCGCCGAGAGCGGTAATAACGGGCATAAGCTTGTCGTTGCCGTAAACCTTGTCAACTCTCGCCTTTTCTACGTTGAGCATCTTGCCCCAAAGCGGCAGAATTGCCTGAAAGCGTCTGTCTCTGCCCTGCTTTGCAGAACCACCTGCCGAATCTCCCTCGACGATATATATTTCTGTGTAAGTGTTATCCTTGTCGGAACAGTCAGCAAGCTTACCCGGAAGCGATGCACTCTCAAGCGCACCCTTGCGCCTTGTGTTCTCTCTTGCACGCTTTGCCGCCTCTCTGGCACGTGATGCGGTAAGCGACTTTTCTACTACTATTTTTGCAACTGCGGGATTTTCCTCAAAGAATTCAGAGAGCTTTTCGTTGACCATCTTCTCAACGATAGAACGCATCTCGCTGTTGCCGAGCTTTGTCTTGGTCTGTCCCTCGAACTGCGCCTCGGTAACCTTTACACTTATGATGCAGGAAAGCCCCTCACGAACATCTTCGCCCTTTAAGTTGTCATCGTTGTCCTTTAAGAATTTGTACTTTCTTGCATAGTCATTGATAACCTTGGTAAGAGCCGCCTTAAAGCCAACCTCGTGGGTACCGCCCTCGGTTGTGTTGATGTTGTTGGCAAAGCTGATGATGTTCTCGGTGTATCCGTCGTTATACTGAAGAGCAACTTCCGCCTCGGAATTTTCGCGAACAGTATTTACGTATATAACCTCGGGATGAATTGCCTCTTTGTTTCTGTTGATATAGGTTACAAACTCGCGGATACCTCCCTCGTAGCACATATCTACTTCTCGCTTATCCTCTGGCACGCCGTCACGCATATCGCGCAGAACGATACGAACGCCTGCGTTGAGGAAAGCCTGCTCTCTCAATCTTAAAAGCAGAGTATCAAAGTCGTATACCAAATCCTCGAAAATCTCATAGTCGGGTTTAAAGTGTACCTTTGTTCCCGATTTATCGGTGTCACCTATCTGCTTAAGAGGCCCGCAGCTTGTACCGCGCTCGTATCTCTGGGCGTGTACATGCTCGCCGTCAGAAATTTCAACCTCGAGATACTCTGAAAGGGCATTAACAACCGATGCACCAACACCATGCAAGCCGCCCGATACCTTGTATCCGCCGCCGCCGAACTTTCCGCCTGCGTGAAGCACGGTAAATACAACCTCAACTGCGGGAATACCCATTTTGGGATGAATTCCCGTCGGAATACCACGTCCGTCATCGGTTACGGTGATAGAATTATCCTTTTCGATTGTAACCTCTATGTTCTTACAATATCCCGCAAGCGCCTCGTCGATAGAGTTATCCACGATTTCGTATACAAGGTGATGAAGACCCCTTGCCGATGTAGAACCGATATACATACCGGGACGCTTACGAACCGCCTCAAGTCCCTCAAGAACCTGAATCTGATCGGCGTCATAATTCCCCTCAACGGGAACGCTTGTGATATGCTCCTCTGCCATACTCTCAACTCCTATTCACATTACTGTATAAGTCTTGTGCTATTTGTATTTTTCTACTCTGCCGGCAAGCGCCTTTGACGAAATGTTCGTCACATATACTGCCGACTGTCCGTCTTCCTCGCAAACCACGAAGGTTTTGGGGATTTCCTCCGAAACATTGCGGACAAAACCCTCCTCTTCGATTACCTTGAGAAACTCTCTCGTATTCGCCGAAAGCGACGAACTCTCAAGGTCCATTATAGCTATTATATCTGCGGTGTTAACCACCGTTCCTTTTCCTAAATGCAGGTACATCATATACCCCCTAAACTATCTCGGCGTGTCCGCCGCTTACAAATATCCGTCTTGCATCGGGCGGAACATTCATTCCGTCTGTGTCGGTGCAGGTAATCAAAATCTGAATATCGCCAATACTGCCGAGCACAAAATCACGCCTGCTTTTGTCAAGCTCACTCATAATATCATCAAGGAGCAAAACAGGAACTTCACCAACCTCGTCCCGTATAAGCTCAACCTCTGCAAGCTTTTGTGCCATCACAATCGTTTTTTGCTGCCCCTGTGACGCAAAAAGCTTTGCCTCGGCATCGTTTATCATAAAGGATATATCCTCGCGGTGAGGGCCGATTATTGTCTCGCAGAGCCTTTTTTCCCTCTGCCTTGCTTCGATAAGCTTTTGTCTTATCCTTTTGCCAATATCCTCTGCCCCGAGTCCGCATATATCACCTATGCAACAATCGTATTTCATTTCAAGGGTTTCTCTGCCCCCTGAAATTTCGCTTTGGATACGGCCTGCAATTTTGCCGATACGGCTTACGTATATTGACCGCTCAAGAATTATCTTTGTGGAAACGTCTGCAAGCTTCTCATCCATTATGTCAAGCATGGTGAGATTGGGGACCTCCATTTTAAGAAGCGCATTTTTGCTCTCCACAATCTTTTTAAGCTCACCCAGCGCCGCTAAATACCCCGGCTTTATCTGGCTTATCAAAACGTCAAGGTTTTGTCTGCGTATTCTCGGTCCCTGTTTGACGAGCCCTAAATATTCAGGCCCGAAATACACCACGTTAAAACGTCTTACAAGTTCACTGTTGCGGCGGACGGGAATTTCGTTAAGCGTAATCCTTTTACGTCTGTCACGGAAAATTTCCGCCTCTGCCGTGTTATCCCTGTGCTTGTCGGAAAAATCAAACCGCACCTTTGTGCTGTCGCATCCGTGACGGATAAGCTCCGTATCGCGTCTTGCCCTGTTTGACTTGCCCATAGCAAAGAAGTATACCGCCTCTAAAATATTGGTCTTTCCCTGGGCGTTGTCGCCGTATATCACATTGACTCCGCTTGAAAAGTCAATCCGCTCACTCTCATAATTGCGGAAGTTCGTAAGCTCCAAGCTATTCGCTTTCATTTAGACCACCCTCTTATTCAGCGTGAAGTCTGAGAGGAAGTATAAGATATAAGAAATCGTCTCCGTCCGTCGGTGTGATAACGAGCGGACTTGTAGATGTATTAAACTTAAGCTTTACGTTCTCTGCATCTATTACGCGCAGAGCCTCAAGCAAGTATCTGTTGTAAAAACCAATCTCGAGAGCCTTGTCCATAACATCAACGGGGATATTGTCATCCACACTTCCCGCAGAGGTAGCGCAGGAAATATTCAGGTTTCCGTCGCCTACATTAAAACGCACAGGGCTCTTTACAACGTCATTCAGTATGATGAGAGAAACTCTCTGCACAGATTCGAGAAGCTGGTCGGTCGAGCACTCAAACTCAATTGCATAATCCTTGGGGATTACGTTGTTGTAGTTTATGTAGTTGCCCTCTATAAGTCTTGTAACCATCTTGAAGCTGCTGAATGTAAATATTGCATTTCTTGATGTTGCATTGATGCTTATATCTTCATTTTCATCAACGATTATACGTGCAAGCTCCGAAAGTGATTTCTGCGGAATTATCATAGACTTTTCTTCAAAGTCATTTTCCATCTCGGTTTTGCAGGTCGCCATTCTGTACCCGTCAAGAGCAACCATTGTAAGACCGCTGCTCTCAATCTTGAGAAGACAGCCTGTGAGGATTGGGTTATTCTCCGACACGGCAACTGCAAATCCCGTCTTGCTTATCATATCCTTGAGAATTTTCGCAGGGATTGTTATTGAATATTCCGCATCAACAACAGGCAAATCAGGAAACTCCTCGGGTGAAATTCCCGCAATCTCAAATTTTGCACCGCCGCTTTTGATAAGCGTCTGGTTTTTGTCATTTGTTTCGATGCTTACCATCCCCGGCGAGAGAGACCTGACAATTCCGCCAAGCATCTTCGCATTTACAACGATTTCACCGGGCTGCATAACCTCTGCCTCGGCAACTGCCTCAATGCCGATTTCCATATCGTTTCCCGTCAGGGTGATTTTACCATCCTCGGTCGCCTTTATATATATACCCTCCAAAACGGGCAGACTGCTCTTTGAAGACACCGCGCGCGATGCGATTCCAATGACTTCCGAAAGCACCTCTTGCTGACATAAAATTCTCATAGTTAACACTCCTTAAAAACACTTTCATCAAGCGTTGCTACATTCAATTTATTATATCATAAAAGGAATTTTTAAGCAAGGATTTTTTCACTTTTTTCTTATATTTATTTGCACTATTTTTTGCGGGTGGGAAAAGACGCAAAAAAACAGGGCGATATGCGTTCGGGAGGGATTAATCCTGTCCGAATACAAAAAGCCGTTGTCTGCGGCTGCAGACAACGGCTTTGACTTAAATAAAACTATTTCAAAAGTCCTGTTATTACATCAACAAGATTAAACTTTATAACAACTCCAACAAACACGATGGAAACCATACTCAAAAGCTTAATCAAAATATTTACCGACGGACCCGCGGTATCTTTGAACGGGTCGCCGACTGTATCGCCAACAACTGCCGCCTTGTGATTATCCGAGCCTTTACCGCCGAAGTTACCAGCCTCGATATACTTCTTCGCATTGTCCCATGCTCCG
>CALDQB010000019.1 GCA_937911665.1 uncultured Clostridia bacterium | reverse complement strand
TGGCACTTTCCCGATTGAGCGAAAAAGGTGCGGTGTTCCTTGCGACCACTAACCCTGACCACCCGAAGCATTATGTTAAGACGGAAATAATTGACAATGATTTACTTGATAAGCAAGTTGTAAAATTCTTGATTGACGATAATATATTCCTTGATGAAACATACAAAGAGAATTTGAAAAAGGAATATAGCGGTGTATTCTATCAGCGTTTTATTTTGGGCGAGTTCGTAAGGGCAGAGGGTATAATCTTCCCTGAATTTGCAAATAACCCTGATAGGTGGATAATTAAGCGTGAAGATGTGCCAAAGACATTCCGAACAGTAGAAGTAGGGTTCGATATTGGCGGTAACGGCTCTGCTTATGCGATGACTTGCACAGGGCAAGGATATGATGGTATACAATACCGATTAAAAGCAGAGAAGAGACAGGCGGAAGATATGGCAATGGATGATATAGAAAAGTTTGTTGTTGAGTTTTGCGGTGAGGTTGAGCGTGAATATGGTGTGCGAGTTGGTGTTATAAATTGCGACCATATAGCCGTTATAGTAAATACGATAAACGACAATACAAGGTACAGGGCAGAATTTTGCTACAAGCCACCGCTTGAAGACAGAGTGTTTTTGTATAGCAAATTATTCTCAATGGATAAAATAAAGTTCGTTGACGGTATGTGCGATGATTTGATTGACGAAATGCAAAACCTTGTATTCGATGATAGAAGCGACAGACCTATTCCGCTTGATGATGGCAGTATGCAGATTGATACATACGATAGTGCTTGTTATAGTGAGAGTAGTTATTGGCATTATATAGAGGTGTGATATGACTATAAATGTACTTGGAACAGAATACACAATAGAATACAAAAACGCAAGTGAAGACGCTCTTATGTTTGAAATGGACGGCTATTGCGACAAGACATCAAAAAGAATTGTGGTATCGACAAAAGACGATGGGTGCAATTTAGATATTTTTGCAGAATATCAAAAGAAAGTATTGCGACACGAAATAGTCCACGCCTTTATGTTTGAAAGCGGATTGGCTGAAAATTGGGAGCATAAGAACATAGGGCAAGAAGAAACTGTTGTTGATTGGTTTGCCATTCAAGGATTGAAAATATATAATGCTTGGAAACAGGCTGATTGCATTTAATAGGAGCGTGATATTTTGGGATTTTGGAGTAATTTTTGGGGATTTGTAAAGAAGAAACTCGACCAATATGACGAGGAAAAGAAAATCGTTGTAAAGGTGCAGGATTGGGAGAATATAACGGAGTATAACCCACTTGCAATAGCAAACACAAAACTGACCTCGCTTGTATGCGATGAAGCAACGGTGGAATTGCAGACAGACAGCACACTTGTTCAGCCGTTGATACCGTTAGCGGATAATTTACAGGCAAAACTTTATGAACTCTGCTCTACAATGTGTGGCAAGGGCGGTTGTTTTGTTACAATGGCAACAGGAGAAGATGATGAGCCGTATCACCGCATTATCGCTCCTGCCGATGTTTCCGTTTATCATATAGTAGCCGACAAGATGTACGAGGTTGCTATGGTTATTGACAAGAAGATTGTCAAGCATAGGGAATACAGGCTTGTAAGACACCATATTCTTGACGAAAACGGAACATTGTATGTTTACTACTACACAACCGACAAAAGCGGTAACGAGGAGTATTTGGCTGAATGGGAGCATTACAAGAATGATAATGTTGCTTATTACAATGCGAACAATATCGGTGTAGCGTACTACAAATCACCGCAGGACAGTCGTGGTCTTTCTCAATGGGGCGTTCCGCTTAACTTTGGGTGTGAGGAAACAGAAAATCAAATCAAGGTTGCAAGGAATAATCTTGATGAAGAAATGCACCTGATGAAAACAAAGCTCTTTGCAGATGAAACCGTTGCAAGAAAAATCGGCACAAAAGACGGTGAGCGTTTTGACCTTCCAGAAGGTATTTACACCATTCGCAAAAAGGCAGGGGTTGACGGAACCCTTATTGATAGTTTTGCTCCGTCTACTCGATACAACGATTACAAGCAAAAGTTGATTGATGCAAAAGCCGATTGGGAAGATATGGTTGGACTTGACCGAGGCTTCTTGACCGAGGCAGAACACACGGCAGGGGCAACGGCTACCGAGATAAGAACGGCAAACACAAAGACGCGCTCGTTTGTTAAGAAAATTCAATCTGCTATGTATGACGGCATAAAGGCAACACTTGAAGCCGATGCAGTGTTCTTGAATATTCCGCTTGACCTTTACGAAGTGAATGTTGACTTTTTTGATGCGTTTTCTGACGAAACGGAACAATGGAATAGATTGTTGCAGGGCAGAGAAAACGGAGTTGTTGAAGATGAGGACTTAATAACTTGGTTATTTCCCACTCTTTCGGAACAGGAAAAGGCAGATAAAATCGCACGAATTAGCGAAAAGTCAAAATTTAATACAGATGAAGCCTTGAATAGAATTTTGCAAGGACAGTAAAAAACTATTGACAAATCGTGCTTTTTATGGTATAATTATATCGTAAGAGTACGAGGCTTACACAATATCTTAATATGTTAAATTGCTCCATTAGGATAACTGTATATGCTCGTACCATATACACCTTTTGGAGCTTTTTATATTTTAAGGAGTTGTATTTATGAAAGAAATTTGGAAAGACATTGACGGAACAAGCGGAAGATACCAAATAAGCAATTTGGGAAATGTGAGAGCGTTTACAAGGTTTAGAAATGGCGAGTTGTTAAAGCCTGCCAGATATTCAAACGGCTATCTTTTTATTCATTTTGCAAAAGACACAGACAAAAAAGGCGAAAGACACAGTTATTTAATTCATAGATTAGTGGCACAAGCGTTTTTACCAAACCCAGATGGATTGCCACAAGTAAACCATAAAGACGAGGACAAAACAAATAATAGGGTTGACAATTTAGAGTGGTGTACGCATATATATAATCAAAATTATGGAACTAAAAATCAAAGAATATCCGAAAAGAATAAATTATCTCACGGAATACCTGTATATTGCGTTGAATTAGACCGTGTTTTCCGTTCTGCAAAAGAGGCGGCTGAATTTGTGGGAAGAAGCGGAACAAATATAACCGTAGTATGCAGAGGAAAAGAAAGAACTTGTGCAGGGTATCATTGGAGATATGCCGAATAACACACCCGATGCCGAGAACAGAAATGTTTTCGGTATTTTTTTGTGAAAAATTAAAAAAGTTTTCAAAAAGGGGTTGACAAAGTAGGGAAAAAGTAGTATAATAGTATCAGAAAGAAAGGGAGGTAATAATTATGAAAACTACAAAAATTATCACTTGCAAGGATTACAACGATTTTAGAAATCAGTCCACTAATTGTTTAAGATTAGACGGAATTGGTTGCACAATGTACACTTCTAAAGTTTATGAAAGTGCAAACAAAAAAGCTGATTTCGTTGATTTGATTAAAGGGATTGACGAAATGGTGGTTATTCTTGTTGACAGCACATTAAACAGATATTCCAAAAAGTTTAAAACATTGGGATATGAGTGTTTATATGTTGGTGAAACTTCAAATTGGGAATGCTTA
Source organism: uncultured Clostridia bacterium (assembly GCA_937911665.1). Lineage (GTDB taxonomy): Bacteria > Bacillota > Clostridia > Monoglobales > Monoglobaceae > UMGS1820. The sequence continues at coordinate 24,295 of CALDQB010000019.1, read as the reverse complement.
TTGCACATCAAAAAGGTGGCGTAATATGGCTAAACGATTTGAAAAAGCAGTGGAGTACACAGAAAAATATAAAAGTATGTTGCTCCCTTGCAAGTGGTGTGGAAATAAAGATGTAAGAATTATGAGCGACAGAACGATATTATCCAACCCCAAATGTGGTTGGTTCGTTTCTTGCCAAACTCCGCATTGCGATTGTACCGACACCTATACAAGTGTAAAAAAAGCAATAGAAAAATGGAATGAAATGCATAAAGGAAACAAAAAAATATGGTAGCGTTTATATGCAATCATTGTAACAAGCCGACTGATATGGAAAAGAAACATTGTGTACATATCAAGATTAGTTATGGCGAAAAGGCGATTATAAACAAAGGACAGTATGCGGACGGTTGGGATGCTGATTTATGCGAAGAATGTTGGGAAAAACTTTGCCCATTGATTGATAAATATTATTATGGCTGTAATAAATACATTGAAAAGGAGTGATTTGATGTTTTGGCGAAAAGTATTCGGTGATGTAATGTTTGAAAAGGTGCAGAAATACGCAAAGGACAGAAACTTTGCCATTTCAACATTGGTTAGACTTGCAGTAGAACAGTATATTAAGGCTGATAGATAAGCAGAGAAAGGAAGATGAAAGCAATGGATAAAGAAAAGGCTTTATACAAGGCAAGATTATATCACGATAAGGCAGTAACAAGCCAAATTGAAGAAGATTTACAAGTTATGGTTAGAGCCATTATCGGAGATTATAGACTCGAAATCAAACACAATAAAGACGGATTTGACACATACCCAAGTTGTAAGCATTGGGAAAAGAAATATTGCAGAAGCAAGAAAAAGAAATATTGCGGTTATTTACACGGCAGAGGATATGTTTGGTATGGCGATAGCAAAATAGAAATCTATTGTAACATTATTGCTTCTATTGTGGGTAATAAAATGTATTTTCCATACAGTTCATTACCGCAGTATATGAGAAAGGAAGATGAGGGGAAATGAAATATTTTATTGATAACAATATATGGTTTAAGGGTATAAGACAACCTGCACGAAAAGTGCCTTTAGAAATTGTTATACCAAACAAAGATGGATTGACCGCAACCTGTTATGATACAGACGGCGACCAATATCAATTACTTTTAACCGATATTTGGGACGACCACCCGACCGAGAAAGGCGGTGTGCAGGAATGAGAAAAAATATAAATTATATTCGAGATAGAATTGCAGAAAGAAAGTGGCTCAAAGAAAAACCTTGTGCCGCTTGTAAATATTTTGATTATTATATGGGCTCGGCAGGAATATGCACGGCAAAAAGCGGATGCCCTGCAACACGAATGAGAGATTATTCCGATTTTTGTGATTGCGGATGTTTCAAGAAAGGCGGTGAGGGGTGATGGCTGAATTGTTGAAGCGTAGTTTTGATTTATGGGTAAAGAAAAGATGGCTGAAAGCCATTGAAAAAGAAACCGACAAATGCAATAAATTATCAAAAAAATTACTCAGACAAAAGTATGTTTTAAACTCTTTGCTTGCCGAATATATGAAAATCTATGGCGAAGATTTACGCACACCAAAAGAAAGAGGTGCTGACAATGAATCATGATGCAACACATTGTCTCGATTATAAGAAATCTTGTCCGAAGGGTTGTTACAGAGCACAGTTGACGGAAGAGTTGAAACATATCGTGTATATTCTTCCTGTAAGTTGGTGTCATTTCAAGGGCACAAAAGAATGTCCAAAAGAAAGAGGTGGGGAGAAGTGATAGGAGCGATGGCGTTGATTGGAATATGGGGATTTGCTCGGGTCATATTGTTGGCGTGTTGGATGAAAGATTTAGGATTATAAGGCGGTGATTAAGTGGAGAACATAGAGAAGTGTGAGTGTGTTATCGGTATAAGGTATGATTATGAAAGCACCGACATTACAACACTTGCAGATTTGAAAGGATATATTGAAAGAGAAAAGCGACTTGCAGAAAGCAATAAAGATAGTGAATGGTGGCAATCGGTGTGCAACAAATATACACTTGAAGATTATTGTGATAAGCGAAAATCAACCGACTTGACAAGATTTAATTATTGCCCTTTGTGTGGCAAAAAGATTGATTGGAAAGCAATAAAGGGTGGTGTGAATGGCTGATATTATAGAACAACAAAATTATGAGCAAGAATATAGTGATAGAATAGCCGAGTGGGATTTAATTTCTGTTAGTATGATTTGCAAGGAATTAGGGAAAATAGGCAAAATGACACCTGAACAAGCAAAAAAATATGATGCAGAGAAACAGGCAAAGAAAATAGAAAAGGCAATCATCGGAGCATTAGCAACAACTGTATTATTAAGTATTAAGTCTTTACCTAAAACATATAAAGGTATTTTAGATGATGTATTTAAAGAAAGCGAATATTTATATAAATACAGGGGAGTTGTTGCAGATGATAAAATTCCACAAAAGATTATAAAACAATATGCTAAAAAGAATGGCGCAGATTTACTTGAATTTACAAAGACAAAAGCAATAAAAGTTCTTGATGGGCAAAACCCTGTTGCTTTAAGAAGTCATATATTAAAATCTTTTAGTGAAGCAAGTAAAATTGTAATTGATGGAAAAGCAGATTTTTATACATCAATGAGAAAATCGGTGTTTGAACTTGGTGGAAGCGGAATGAGAGTTGAATACCCAAATGGATTAACTCGCAGACTTGACACAGTAGTTAGACAAAATATGCTTTATAATGGCAAAATGGCAAGTGCAGAATATAGCAGAAAAATTGGCGAAGAATTAAATTGTGATGGTATTGAGATAACATTTTCAGCAAATCCAAGACCAAGCCATAGATTTATGGAAGGCAAACAATACGCAAAATATCACGCAAAAAAAGTCAATGGTGTTTTGTATGAGGGTGCAGAAGATAAAGGCGTATATGACAGATTATATGAAGATTACAATTGCCATCATAGAGAAATACCAATTATTTTGGGTATAAGTGAGCCAACATATACACCTGAAGAATTGGCAAGTTTAAAGGCAGAAAATGAAAGACAGTTCACTATTGGCAACAGTACAGGAGATGGCTATTATTGGTCGCAAAGAATGAGGCATCTTGAAGCCGAAACACGCAACGCAAAAGACCAAATAAACGCCCTCAAAGCATTTGGTAATAGTGAGCCACAAATAGCAGACCTTAACAAGAAAATTAAGTCATACAGACAAAAATACAACGAAATTTGCGATGTTACAGGAATAAAGCCAGACTTTAAAAGGATGTCCGTACCTCGCAAACCAAAAACATAACATTCCCCCTGCCCTAAAAAGCAGGGGATATTTTTTGAAAAATTTGCGAAAAAGGGTTGACAAGTAGGTACATATATGTTATAATGTAGTTACAAAAGAAAGAGAGGTAAATAAAAATGATTGAAATTGCAAGAATTATGACTTTTGGAACTACAAACCGCAGAGATATTGTTCGCAGACTTATGGCTATGTGTGACAGTTTCAAAAACCTTATCTTTGCTGATGCTATGGCACAGTACAGATATTATGAAACCGCAGGTCTTGTTAGACAAGGCGATGGTTGGTTGGCTATATACCACGATTGCGAGAATTGAGGTGAAAATATGAAAGCAAAATATAAGCATTATGGTAATGATTGCATTATTTATAATCAAATTATATGCGTTGACAATATCGTTACTGAGGTAGAAAGTTATACATCGGGTTGGTTCGATACCACTCCAAAAACAAATACAAGGGTTTGCCCTACAAATGCAGAAGCAAGAAGAATTTTCTATTCTTTGTGTAAAAAATATGAAAACAAAAAATATGATTGTGAATACAAGGAGGCAAATAATGAGTAAAGATAAATGGATAAATATCCGTTGCACCGAACAGGAGCGACAGGATATAACGGAACAGGCAAAGAAACACAATATGAGCGTAGCACAGTTTATCCGCTACCTCGTAGCAAAGGAAAGGAAGGAGAGGGGGAAATGAGCAGAACAAGTGAATTAAAAACAGGTTGGCTTTCTCCGAATGGCGATTTTTTCCCTTGCAGAGTTTATGAACATATAAGCCTTGCAAGGAAGATTTTGAATGATGAAAACGCAAATATGGCAGATGAAAAACTGCAAGATAGTGGATTTGCGGAAATAACGCTTTCACAATTAGGTGTTAAAGAATGGCGTGTTTATTGGAAACATTTTCTTACAGAACAACAAAAGAATTTTCTTAAACCATATTTTGAAGACGATGTGTTTCCAATGGGCGATATAGTGAAAATGCGTTGGGAAAGGGAAAACGATTATGTCAAGTGATGAAATTGTAAAAGCGTTAAGGCGTGGTTTGTTCAGCAACACATTGTTGCGAATGGCGGCTGACAAAATAGAAGAATTAGAAAATGAGGTTGAGCGATTATCTCGCACACCCCAAAATGATGAGGTGAGGGAATGAAATACACGGTACAAGAATTGCAGAAGAAAATACAAGATGAAAAGAAAAAGTATTTTGAGGAAGCAAAAAGATTATATGCCGAATTAAGAGAAGAAAAGAAGAAAATACATTGTAGTAAATGCAAGTATTGCATAACAGACGGTTGGCACGGAGATTTGGTTTGTGCAAAGCCAAAGAAAAACAGAAAAAAGTGTTTTAGTTATGACGAATTGGGAACAAGAATATATGCTAAAAACATTTTTGAAAAGGCTTTAAGGTGTGAAAATTATTCTCTTGATGGAAAAGACGGCAGAAGTTTTGAAGAACTAGAAACCGAAATAAAAGATTTTTGGATTGAAGCACACAAAAAGTCGCTCATTGAATGGAGAGGGGAATATGATGAAAAAGATATTGAATTTTTCCTTAACCATAACAAAAGAATGATAGAACACATTGCGACAAAATAACCGCCTATTGACAAAACCAATTTAATATGCTATAATGTAAGAGTAGAATTGTAATGTTCTACTCTTATTCTATTTTTAGTCGGTTGATTAGACTTAAAAAGGTCAAGCGAAGTGCAAAGATACTCACTTAAAAAGGACTTAAACGCAGGAGGTAATTATGGCGATTACAGTAAAGTATTTGGAAGATTTAGGCGTGGAAAAGGAAGTCGCTGAAAAAATCTTCGCAGAAAGAAGCAAGGAAATTGAAACCGATAAGGCAAAGAGAGAAGCAGTTGAAACAAAACTGAAAGAAGCAGAAAAGAGCCTTGAAAGTCTTACTACGGAGATTGACACACTCAAAACAAGCGGTAAAAATGCCGAGGAAATTCAGGCGAAGCTTGATGCGTTGATTGCAGAAAGAGAAGCCGAAAAGACAAAGGCAGAAGCAGACCGAATTATGAAAGAAAAGTTAGAAGCCACAAAAAACCGTTTTGAAAAGGCAAACGAGGGCAAGGGCGATTGGTATAATGACCCGACAAAAGACTTTTATTTCAAGAAATTCAGCGATGCACTTGAAAGCGAAGAATATGCAGGACAGAGCGATGTAGATATTCTGCATTCACTCACCAAAGATGACCAAACTGCACGAAAGGGCGTTACAGCCGTTAAGTTGCAGGGTGGCAGACCGAGTGGTACTGGTAGTGGTTATTCCTCGGTCAAGGATATTATGAACAGCGATATGACCCGTGAGCAGAAACGACAGGCTATCGCAGAAAACATTGCGAAAGGAAATATTGAATAATGGCAGCAGAAACTAATCTTATTAAAAAGGCAGACCTCGCAAGAGCGAGAGAGATCGAATTTACTTATACTTTTTCGGAGAACGTAAGAAAGCTGATGGAGGCTCTCGGCGTTACCCGTAAGATTGCAAAGCAGGCGGGAACTGTGCTGAAGGCTTACAAGGCGGTTGGCACTCTTGAAAGCGGCGCGGTTGCAGAGGGCGAGGTTATTCCTCTTTCCAAGTATGCGACCCAGGCTGTAACCTTTGGCGAGATTACGCTGAAGAAGTGGAGAAAGGCAACCTCCGCAGAGGCTATCGTTGAGCGCGGTTATGATCAGGCGGTCGAGATGACTACCGACAGAATGCTCCGTGATGTACAGAAGGCTATCCGCACAGACCTTTTCGGTTTCCTTGCAACAGGAACAGGCGAAGCAAGCGGTGTTGACCTCCAAAGCGCACTCGCACAGGCTTGGGGTCAGCTTCAGGTCAAGTTTGAGGACGATGCAATTCAAGCCGTTTACTTTGTAAACCCCCTCGACATTGCTGATTATCTCGGCGCGGCACAGATTTCCACACAGACCGCTTTTGGTATGACCTATGTTGAGGACTTCCTCGGTCTTGGTACTGTGATTATGAACGCATCCGTACCCAAGGGAACAATTTACGCAACGGCAAAGGAGAACATCGTTCTTTACTACATCCCTGTAAACGGCGCAGACCTTGGCGAAGCATTCGACTTCACATCTGACGAGACGGGTTATATCGGCATCCACGAGACCCCCGACTATACCAATATGACCGCTTCCGATACCGTTGTAAATGGTATGGTATTCTTTGCAGAGAGAATTGACGGCGTTGTTGTTGGTACTATAGGGGCAGATGCTGGTGGCGATGAGGAGCAGGGTGCATAATGTACCGAGTAATTAAGTATTTTACCGATTTGCAAGACAACAATCACGAGTATAATGTGGGGGATATTTACCCCCACAACAAAAAGAAAGTTTCTGCAAGTCGGATAAAAGAACTTTCTACGAATAAAAATAGGCGCGGTGTTCCGCTTATCGAAAAGGTGGAAGAGCCGAAAGAATAAAGAAAGGCGGTTGAATTATGCAATATCTAACCTATGAAGAATACGCAGAAATAGGCGGTGCGCTTGATTTGACCGCCTTTAATCGCAACATAGACCGTGCGTGTGGATTTATCGACCTGCATACACGAAGTCGATTACAAAGCGTTTTAGAGGTATCACAGAGGGCGAAAGCGTGTGTGCGTGATTTGGTGGAATACCTCGCAAACAATGTGTCGAGTGGCAAGGCGGTTACAAGTAAGAGCCAATCCGCGGGTGGAGTTAGCGAAAGCGAAAGCTATGCAAACAAAACCACTGATGAAATAAATGCAGAAATTCTCAATATCGTGTATGACTATTTGGCAACCGAAAAGGACGATTGCGGAACGCCTTTGATGTATCGAGGTGCGATGCGATGACAGACTTGTGGACACAAAAAGTCACGATTTACAATGACATTCCGAAAAACGCCGTTGAAGACAGACACTTCGACCGATTTATGATTGATTTGTGTAACATTCAGGGCGGTATCGTTAGCAAGGCTGATGGAACGATTGAGAACATAGTCAACGCGGTTACGGTTATATCGAAAGATGTTGACCGATACAAGACACCGCTTGAATATGCCAAACTACCCGTGGATATTCGAGAGGATTTCTACACGGTGCAAGTGGGTGATTTCATCGTTTTTTCGGAAGTTGACGATATTGTAACAACGAGCCGAGAATTTGCAGAACTTCAAGAAAAGTATAAGGATAATGGCGTTGTGGTTCGTTCTGTATCAGCAAACATTCACGGAATGAGCGTTGATAATGTTACCATAACGAATGTGGGGTGATTGAATGAGTAAATATGCAAAGATCTTTGAATATTTCCGTCAATGCCCCGAATTGAACGACCTTTGGAGCATAGCGGCAACAGAGGATAGGGGCGTGAGGGTTATTCTTCCGCAAGGGGCATCACCTACACACCAATATCAAGAAAGCATTGACACACTCGGTGATTATCATTGTGAGATTGTGCCGTATCCGTCAGTTTATGAGGATTTTCAAATAAACTGCTATGAGTGGTATGATGTGAACGATGATAGCGCACCGACACGGAATGAGAATGTGCTTACGCTTGAACAAGTTACAAGCATTTGTGATTGGGTAAAATCACAGAATGATGCAAAGAATTTCCCCGATATTGGGGAAAAAATCGTATCTATCGAGTGCAACCCATTTGTGCCGCAAATTCGCTATGTAAACCCCGAAGAAAACACGGTCGGATATTTTATCACGGTTCGGTTGCGTTATGTGAACAGAGCGCAAAGAAAGACGGTAGAATATGAATGTGAGGATTGACCTTAACGAGCCGAAGATTTTGGCAAAGGTGCAGAATGACCGTTTTGGATTGCTTGTATCTAACGAGTGGAAAAGGTTGATTGACCCATACACTCCGAGAGATACAGGAACAATGCAAGACACGGCAAAGTTGTATCCGTTAAAGATACATTATATTCAGCCGTATTCAAGCGCCGTGTATTACGGCAAGGGGAAGAATTTCCAAAAGAAAAACCCATATTCCACTTATGAATGGGACAAAGCGGCGGCGAATGCGGGTCAGCTTGACAAATTAACACGCACACTAAACAACGCTTTACAAAGCGGACAATATTGATGAAAGGAAATACAGATAATGGCAGAATTTAACAGCTATGCGTCCCCCAAAGTAGAGACCAAGAGATTTAAGATTTATGCCGACGTATCGGAGAGCGGTCTTGCACCCGAATGGGAGCTTCAAGGACGAGGCGTAGAGTCTTGGACTGTTGAGGAAAACCAAGATGTAGAAAAGACCACCGATGTACTCGGATATGTTGATATGGAAAGGGGCACGGCACAGCCCACACAAAGCGGCGTTGCAATCAAGCTCCGCGCTGGTAGCAAGTTTGCCGAGATGCTTTTCGATGCTTGGTTTACGAAAAATACTTCCAAGCTCGATGCGGTAAAGATGCTCCAAAAGTTTGAGTTTGCCGATGGCGCAAATGAAAATACTTGCCTTGCAAGACTTGAAGAAGATGTTATGATTGCGATTAACAACTTCACAGGCGAGGCGGGCGGTTATCTCGGTTTTGAAGTAGATATTCACTACGCAAACAAGATCACCACAGGAACGATGCCGAAGGTTGACGGAGAAACAATTACATTTACTCCCGATAGCGCAGAGTAAAAATAAAACAATAATACCGCCTTGCCCTATATGGTAGGGCGGTATATTTACATTAAATGAGGATATAAAGAGAGGTATTTATTATGAAGTTAAGTACGGGTAAAGTTGCATTCCCCATTGAGTTTGATAATGGCGATAAGGCGGTTATTTATTTTAACCCGAATGACAGAGGTATTCAAGAGAGAATACAGGGATTTGAAAAATCCATTGAAAAGCGCATAAAAGAAATAGACCTTGAAAAGTACAAGAGTAGATTTGAGGGAAATATTCCCGAAATTGAACTTGACAACCCCGAAAAGTTGTTCGAAATGTCGTCTGATGAATTGAAGGCTTTGCAGAGTAGACTTGATGCGGTAAATGAGATTGAGGCAGAGTATAACAAGGCGGTCAAGGACGAACTTGATGTAGTGTTTGGCGGTAAAATTTCCGATGTGGCGTTCCGCTATTGTCAGCCGTTTGATACCGTCATTGTAGAGGAAGAAAACGGAAACGAAAAGCGAGAAATGTATATTATGCACTTTATCCATTGGCTTATGGTTGAGTTGAAAAAGTACGGTGCAGAGAACAAGTCGGCTATGGATAAGCACCTCGCAAAGTATAGCAAATGATGTGGGATTTACCGATAGCCGTTGAGATAAATGGCAAAAGTCACCCGATAAGAAACAAGTGTGATTATAGGGTGGTGCTTGATGTTATTTGTGCGCTGAATGATAACGAACTCACAGACGAGGAAAAAGTCAAGTGTGCTTTGTTTATCTTCTATGAGGATATTTCTGCCATAGACGATTTTGACACGGCTATAAAAGAAATGTTCCGCATAATCAATGGTGGAGAAGAACAAGAAGAAAACCAAGAACAAAAACCTTCACTTATGGATTGGGAACACGATTTTCCGCAACTCGCTCCGCCTATAAGCCGTGTGCTTGGCTACGATGTGAGAACACCGAACAAATACACACATTGGTATTCTTTCTTGGGCGGTTATATGGAAATTGGCGAATGTACCTTCTCGACCATTGTATCTATTCGCTCCAAACGAGCAAAGGGAAAGAAACTCGATAAATGGGAAGAAGAATATATAAGAGAACACAGAAAAATGGTAGAATTACCGAGAAAACTTACTGCGGAGGAAGAAGAATTTTTGAACTCCGATTGGTAGAAAGGAGCGTGATTGAATGGAGATAGCGAATAGCGATGGAAGTATTATACTTTCTACAAAAGTTGATACAAGTGGAATAAACAAAGGAATGTCGCAGATGCAGGGCAAAGCGGCAAGTCTTACAAAAACATTTTCAAAACTTGGTGCGGCTATTGCTTCTGCTTTTGCAATTCAAAAAATAATACAATTCAGCAACGAAGCAGGACAACTTGCGACACAAACAGAAGCAAGCGTTCAGCGATTGGTTGATATATACGGCTCGGCAAGTGATAGCGTAGGTGACTTTATAGACGTTAATGCTCGTGCTTTGGGTATGTCAAAAGCGGCGGCGGCTTCTTTCTCGGCTGTTTATGGAAACCTTTTTAGCGTATGGGCTGACCAGGCGACAAATGCTGAATTGACAAACAGATACCTTAATATGACCGCTGTGGTTGCAAGCAAAACAGGTCGAACTGTTGAAGATGTGCAAGAGCGTGTAAGGTCGGGTTTGCTTGGCAACACCGAAGCGATTGAAGATTTGGGAATTTTCGTCAATGTCAAAACCATTGAAATGACCGATGCTTTTGAGCGAATGGCAGATGGAAAATCTTGGGAGCAGTTAGATGCTTATACTCAACAGCAAATTCGTTCAATGGCTATTCTCGAACAAGCAACGGCAAAGTATGGCGATGAGGTAGCGGAAACCTCGGCAACTATACGAAATGAATTTAGGGCATCGTATCAAGACTTCCAAAATTCATGGGGAAATATTGTGAACACGGTTTTGCTTCCCGTTTTGGAAACACTTACACAGATTTTTGATATTGCAACAAAGGGATTAAATGTTCTTTCGGGTAGAAGCGGACAAATTCTTGAAAATGTAGAACATCAAGAAGAAAGCACAGACAAGACCGCTGAAAACATAGAGGAACAGACCAAAAACCAAAAAGAACTTAACAAGGAACTAAAAAAGAGCCTTGCAGGGTTTGATGATATTCAAATTCTTTCTGCAAATACGGCAGACAATACAGGCGGTGGCGATTTAGATAGCGAATTGCAAGACACAGGCGGAGATTTGGGTGGCAATGCGCCCGATGGATCGGATTATGTCAATGAAGCAAATGCTATGTTGACGGCAATAATGGGATTCGTTTCCGTTGCAATGGTTGCGATAGGCGTTATTTTGTTGCTGACAGGGCATATCGGTTGGGGACTTGGATTTGTCATAGCTGGAGCAGGATTATTGACCGTTACACAAGCATCTGTTTCACAAGAAGGTGTTGGAATTGATGTGCAAAATGCTTTAACATCTGCCCTTTTGATTGCAGGAGTGGCGGCAATAGTTATAGGCATAATCCTTTGTATGTGTCAACAATATGTGAAAGGTGTTTCGTTAATTGCTTTGGGTGCGGCTACCGTTGTTGCTGATATTGCTATAAATTGGGATAGCATAAAAGATATGTTAAGCAACGAAAAAATTGCAACTTGGGTGTCGATTGGTGGCACGTTAGCTATTGTCTTGGGCATATTGCTTTGCTTTGCCCAACAATGGTGGGTAGGTATAGGATTGATTGCCCTCGGCGCGACCGCTTTAGGCGTGGACATTGCAGTAAATTGGGATGCCATTACAGAAGTATTTACAGATGAAAAGACAGCGAAGTGGATCGCAGTCGGTGGAATTGTTGCCATTGTGCTCGGTGTATTACTTTGTTTCGCTCAGCAATGGGCGTTGGGTATAGGGCTAATAGCACTTGGCGCGACTACCATTGCAACCGTTGTAGCTGTAAATTGGGACGCGATTACAACAGCAATAAAAAATTTTGTTGTAGAAAATGCAGGAATTATTTCTTTGATTTCGGCCGGATTGTTAATTATCGGTATTCTTGTTTGTTTTGTTAATTTGCCTTTGGGTATTGCCTTGATAGCCGCAGGTGCGGTTGGACTTGTTACTGTTGCCGCATTGAATTGGAACGCTATTGTCGATTGGGTAAAAGGTGCTTGGGATGCGGTGAAGGAGTTTTGGAACAAGTATATTGCTCCCGTATTCACGGCAAAGTTTTGGCTCGACCTTGCAAAGACTTGCGGAAATGGACTTATCGGGGGATTTGAGGCGGCTATCAATGGAATAATCGGAATGTTTGAAAAAATGATAAATTGGATTGTGGACGGGCTAAACAATATTAGTTTTGATGTTCCTGATTGGGTTCCTGGAATTGGTGGTAAAACATTTGGTTTTAATGTTCATGAAGTTAATTTCGGCAGATTATCAATCCCTCGTCTTGCACAAGGCGCGGTTATACCACCAAATCGTGAATTTCTTGCTGTGCTTGGTGACCAAAAACAAGGTACAAACATCGAAGCACCATTGCAGACTATTGTTGATGCGTTTAATATTGCGCTGTCTCAAAATAATGGATATAATGGCGGTGGAAATACCGAGGTTGTTCTTGAAATCGATGGCAGAGAATTTGGAAGAGCGGTTGTCGAGCAAGGAAACAGAGAAAATCGCAGAATTGGTACAAGGTTGGTGATTGCGTGAATTATTTCAAGGTAGATGGAAAAGCATATAACGTGACGGTCACGGCGCTTGAAGAAAGTTTTGAGATTTTGTATACCGAGAACAGCGGCAGAACGCTTGCAGAGGGCGCACCGATGACGCTCGATCCCATTGGGACGTTCTTCGGTCACAAGGTGGTGATAAAACGCAAGAACGGCTACGAGAATGAATACGATGAACTTTATTCCCTTTTGGCTACACCTCGCAGAGTAGAAAGAACGGAGGATGCGTTGCTTTTTGAAGTAGCGCATCTTCAAGACAGCATTGCGTATCGTGCATATGTGTCGAACGGCGCAAGAGCATTGAAACGCATTGACGAAAAAGAGGGCAAGGTTTATTGGGGAGAATTATCTTTGAACATAGTGCCTATCGAGGCGCAGAGGTTGCCTGTATGAGCGTATTGGTAAAGTATAATGATATCGCGCTTGGCGCAAAAGAAGCATTCGACATTGAGGCAGGGGCAAAGCTCCCTGCTTCAAATGTAGAAATTATAAAGACCGAGGGCGCAAAATTCAAGAGGTATGATGTGCCCTTTGAATTAAATTCCATGATACTTGATGGCGGCGCAGAATTTCTTCCCGAAAATGCCATTGCTGACATTGGCTTCATAAGCGAGCAAATGAGCGTCGAAAACGGCGATTTTGAAACGCCGATTGTTTTTGATTTGACCGCAGACGAGACGTTCACATCATCGGGCATTACGGTTGTTTTCGATGAAGCAAAGAACATATATGCATCTCGTTTGAATATCAAGTGGTACAATGGGCAAACGCTTTTGGCAGATGCGGATTTTGCGCCTACAAGCGCGAATTATTTCTGCAATAAAAAGGTAGAATTTTACAACCGCATCGTTATCTCTTTCTTGGCTTTGAATGTGCCTTTCAACCGATTGCGCGTAAACCACATCGAGTATGGATTGCGAACGGAGTTTTCTGCAAACGAGTTACGGTCTGCGCGAATGATACAGGAAATCGACCCTATTTCCACAAGTGTACCGATAAACCCATTTGATTTCACGATTGACAGTAAAAAAGATATCGAGTTTTCTTTTCAAACAAAGCAACCGATTGAAGTGCTTTTCAACGGGGAGAAAAAAGCAACCGTTTTTGTTAAAAACGCAAAGAGAAAGTCAAAGACAATTTGGGATATACAGAGCGAGGACTATATTGGTTTGATGGATTCCGTTTATTTCAAGGGCGGTATCTATTCAAGCAAAAATGCGCTTGATCTGCTTGATGAGATATTTAAGGCGGCAAAAGTGCCGTATTCTGTTTCAGACGGTTTTGATACAGAAGTTGTTACAGGTTACATCCCCTACACAACGTGCCGCGATGCATTGATGCAAGTGCTTTTCGCTATAGGAGCGGTGGCTGATACAAGCAACAGCGACAAAGTGAATGTGTTTTCGTTGAGCAATGATGTATCGCAGACTATAACAAAGCGCAGAATTTCGCAGGGGCAGAACTTCGACAATTCCACAAGAGTGACGGCGGTTGAACTCGCATCACATGCGTATAGTGCCATTGCGGACACCACAACGGCGTATGAGGCTGAAAAGAGCGGCGCAGGGGAAAATATATTTATAACGTTTTCGGAGCCTCTACATAGCCTACAAATCCAAGACGGAAGCATCGCAGAAAGCGGCGTTAATTATGCGGTTATAAATGCGGGGGAAAACTGCACGCTTGTCGGCGGTAGATATGAGCATACCACCGTTATTAAGCGCAAAGAAAACCCCCTCGTTTTGTCGAGCGACATCGAAAACATTGTGGCGGTAGAACAGGCTACACTCGTTTCTTCTTCTAACATTGACAAACTGCTTGAAATGTGCTATAATTATCTTGTAAACACAGACCAAACAAACATGAAAATTATTGATGGCGCAGGGAATAGAGTTGTTCCTAATTATTATGGGTCTACATTCTATGGTGAAGCAACATATGGAACTATGTTGGTGCGAACCATGACAACCGTAGGCGATTTGATTGAATACGAGACAGAATATCTGGGGAACAAAACAGGTAGAATTGTCAAGCAGAGCTTTGCATTGGTAGGCGGAATGTTGATTAAGGATAGCGTAGTAAGGTGATTATATGGCAATAAATGGAATCGAAATGATAACGGACAGAACGATGTCGGATGTCGAATTGGTCAAGTCTTTAGTAAGAAAAGGATTAAAAAGAATGACGGACGATGAGAGACGGTCGTTTTTGTCTGGCATGAGAGGCGCATATAATTATACCGATTTTAACAGAGTAGAGAGCGTTGTAAAATATCTTTCGGATAGGCTTGTTGAAGTGCCTGTTGAAATCGAGGATTTACGCAAAGAACTTGATATTGCTTGGGATTCCGCTTTTTCAATACCGTATGACCCGTCTGATTATGAAAACATAAATGTAAAAACAGATTGGGATGTATCCAATATGCTTACAGAAACGGATATGGCGCGGTATATTGGAAACGTTGAACATATAGCATTATCATTGTCTGATTTGCCAGAATCGTTTCCGAGGTCTTTGGACGGATTAACGTATTCCGGAGCAAACACCATCGAGCAGTTGCTTGTTAATCTTGACGTGTTATTATCCGAATTAAAAAAATCCAAAGAAACATTGTTGATCAATACATCAAAAGCAATGTTTTACAGCGGAGAGATATATGGAGGCGAAGTATGAAGGACAGAATACCCAAATTCCCTGGTAGGGTTATGATTACTCCTGTCAGCGGACAGACAAATATATATGATATGGTAAGAGCCGATGAGCCAGAGGAAGCGGGAACGCCGATCAACAAGCAAAGCCTGCTGACCGACGAAACCGCCGAGAAAATCGGTCTGAGACCGGGAGACAATCCGACGCCGAACGATGCCTTTTACCATCTTGCGGCAAATGCGTCCGCCAAAACAGGAGACATCAGGGAAACCACTCGTACCGATCTTGGAAGCCGTTGGGTTCTTTGTAACGGCGATATTGTACCGACAGGAGAATATCCGCATCTGCGCGAGGTTTTGCTGTATAACACAGCATGGAGAAGATTTGCACAGCGCGAAAGCGCATATCCTGTAATCAGACCGCTTCCTGTTCCGGGTCAATGGGCATTGATCGATGCTTTTAGAAACACAATGCTCAATGGAAAGACGGCGGTTTTGTATGACGCAAACACAGATACCTATACAGAAATCCAATGCCCGACCATTGACACGACGGTTCGTTACGGCATTTTTGGTCTGACTTACGACGGGGAAAAATATGTGCTCGGAGTGTGTGAGGACGACAACGATGATGTGAGACCCATTGCCCATTTATTTACATCAACAGACCTTAACACGTGGACAAAGCAGTATCAGTTTGAGCTTTTGTCATATTATGAACCATATGATCTTTCCGTTGACGGTGTATCTGTACTTGTGGCGGCTTGCTATTACACAGGAAGCTCTTATAGCACATATGTGTATTCTGTAGACAAAGCCGAGACATCGCACACAATCAGAATCAGCGGAGGTCAGTACAATAACATGAAGTATTTTCGTGTGTATCCTGACGGATATTGGGGATTCAATGATGGAACAGAGGCGACAGCTTATGCATATCAAGCCGGTACAACAACAATTGCTGTTAATCCGACGCTTGCGGACGAGTGGAATGCCTTTGCGTTTTTCAGCGACAAATATTGGTTGTCTGCGCCGCAGGACGGAAGCGTAAGACCAACCTCTATTCAGGCATACGATATGCAAACGATGACATCAAATTGTATGTCAATATTTGGTTTGATCGAAGACGGTGAAACGACATATTTCTGCGGTATGGAGTATAATCGAAACGACAATGAGTGGGCGATGTATTTTGAAGTCGGTAGCTTATCATCTTCCAAAAGATATTACATCGGTTATATTTCGGCAGACGCAAATCCGCTTGAATCATCAAATTATACGTTTGTCAGCATAGTAAGTTTGCCGGAAATCATACCATACGGTCAGATGCACATTGACAAAACGTATTTTCGGGAAATTTCTTCCGACGAAAGATATCTGAAAGACCCGAACCAAAAGTATCTGCCGTCACATGACGGAGACACTTACAAATATATTTATGTGGGGTGATTTTTTGATAAAAAAACCGATATTGAAACCGATGCATGGAATGGTTGAAATTGAGCATAATGGGAATCGAGTTTACAAAAACGTCAAGACAGGAGCAATAATCAGACCGGGTGAGGTACTTGATGCGGACGCAGAAGAACAAATGGAATTCCTCGCCAGATTCCGCCGAACGGATGAATATGCGCTATTGGAATATGTTTTTATGATGGAGGGGATTTTATGAATAAATTTGACAGGGTAAAATCATACTATGATCGTGGAATATGGACGAAAGAAATGGTATGGGATGCTGTTGGTAGATGGATTACGGCGGAAGAGTATAAGTTTATTACAAACGAAGAATATGAAAATTAAAAAAATAAAAAGAGGTGTTTTGATTGGCACTCAAAGGAAATTGGATTGACAAAATCAACGGAGTTGATGAAAACAGCGCAGAGGACATAAATCAAGTTGCGCATGCCGTCATTGAGGTCGAGGATTCTGTGAGCAATATCAACCGCGCGGCATATACAAGCGGCGTGTTCTGGGATCCGGAGGGAACGTCGATGAATGCTTATGTAAACGGCGCGATGAAGGTCAGGATCGATCCGGGTGTTGTCATTATCGACGGCGTTGTGAAAAAGTTCGCGGCGACGAACAGGACATACAACACACAGGAGACCGACAGGGTCAACGCATGCGTTGTGCGCTTGGATCAAAGCACGGGCGAGATCAAGATGCATTTCCGCGAATGCATCGAGCAAGGCGGTCTGCTGATTTCCGTTGACGACAATGCAGTGCTGCCGATCAGGAATGCCAAGTACTACGATCTCGTCATTTGCTGCATGCGGATCCCGGGAGGTACGACGCAGATCACAAGCGAAATGGTGTACAACATGCAGAACGAGGATGAGTACTGCGGGTATGTCAAGAGTAAGACATACGGATCTTCTGGCGGCTCTTCGTCAAGAACGACGATTGTTCCGAAGACGGAAATCAATTTCTCGGAAACGGACGGATATTTCGATCTGTACTGGGTTGATTTGACGAACATCGCGACGTATGTACCGCAGATCGAAACAAGCCCGACATATATTGTCACGTTTAACAATGTAGTGTATGAGTGTGTAGCGTGGAACACAGATGCGCAAGGTCTATTGATCGGAAACGGAGCAATGATTCAGAAAACAACCATTTACGACAACTACAAGTCGGATGTTCCGTTTGTGATTTTCATCGATGGTGACGGCATAAATGTATATTGTAATGACGCGGGTGTTGCAAACATCAAAATCGAAAAAGTAAACTGAAAGAGGTGAAAACATGATCGCAATCGAACGCGAAATGCTTTGGCAATGGGACTACGGACAGCGCGTACAGCTGCACGATGTCCCTGTCGGTACGGCGGTGCATTTTTCCAATGCCGCCATCAAACCGAATGCGCTTGTGACTGAGGCGTATGAGGACGGTGAGGGTGTGTATGCCAACATCCCCAACATCCTGTTGCAGACGGCGGGAACCTTGACGGCGTACATCTATCTTGAGGACGGCGACGAGGGACACACGGAGTACCGCAAGATGTTTATCGTGCGCGACCGTGAAAAACCCGATGATTATGTCTACACTGAGGACGAGGTCAAGACGTGGGAGGCGCTTGAGGAACGTATCAAGGCGCTGGAGGAGAGCGGCGGGGGTGGAGCTGCTGGTGGTCTGATCCGTCCGTTGAGCGAAATCGGTGAGATCGACGGTGTGACGGTCAAGCATGTGCCGGACAAAGACCGGGTCGAACTGACTGTCGAGATGACAGTGGACAGCATGAACAGCGTGTTCGGCGGAAATGCCGTGTACAAAAACGACTATCTGAATGCGAGACAGCTCCAACTCATGTTCAGAATACCGGGAGCGGGACGGCTGTTTTTGTGGGAACTGTTTGAAGACGATCTCATTACGGTCACAAACTACCCGAACAAGAAGTTTATCATGGTATCCACAAACCGCATGATCGCCAGTCTCACATATGACGAGAACGGTCAGTTTGTATCTGAAAACACGACCTATCAGGCGAACGTACAAACGGTTGAGGAAATGATTGCAGAAGCGGTTTCGGGTCTTCCGCGGTCTGACTGGAATCAGAACGACGGAACGCAGAAGAATTTTATCCTCGGCAGGACGCACTATACAGAATCGCGAGACTTCACATACTCAGTGTATATCACTCTCGACAACTCTGGCGGATGGATGAGGAAAAACGATCCAGACTTTGCAAAAGCCCTGTATGATAATTGGGAAAACGCAACATTCACAAAAGACGGAAGTCAAAACCGCATCCGCAGAGACAGTATTGAGTACAACAAGAATTTCATGGGTAGCACGGTTGATTTTTATGCTGCGCTTGAATACGAAAGCGGCGGTAATTCCATCTTTTTGGGAATCAACTTGACAGATGGCTTTGTGTTGATTGGTGAAGATTCAGCTTCTTGGGGTAGTGTACATATAACATTTCCAGTCCACGAGGAAATTGTCCACCCGCTCGACGAAAAGTACATTCCCGACAGCATTGCTCGAAAGTCTGACATTCCGCAAGGCGGCGGTTCCGCAGACATCCCCGACACACTCCCGAACCCGCACCCGCTGACCTTTACAGGCGCGGTGAAAGCGACCTATGACGGCAGTACACCTGTTGAGGTGGAGATTCCGATGGGGGGAGCGGGCGAAACGTGGGATGTGCTTGCAAACTTTAAGGCAGAAGAGGATGTCGCGAACTTTTTGCAGACAACCCCGCCAGATGGGCATAGTTTCGATGAATACACGGAATTTATTGTTCTCCTCTACGTCAAACCAAATTCGGCAGGAAAAACTACATATATCAAGTTAAGCATCAATAATTCAATGGGGTACGGCGGATTTTTTAGGTTTGCTACGGGGGGAATTAAAGATACAACCAAAAAGGGGCGTATCGAAATCCTGCATGTTCGGAAGACAGATGCAGGATGGATTCCCGTATTCGGTGGTCGATCATACAACGAAGATTCGATGAATAACGGTATACAGTTCATGCCCAATCTTGGTTATGATGTTTTAACACTTAACAAACAACCAAATGCAGACCCGGAAGATATTTCAACGGTTATGCAGACCGACAAAGTAAAATTGATTGCCATCGGCGGCTATGAAACTGTACTTGGCGCAGGATCTATGGCTATTGTGTACGGAAAGAGAGGTGCGTAATGAAACAGATTGTAAATGGAGTATGTGTCGAACTGACCGTCGAAGAACTTGCGGTGATGCAGGACGAACAGGCGCGGCTTGAAGCCGAAGAAAAGCACCGTCCGCTGACCGAAGCAGAGGTCTCCCGCATGCTCATCACGGCGCAGATCAACACGCTTGCGGTGGACGATCAGACGGCACTGCGGATGCGTGAGTACTATCCCGCATGGGCGGCAGATGTGGAATACACCATCGGCTACAAGGTGCAGTACAAGGGCCTGCTTTACACGGTCACGCTTGCACACAAGTCACAGGCACACTGGACGCCCGACACGGCGGTCACGCTGTACACGCGCATCGACGAGACACACGATGGCAGCAAGTACGATCCGATCCCGTATGACGGCAATATGGCACTTGCCAACGGTCTGTACTACACGCAGGACGGTGTGACGTATATGTGTACAAGGGATACGGGGAATCCTGTATACCATGCGCTGGCGGAGCTTGTCGGCATGTATGTGGATCGTGTGTGAGGAGGTGATACAAGATGATACCAACGGTAACTTTTGTCATCACCTGCATCACGGATGTGAGAGTAAAAAAAGAAACGGAGGATTTGAAATGAAGAACGTATTCACAAAGAAGTGGTTTGCCGCAAGCGGCATCAGAGCCCTGAAGACGGTCGCGCAGACGGCGATTGCGACCATCGGCACGGCTGCGGTACTCGGTGAGGTACAGTGGCTTGCCGTTGCGAGCGCATCGGTGCTTGCCGGTATCCTGTCGATGCTGACCAGCATTGCGGGTCTGCCGGAGGTAACCGAAGAACCTGAAATCGGAAAGAAGGCGCAGTGATGAAACGCGGTATTGACGTATCAACGTATCAGGGCGTGGTGGACTGGGTAAAAGTCAAAGCGGACGGCATCGACTTTGCTATCATCAAGGCGACGCAGGGACGATCTGAAACAGGTACATACCGGAATTTTACTGACAGTCAATTTGTGCGCAACATCGTCGGTGCGCATCAGGCGGGTGTCCGCTGCGGCGTATACCATTATCTGACCGCGCAGACGGTCTCGGAGGCGATGGAGGAGGCGGAGTTGTTCCTGTCCGCCGTCGCGCCGTATCGGAACATCATCGACCTGTGGGCTGTTGTGGATGTGGAATCACGGCATCTGCCTAAAGACAAGACATTGCTGACGCAGATTGTCAACACGTTTTGCTCACGGATGGTTTCCGCAGGCTACAGACCGATGGTATACACCAATCCCGATTTTCTGAAAAACCGTCTGAACGATATCTCCTATTGGGACCTGTGGCTGGCGCTTTGGCGGAATAAGGCGAACGTCCCTGCCCTGTCCGACTATCCGAACATGAAGGTATGGCAATGGGGCGCGGAGGTTGTCGACGGCGTTACGGGAAAGGTTGACGCAAACTACATGATTGCAGACATCGAGGTCGAGGAACCGCCGAAATCCGAAACGGTTGCGAAACTCGGCAAGGACAACAATCCTGCGGCGTGGGCGTTGGATGCCGTTGAGTGGTGCGTGGACAACAAGATTCTGCTCGGCGATCAGAACGGTGATCTGATGCTGCATCAGCCATTGACGCGGGAGCAGGCTTGTCTCGTTGCACAAAGACTATACCAAAAATCTGTTGAAGATGCGTCGTCAGAAGTTGCAAAACGTATGTTGGCGGCATTAAAATTAAAAATAGATTAAAAAGGAGAAAAAATGCCGTTAACAAGGGAAGATTTTACAGATATAAAAAATGAACTTGACGATAGATATGTTTTGCAATCGGAGTGCAACGACAAGCAAGATGCTGTCAACAAAAAGTTATCAAACGACGACAAGAGGATCGAAATCATATCGCACGATTTTGCCACAATCAAAAAGTTAATGTGGGCGGTTGCTTCTGCAAGCATTGGCTCGCTTGTTGTTGCGTTTTTTGAATTGATTTTGAAGTGACTTGACAAATAAATTTTATTGTGTTATAATTGAAAGGGGATAGGGATGTACACCCGAAAGCGGTCACCTCGCCGTTTCCCCTCTTTCTTTAATTTTATGAGGTTATGGAGGAAAATAAAATGGCAAAAACTTGTAACAATTGCGGAACAGAAAATATTAACGTGACCGTGCCTTATGTGGTACACGAAAGCGCAATGGCGAGAAGCGAAAGGCATAACAAGCGGCTATGGATTGTTATTCTCGTGTTGATTGGTTCGTTGATTGGTACTAACCTTGCGTGGATAATTTATGAAAATTCGTTTGAAGATTATGTCATAACCGAAGAATATGATGTAGAACAAGATGCTGACGGTGGCGGCGATAATAATTCTATCATTAACGGTGGAGAAATTGTAAATGGCGAAGCAGAAAATTAAGTACAAAAAGGTTACAAAAGCCCGTAAAAAGAAAAAGGCTGCTCGTTGCCCGTCTTGTGGAAAATTCAAATAAAAGAAGGTGATTTGATTGCTCATATATGTGGCGGCTAAATATGGGGGAGACCCTGCCAATATCGAACGAGCGAAGAAAATCACACACGATTTGCAAGTGAAAGACCTTGCAAATTGTTATATTTGCCCTTTGTTGACTTTTTCGCACCTTGAATATGGCGAAATAGGCTTTGATGAAGAAATGGAACTTTGTCTCGACATACTTTCCGAATGCGAGAAAATGATTGTAGCAAGCGGAATTTCAAGGGGAGTACAAATGGAAATTGATTTTGCCAACCTTGTCGGTATGGAGGTGGAATGGTTTGAAAATACCGAATGATACCGACATCTCAAGAAGCGGATGGGAAAATCTGATTGACGAATGGATTTTTGATGAAACTCACCGAGAGATGTTAAAGAGGAATTTGCTTGACGGCAAAACTTACGAACAAATAGCGGAACAGTTTGATATGTCAACACGGCAAGTCGCAAGGCTTATACCGAAATTGCAAGAAAGATTGTTCAAGCATGTAAAATAGAATAATTTGTCATTAAAATGGCATTTTCACGACATTGTGAAAGTGCCATTTTTTTGTTATTATATAGTCAAGAGGTGATGGCATGAATATAACTCAATTTATTAAATCGCACAAAGAATTGAACGAATTGCCGTTCCTTGTGGTTTTTCGAACAATGCAAGTTTTGCGCGAATTGGGAATGTTAAAGGGTTTTGACGATGTGGATAGAGTACAATCCTAATCCGTTTGGCTTGCGTGTAGGCGATTGTGTTATCCGCGCCATATCTAAGGCTTTAGATATGCCGTGGGAGAAAACATATATCGACTTATGCGTTCAAGGCTTTATGATGGGTGACCTTGCATCATCCAATGCTGTGTGGAGTGCGTACCTAAAACACAAGGGCTTCAAGCGTTGCACTATTCAAGATTGTCCAGATTGTTACACCGTTGAGGATTTCTGCCGAGAACACCCGCAAGGTGTATTTGTAATCGGAACAGGTTCGCACGCGGTAGCCGTAGTTGACGGTTGCGTTTTCGACGCTTGGAACAGTCTGCGAGAAACGCCAGTATATTATTTTGAAAAAGGAGAGTAAATATGGCTTACCCTAATTATTATCAAGGCGGTTACTATCCGCAATATCAAAATGGGGCAGTTCCCGATATGCTGAATCAATACAAAGGACAATACCAGCAAATGCCAATGCAACAGCCGATGATGCAACAGCCCGTTCAGCAGATGCCGATACAGTCAAATGGTGGGTTGATTTGGGTTGACAACGAGGATCAAGCAAAGAATTATCTTGTCGCTCCGAACAATGTTGTGCCGATGTTTGATAAAAATTCTCCGCAAATGTACATAAAAAGTGCTGACGGAGCAGGGATGCCGACGTTTAAGAAATACAAATTGACAGATTTTGAAGAAGCCGACAATGACCTTAAAACGCCAACAGAGCACAAATGCACTTGCGGTGATAAGTTTGTACTCAAGAAAGAATTTCAAGCGTTACAGAGCGAATTTGAGGCTATACGGGGAGAATTAGAAGCATTAAAGGAAAAACCAAAAGCAAAGACCGCTAAAAAGACGGTTGATGAGGTAGAAAGCAATGAGCAATGCACTTTATAATCAGTTTGGCAGACAGAATAACCCCTTTGAACAACTCGCGCAACAGGCGAGAGAGTTTCAAAAGCAGTTCAACGGAAATCCTCGTCAAGAGGTAGAGAGACTTTTGCAGACGGGGCAGATGTCGCAGTCGCAGTTTAATCAATATTCGCAAATTGTGCAACAGATGGCACCTTTTATGGAAAAACAATAATGGCTTCAAATCAAGAGCGTACGGCTTGATTTTAGCAATATATTTAATTTTACAAGGAGAAAAAATAATGATGGAAGATTCTAACTTCGCAACAGGATACGCAGTTGG
>CALDQB010000018.1 GCA_937911665.1 uncultured Clostridia bacterium | reverse complement strand
GGGGCTTGGCCGCGGTATGGGCACAGGGCAATTATTCAAGAATTTTTTTGATTTTATAATTGCAAAAATTATGGGCAGGTGGCATTGGATAATTATTTTAAAAAAATTTAAAAAAATGTGGAACTTTTTTATTTCCCCTGCGTCTAACATAATGTGAGCGGGAAAAACTCGCTGAATTTAAAAATAAACATATAGCAAATAGGAGGAAATTATGAAAAACAATTTTAAAAGATTTATAGCAGGTGCAACAGTTGCATCTATTATGGCAGCAGGAACAGTTTTCGCAACAGAGGTAACTTTGATTTCTGAAGAACCTGCAACTTTGGAAACCACAGAGGAAAACATAAGCGTTGATATCCCCGTAGAACCTTTCATCACATCATACGAGGTTATCGATGGTGTTACAATGCTCCCTCTCCGTGCAGTAGCAGAGCATTTCGGTTATGCGGTTGAATGGATCCCCGAGAGTCAGTCGGTTACTCTTACAAAGGGTGCGGTATACGTTATCTTTTCAATAAATGAGAATGCATACGCTTTTTCGAGAATGGCTCCGCAGACTCTTGAGGCAGCTCCCACTCTCGTAAACAACGAAACAACCTACGTTCCCGAGAGCTTCTTTACAAAGCTTTTAAACCTCAACACCCGTGCGGCAGAGGATAAGCTTGAGGTAGTTGCACCGAGAATAGTTACTGTTGTATCTATGGACACAGAAAACAACACCATCACAGTTATGGATGATTTCTATGGCGAAGTTGTTGTTAACATAACAGATGAAACTGTTGTAGGCGACGGTGCTGCCGTAGCATTCTATGTAGGCGAGGGTACACTTATTGAAATCGAGTATGCAAACTTTATGACAATGAGCATTCCTCCGCAGACAAACGCGGTAGCTATCGACTTTTTAAATATGCCCGTCGATGAAGAAGTTGTGACAGAGGGAACAAAAATCCTTGCAATAGACGGCGAGCAGGTAACTGTAACCGACGCACTTTATGGTGAGGTTGTTCTCATCGTATCAGAGGAGACAGAAATCACTTCTCTCGGCGAGAAGGTAGCTGCGGATGCTTTGGCAGTTGGCCAGATGGTAGAGGTTGAACATTCAGAGGCTATGACAAGAAGCATTCCTCCGCAGACAGCGGCAATTAAAATCAACATTGTAAAATAAATTCTTTTTAAAATGCATACAAAAAGTAAGTGGCGTTGGCTGCTTGCTTTTTATTTTTTGCAAAATTTTAGGGTAAAATGAGGATAAGTTTAGATAAAATATCCTTGACGCCCAAAAACAGGTGGAGTATAATTAAAGTGATATGTCTTATATAAATAACGGCAAAAGAGTAAATTGAGATAGGAGAGATTTATATGAAAGCAGTAGTTACGGTTATGGGGCAGGATAAGACGGGAATAATTGCAAAGACAAGCACATTGCTTGCCGATAATAATGTTAATATTCTTGATATTACACAGACAATAATCCAGAATATATTTACAATGGTTATGCTTGTAGACATAGGAAGCGGAAACGAAATTGCAAATCTTTCTGAAAAGCTTGAAAAACTTGGCGCAGAGATGGGTGTTGAAATTCGCATCCAGCACGAAGATATATTCAACTCAATGCACAGAATATAAGAATAGCTTTGGAGGATTGACATATGATAAATATTAGTACGAATGAAATAACAGAAACCATAAAAATGATACGCGATGAGCATCTTGATATCCGTACCATAACTATGGGAATATCGCTTCTTGACTGTGCCGACGAGGATGCGGACAAGGCTTGTGCGAAGATATATGATAAGATAACAAAGTATGCAAAAAATCTCGTTTCCACGGGCGAGGCAATAAGCAGACGATTGGGAATTCCGATTATAAATAAGAGAATTTCGGTTACCCCCATCGCGATTGTTGCGGGCGCAAGCCGCACCACCGATTATGTTAAGTTTGCCAAAACTTTAGAACGTGCGGCAAGAGAAACGGGGGTCAACTTTATCGGCGGATACTCGGCTTTGGTTTACAAGGGAATGACAAAGGGCGACGAATATCTTATAAATTCAATTCCCGAGGCACTTTGCGAAACAGAGCACGTGTGCTCATCGGTTGGTGTTGCAACCACCAAGGCGGGCATAAATATGGACGCCGTAAAGAGAATGGGCGAGGTTATTGTTGAAACCGCAAATCGCTCTGCGGACAATAATTCTATGGGTTGTGCTAAACTTGTGGTTTTTGCAAATCCCGTTGAGGATAATCCGTTTATGGCGGGTGCATTTCACGGTGTTGGCGAGGGCGATTGCGTAATAAACGTAGGTATAAGCGGACCGGGTGTTGTAAAGTGTGCACTTGAACAGGTTAAGGGCGCTGACCTCGGAGTTGTGGCAGAGACTATAAAGCGTACAGCGTTTAAGATTACCCGAATGGGTCAGCTCGTTGCAAGAGAAGCGTCAAGGGAGCTTGGTGCTCCGTTTGGAATAGTAGACTTGTCGCTTGCACCAACACCCGAGGTTGGTGACAGTGTAGCATATATTCTGGAGGAAATGGGTCTTGAAAAGTGCGGAACGCACGGAACAACGGCGGCGCTTGCGCTGCTTAACGATGCTGTTAAAAAGGGCGGAGTTATGGCGTCGAGCTATGTTGGAGGACTTTCGGGCGCATTTATTCCTGTCAGCGAAGACGCAGGAATGATTGCGGCGGCAGAATGCGGGGCACTCTCGCTCGATAAGCTTGAGGCTATGACTTGCGTATGCTCGGTTGGACTTGATATGATTGCCGTTCCAGGTGATACACCCGCATCTACAATATCGGCAATCATTGCCGACGAGATGGCAATAGGTATGGTGAACCAGAAGACAACTGCGGTTAGAATAATCCCTGCCGCAGGCAAGGGCGTCGGCGAGAGCGTCGAGTTTGGAGGTCTTTTGGGTGCGGCACCTATTATGCCTGTTCATAAATATTCAAGCAGCGAGTTCATAAATCGTGGCGGACGTATACCTGCGCCTATCCACAGCCTTAAGAATTAAGTTTTATTGAGGGGGAAATTTTATGG
This sequence comes from uncultured Clostridia bacterium, assembly GCA_937911665.1. Taxonomy (GTDB): domain Bacteria; phylum Bacillota; class Clostridia; order Monoglobales; family Monoglobaceae; genus UMGS1820. The sequence continues at coordinate 13,148 of CALDQB010000018.1, read as the reverse complement.
ATATAATAAACGCAATAGCGGACATTGAGCAGAAAATGCAGGAGATAATAGATTCTGCGGACGAAGATAGAAAAAAGCATGAAAAAGAGCTGGAGGATGAACTTTTGCTCAGAGAAAGAACGATGCAGAAGAGGCTCTCGGGCGAATGTGATGCAATAAAAAAACGTAGTGAGGCAGAGGCAAATGACCGCATTGCAGCTCTTGACAGGGCGTATGAGAAAAAGCTTTCAGCACTTAAAGAGAAGTGCGATGCCAACAAGGAAATATGGGTTCAGAAAATTTTTGATGCCGTTATAGGCTAACTGAATTTAAGCGGCCCGAACCCGCTTGAAATTACTTACTTTCTGTTAATGGGGTGAGTTTAGTGATAGGACGAGTAATGTCTAACTCGGCACTCTCTGCAAAGGTTCATGCTATGCGGGGCAAGTTTCTTACCGACAAGGATTATGATTCTTTAATGAATATGAAATCCGTTCCCGCTGTTGCGGCGTACCTGATAGAAAACACAAGTTATAAAGACGCTTTCCACGGGGTTCTGCCAATGGAACTTCACAGAGGCAGAGTAGAACAACTGCTAAGGGAGCATCTTCGCTCTGATTTAAAGAGAATGACCCCTTTTATGAACAGAGGGTCAAAGCGATTTTCGGAGCTTATAGAAATAGGCGAGGGAATCGAAAAGATAAAGGTATGCCTGAGACTTATAGGTATTCATCATCCTGAGAGCATATCCGAATATGTTTTCCAGCTTTCCGAGGGGAAAGGCGGAATATCGGGTGCGACGACAGAAGCAGAGAGTATAGACGATTTTATAGAATTATTGAGAAATACGCCGTATTGGGCGGCACTTGCACATTTTAAGGGAAGACCCGAAAGGCAGAGACTTTTCTATATGGAAACTGCTCTTGATGCATATTTTGCGGGGCTTGTTACAAAGTACGCCAAGAAGTATTTAAGTGAGCAGGAGGCAAAGTCTGTAATTAAACTTTACGGAACAGAGTTCGATTTGGAAAATCTTACGTTTCTGCTGCGGTGCAAGAAAAATTTTAATATGCCAAAAGATGAGATATATGCAAGTATTATTCCAAGCTATTACAAAGTAAAAAAGGAAACGATTGCGCATATAGTAGACAGCCCGTCATACAGTGACGCTATTGCCGTAATAAAGAGCGAGACGCCATATGGACGGGCTTTTTCTGAGGCAGACAGATTTATAGAAAAGAGACAGAGCGAATATTTCAGCAGGGTTTTAAACCGTGCGGCACGGATAAATTCGTATTCTGTCGAGGCTTCGATTTGTTATATTAATCTGCGACGGATTGAAACAAACAATATTGTATCTGTTATAGAGGGGATAAGATATGGAATTTACCCTGAACAGATAAAAACCTATCTTATAGGGTATGGCAGAGGGGGAGAGGAAATATGATTTCAAAAATGAAGTTCATAAACATAATCGGACCTGAAAGCGAATTTGAAAAAATCGTTTCCGAATATGTTATGGACAGCAGTATTGAGTTTGAAAACCCGATGCACGCCTTAAAGAGTACCGAGGGGTTTGTCCCGAATACCCAGAGCAACCCCGTTGAAGATTTAATGAAAAGGTTTATTGAGGTATTTGACTATGCGGGGATTGATTATCACGGCGTAGAAAGACATTGTGATAAATTCACTCGTGAAGAGCTTATAGAGGTCGTGAATGTTTTTGACACAAAAATTCACCGACTTAAAGAGAGAATGGAAACGCTTGAGCGGGAGATAAATCATTCACGTCAGGTTGTGGACACGCTTTTGCCTGTCATAAAATCCGAGGTGCATTTAGAGTCGCTTGCCGAGCTTAAAAACATAAAATACAGATTTGGCAGAATGCCGATGAGCAGCTATAAAAAGCTGGAGTTCTATCTAAAGGATTTACCTGCATATTTTACTGTGATGACGAGTGATAAGAATTTTGTGTGGGGAATTTATTTTGCGGGAGAAAAAGACTGCGAGAATGTGGACAGAGTTTTCTCAACACTATACTTTGAAAGGCTTATGATTGACGGAAGCGAAGAGGGCACGCCCGCAGAAATTATAAAGAAGTTGGGTGCGAGAAATGAAGAATATAAGCTTGAGATAGAGGAGCTTAAAAAGAGAATAGATGCAACGGTAGCCGCGCAGAGAGAGGACCTTTTGCGTGCCTTTGCGGACATAAAGTATGATTATGATTTGTATAATATAAGGAAATATGCTGCAAACAGCCGAACCTCATTCTGTTTGACGGGATGGGTTCCCGAGGATGAGGCTAAGCGGATGATAGAGGCGGCTTCGGGCGACAGTAACTGTATGATAATAGCGGACGAGCCTGAAGCGGTACGGCACATAAAACCGCCGACAAAGCTTGTAAACCACAGGATATTCAAGCCGTTTGAGGAGTTTGTCAAGATGTACGGTGTTCCCGCATATAACGAGCTTGACCCGACACCTTTTCTTGGAATAATCTATACACTTCTGTTCGGCATAATGTTCGGAGACGTAGGTCACGGACTTTGCCTTGTAGTAATCGGGGCGCTTATGATGCTGATGAAAAAGGGAGGCTTTCTTGCAAAAATCCTTGTACCAATCGGACTTTCATCGACCATATTCGGCTTTGTGTATGGCTCGGTCTTTGGATTTGAAGGGGAACACGCACTTATAAAGCCGTTGTGGTTTACCCCGTTTGAAAGCGGAGAGACAATGATGAAGACCCTCATATACGCGGTTGTGATAGGTGTGGCACTTATAGTTTTATGTATGCTGTTTAACATTATAAACGGCATACGCCAGAAAAACGTCAAAAAGGTTTTCTTTTCGCAGAACGGATTTGCGGGACTGCTCTTTTACACAACAGTGGTTTTCGTTGTGCTTTCAATGGTTATGGGCGGCACGTATTCAACAGCAGTTGTGGCAATCATCATAGCGGTTTCGCTTGGGGCAATTTTTTTGCAGGAACCTCTGGGAAAGCTGGCAGAGAAGAGCAAAAACTGGATGCCTGCCGAAAAGGGCGGATTTTTTGCGGAGGCGTTTTTTGAAACCTTTGAGATTTTGCTCAGTTTTGTGACAAACACCATTTCTTTTTTGCGTGTGGGTGCGTTTGCGCTCAACCACGCGGGAATGATGTCGGTGGTGGTAATGTTTATGATGCGTCTTTCGGCGGGAGGTTCGGTGGCAGTTGCAATTTTCGGCAACGCACTTGTAATCGGGCTCGAGGGACTTATAGTGGGAATTCAGGTTTTAAGACTTGGATTTTATGAGATGTTCAGCCGTTTTTATGACGGCGACGGACGCGAATTCAAGCCCATAACCGAAAAGAAATAGGAGGATAAAAGTTATGTTAAAAGGAATTATTATGTTTGTTGTGGTTACACTTGCTATCTCTATCCCAATGATTGCGCGCTATGGACTCAGGCTCAGCGGCAGGGGAATGAAGACGGCGATATGTGTAAACTTGTTTTCGTTTTTCACTTTAATGCTCGTATTTTCGACACTTATGGTGACAGGCTCGGTTGAGGTTTTCGCAGAGGGCGAGACGGCTCTTGCGTCTGCGGAGGGGATGAAGTTTCTCGGTGCGGCGCTTTCTACGGGTCTTGCCTGTGTAGGTGCAGGCATCGCGGTATCCTCCTCGGCATCGGCGGCACTCGGAGCAATTTCCGAGGACCCGAAAATTATGGGTAAGTCACTCATATTTGTTGCACTTGCAGAGGGTATTGCTCTTTACGGACTTATCATATCTCTCTTGATTTTGTTCCAGTAATATTCAAAAGGTGACGTTTTATGAAATTCTATTTACTTAGCGATAACATAGACACCCAGACGGGAATGCGTCTTGCGGGTGTTGAGGGAAAGGTTGTTCACAAAGAGGATGAATTTCGCACTGCGGTAGAAGAAGCGATTGCCGACGGAGAAATCGCAGTTTTGCTGATAACCGAAAAGCTTGTTGACTTGTGCCCTGAATATATAGCAGATAAAAAGTCAAGCAGCAAGATGCCTCTCATTGTTGAACTTCCTGACAGACATGGCTCGAGCAGACCTGATGACTATATAATGAGTTATGTAAGAGATGCCATCGGGGCAAATGTGTGATAGTATAAAAATCAGAGGTAGATATTATGGCAAAGGATTCACTTACTAATTTTGCAAATATTTTATATGCAGAGGCAACGGACGAGAAAGCCAGGGCAGAAGAAAGGTTTCTTGCCGAGAGGGAGGAAACTCTTTTAAAGCACCAGAAAAATCTTGAAAAAAGATTTAATCAGGAGCTTGCGGCATGTACCCGCAGGGCAGAAGAGGAAAAATTTCTGGCAGTATCAAGGTGGGAAGTTGAGCTTTTGACAAAGCTCCGACATATTCGAAACGAAGCCTTTTGCGAGGTTATAAACGAAGTGGAAAACAGACTTCGTGACTTTGCAGATGGTGACAAATATGCAGAGTATATTAAAAGCTTGGTAAGAGAGGCAGAAATGTTTAATTCATCGGGGACCGTCTGCATAGCAAGAGAGATGGATGTTGCAATTTTAAAAAAAGAGTTCAGCGCACAGGATATCGAGTTTGAAAGTACAAACGAGGATATTATCGGCGGATTTATTATCAAAAACGCAAAGCTGGGACTCTATGCCGATTATACTTTAAGGTCAGGACTTTGCGAGAAGCAGGAGTTGTTTTTTGAGATCAGCGGTCTGGCTATTGATTGATACTTGAGAGGGTGATTTTGGGTGCAGAATAAGAATGCGGTGATATATGGAATTAACGGACCGGTTCTAACGGTGAAGAATGCGCCGTGGCTGATGATGAAGGAAATGGTATATGTCGGCAACGAGCGTCTCATTGGTGAGGTTATTGCCATACACGATGATTCTACCATAATTCAGGCATATGAAGAAACCTCGGGACTTAAAGTCGGCGAGCCTGTAGAAGCGTCGGGAATGCCGATGTCGGTTACGCTCGCACCGGGACTTATAGGAAATATTTTTGACGGAATAGAAAGGCCTCTTATCAGCATAGAAAAAATGTCGGGCGCGTTTATTTCAAGGGGGCTTACTCCTGATGCGGTTGATATGGACAAGAAGTGGGACGTGAACATTATTGCACACAAGGGTGACGAAGTGCACCCCGGGGATATCATTGCCCAAACCCGAGAAACCGCTTTGATTATGCATAAAATTATGGTTCCTCACGATGTGGAGGGGCAAATAGAGGAGATTGCCCAAAGCGGTGAGTATACTTGCCGTGACATAATAGCCAAAATAAGAAAGAAAAATGGCGAGCTTGCGGAGGTAGGACTTGTTTCAAAATGGCCGATAAGAGTGCCGAGACCTTGCCAAAGGAGAGAGCCGATTTCTGTTCCGCTCGTGACGGGACAGAGGGTAATTGATGTTCTTTTTCCGTTGGCAAAGGGCGGAACGGCGGCAATACCGGGCGGTTTTGGTACGGGTAAGACAATGACACAGCATCAGCTTGCAAAGTGGTCTGATGCAGATATAATCATTTATATAGGTTGCGGCGAGCGAGGTAATGAGATGACGCAGGTGCTCGAGGACTTCAGCGGACTTAAGGACCCCAAGTCGGGCGAGTCGCTAATGAACAGAACTCTGCTTATTGCGAACACATCAAATATGCCTGTTGCTGCACGTGAGGCGTCAATTTATACGGGTGTTACCATTGCGGAATACTATCGGGATATGGGCTACCATGTTGCGATTATGGCAGACTCTACATCAAGATGGGCAGAGGCACTGCGTGAGATTTCGGGCAGACTCGAAGAGATGCCCGCAGAAGAAGGTTTCCCCGCTTATTTGCCGTCAAGGCTTTCTGAATTTTATGAAAGAGCGGGTTATGTAACTGCACTTGGCGACAGGGAGGGCAGTATAACCATTATAGGCGCTGTATCGCCTCAGGGCGGTGACTTTTCAGAACCCGTAACGCAGAACACAAAGAGATTTATACGCAGTTTCTGGGGACTTGACAAGAGTCTTGCGTATTCAAGGCACTATCCTGCGATAAACTGGCTTACAAGCTACAGCGAATATACAGATGACCTCTCGGATTGGTACAGCAGAAATGTAGGTGACGACTTCCTTGAAAAAAGAGGCGAGATTATAAAAATTCTCCGTGAGGAAAGCTCTCTTATGGACATAGTAAAGCTCATCGGTGCAGACGTTCTTCCCGAGAGCCAGAGGCTTACGCTTGAGATTGCAAGAGTTATCAGGACGGGATTTTTGCAGCAGAATGCTTATCACAAAAATGACACATATGTGCCTCTGGAAAAACAGTTTTTAATGGTAAAGGTTATACTTTGGCTCTACGAGCGGTGCAGTGAACTTGTAAGAGTTCAGAGGGTGCCTGTTTCACAGATAACCGAAAGCGGTATATTCGATAAAGTAATAAAGATAAAGTATGACATAGACAATGATAATCTTGAAAAGTTTGAGGATATCATAAAGGAAATCGACGAATTGGCGTTTTAACCGAAAGTGAGTCGGAAAGGGTGAGAGTTTATGAATATTCAATATATGGGACTTTGCGACATAAGCGGCTCGCTTGTTGTGCTTGAGGGGATAAAGGGCGCATCCTATGATGAAATTGTGGAAATCACAGTAGACGAGGGCGAAAAGCGAACAGGCAGAATTATTGAGATTAACAAAGATTTTGCGGTGGTTCAGGTCTTTGAAGGAACATCGGGGATATCCCTTGCAAACACAAGCACAAAGCTTACGGGGAAGCCGCTTATGTTACCGCTTTCAAAAGAAATATTGGGCAGAACTTTCGACGGAACGGGCAGACCCATCGACGGACTTGGGGCGGTTTACTATGATAAAAAAGCGGACATAAACGGACTGCCTATAAACCCTGCGTCGCGTGAATACCCACGCTCTTTTATACAGACGGGAATTTCGGCGATTGACGGACTTACCACGCTTATCCGAGGTCAGAAGCTTCCGATTTTCTCGGGCAGCGGTATGCCCCACGACAATCTTGCGGTCCAGATTGCGACACAGGCAAAAATAGCAGAGGACAAGGGCGAAAAATTCGGCATTGTCTTTGGTGCGATGGGTGTTTCCCATGATGTTGCAAACTATTTTATATCGGCTTTTGAAAAGTCGGGAACGATAGGCAGAAGCGTTATGTTTATAAACACGCTTTCTGACCCTGTCGCACAGAGAATACTTACTCCAAGATGTGCCTTGACGGCGGCGGAATATCTCGCATTTGAACATAATATGCACATTTTGGTTATACTCACAGATATTACTTCGTATTGCGAGGCATTGCGTGAGATTTCCTCATCAAAGCAGGAAATTCCATCAAGAAAGGGTTACCCGGGCTACCTGTACAGCGACCTTGCATCGCTCTATGAGAGAGCGGGAATGATAAAGGGCAGTTGCGGCTCGGTTACACAAATTCCGATTCTTACAATGCCCAATGACGATATAACACATCCTATACCCGACCTTACGGGGTATATTACCGAAGGACAGATTGTGCTTGACAGAGCTCTTTCGCAGAAAAATATTTATCCGCCCATTTCGCCATTGCCATCGCTTTCGCGATTGATGAAAGACGGTATAGGTGAGGGTTATACGACCGAAGACCACCCGGATGTGAGCAATCAGCTTTTCTCGGCGTATGCAAAGGTTCAGGATGCGAGGGCGCTTGCGGCGGTTATCGGCGAAGAAGAGCTTTCGGAAACGGACAAGATGTATATGAAGTTCGGCGAAGAATTTGAACGAAAGTTCATCGGTCAGGGAATTAAAGAGAACCGAGATATAAATATGATGATAGATATAGCTTGGGAGATGCTGCGGCTTTTGCCAAAAACAGAGCTTGACAGAATTTCGCCAAAGCTGATTGAGGAGAAATATTAAGGCGGGTTTTCGGGAAAGGTAGTGACTGTCTTATGGCGATGATACCTACAAAGGGCAATCTGATTATAGCGAGAGATACGCTGGCACTTTCAAAGACGGGATATGGACTTCTTGATAAAAAGAGGAATATTCTCATACGCGAGATGATGGAGCTTATCGACGCTGCCAAGGAATTGCAGAGCAAAATTGAGGTTACATTCAAGACGGCATATTCTGCTTTGGAAAGAGCGAATGTCGATATAGGGATAGAAGCTGTGCGCAGAATAGGCCTTGCGATAGATGTAGAGGACAGTATCGAGGTTAAATTCAGGAGCGTAATGGGTGTAGAAATTCCAATTATAGTGATGCGGGATGAACCCTTTGTGCCTGACTACGGAATGAAGAACACCGGCTCGTCACTCGACGAGGCGGTGGCAAGCTTTGTTGAGGTAAAGAAGATGACCCGTCAGCTTGCTCAGATAGAAATATCGATATACAGACTTGCAGACAGTGTAAAAAAGACGCAGAAGAGGGCAAACGCCCTTAAGAATATTGTTATTCCAAGATATGAGGAAGAAACAAAGAATATCCGAAATGCGCTTGAAGAAAAGGAACGCGAGGAGTTTGGAAGACTCAAAATAATAAAAACGCAAAAAAGCAAAAAGAAATAAATTGTGATAAGGGCTTAAATTGTTGTACCTTGTTGCTTTTTTACTATAAAATCCAAACGCAACAAGAATGTTACATGAATTTATTGCAAAAAAGCGGATATTAGCTTGACTTGTGTCAAAAAAGATGCTATAATTGTAGCAAAATGATAAGGTGTCGGGTTTGCCCTGATGCCTAATATAAAATAAAAGGGGAAGATAAAATGAACTTCAAAAAGATTTTAACAATGTTCCTTGCCATTACAATGGTACTCGGAACAATCAGTGTTGGCGTATTCGCTGACGGAGAACTTGCAACTATAGCTGCAACTGAAGTAGCTCCTGCAAGAATGCTCATCGAGGGCGAATATGTAGAGCCTACAGTAACAGCTGTTGAGGGGGATGGCGTAGTTAATGTTACAGTTGTAGCAGATGCTGTTCCCGTACACACAAATGGTGTGACTGATGGCGCTTGGGTAGGATTTGCAGTAGCAGCTCCTTCTGCAGATGCAAAGATGAAGGTTGCTTTCGGCACATCTGCTGACATTGTGCTTGGCGATGTACAGGGTCTTGAAGCTGATGCTGTAGTAGTAGATAGCGTTGGAGCACCCGGCGTTGCTTTTTATGCAGATGCAAGTGCAGCTACTCCCAAGACATATGCAAAGCTTCAGTGGTTTGGAAATGATGGAGAAACTCCTCTTAGTGCTGAAACAACATTCGTTATGGATTTGAGCGGTGTTACACTTGATGTAGAGGATGATATCGCAGCTGCTGATGTAAAGGCTGCAAAGCTTACAGAGGGTGTTGACGCAACTGTTACAGTTGCTGCTGAAGAAGTTGAAGGCGTAATCGAAGTTGCAGTTACAGCTGATGGCGTTCCTGTACACGCAAACGCTTTGGATGCAGAAGGCGCATGGGTAGGTTTTGCAATAGAAGCTCCCGTTGGCGCAACACAGTTTAAGTATGCTTTCGGTGCTAATGAGCTTAGCGGACTTAATCCTCTTGAAGAAAATGTTGTTGGTGAGAATGACGGCGTTGCTTTCTATGTAGACGCAGCATTGATCGCTCCCGAGACAAGCGCAAAGCTTCAGTGGTTTGATGAAAATGATAAGGCTTTGACAAACGTTGCAACATTCGTTATGGATTTGAGCGGCGTTGAAGTTGTTCTCGACGGCATTGATGAAGAAACAGTAGTTCTTGCTCCTGTTGTAGATGCTGATGATGTTGATACAAAGCCTTACAGCAGATATGAGCTCGAGTCAGTTGAGGTTGACGAAGATGGCGTAATCGTTGCTAAACTTTCTGCAAGAAACCTCAAAGAGCATGCAAATGCAAATGACGACGAAGGTTACTGGGTAGGTGTTTCTGTAGTAGCTCCCGAGGGTGCAACTCAGTTTATGTATGCTTTCGGCGAGGATGAGTTCGATGGCCTTTATCCTCTCGAAGCTAATGTAGATGGCGAGGGTAACGATGGTGTTGCTTTCTATGTAGATGCAGATACTGCAGCTGCTAAAACAAATGTAACTGTTGCATGGTATGATGACGTTAAGGCTCTTAGCGTTGCTGCTATCCAGATTGATACCAGCAAGGTTTCATTATTCACACCTTATGACGGTGGCGGTTCTATTTCAGGTAATGGCGGCATTAGCGCTCCCACAACAAAGCCTGAGGATACCGAAACTGAAGAAGAGCCAACAACACCTGCAGGCGTTGATGCTTTCGCAGACGTTGCAGCTGATGCTTGGTACTACAATTCAGTTAAATACTGCGTAGAAGCAGGTCTTATGAATGGTATGGACGCTACAACCTTTGCTCCTGACAGCCTCCTTACACGTGCTATGCTCGTAACAATGCTCTATCGTTACGCAGGTTCACCTGACGTTGTAGCAGATGGTGCAGAGTGGTATGCAGTAGCTAAAGCTTGGGCTATGGAAGCTGCTATTTCTGACGGCTCAAATATGGACGGCAACATCACACGTGAGCAGGTTGTAACAATGCTTTATCGTTACGCTGCTGCAAACAAAGAAATCGTAGTTGGCGATGTTGATATGTCTGCTTTCACAGATGCTGATGGTATCAGTGACTGGGCTGCAGAGGCTATGGCTTGGGCTGTTGAGAACGGAATTATTACCGGTATGACAGAGACAACAATCGCTGCACAGGACAATGCAACTCGTGCACAGATTGCTACTCTCTTCGAAAGATGGACAGCATATATGGCTCCCGCTGCTGAATAATCAGTGTAAAATAAGTTAATTAAAACCCGTCACTTGATTAGTGACGGGTTTTTCTATTATTTGTAGTATGTGGGAGGGCGTCCCGTGATGCGTTTAAATACTGTGCTGAAATAATTCTGATTTAAAAATCCCAAAGATGCCGAAATTTCTTTTATCGACATTCCGCTCTTTATCATATCTATGGCGGCGTTGACCTTCAAACGATTAAAGTAGTTAATTACGCCGACCCCCGAATAGCAGGAGAAAGTCTTTTTGAGATTTACCTCGCTCATATTTGCAAGCTTTGCAATATCCGCAACAGAAAGATTTTTGTTAAGATTATTTTCAAGAATATTTACTATAGAAGAATAGTTCTTTGCCGAGCGGGAGTTGAGCGTGCTTACGGAAATCTGTTTTTGCGATATGGTGTGAAGTATAAAAAGCTCAAGATTTTTTATAGCGATTTGCGCGGCAAGCCGTTGGTTGCGCTTTATTCCGGTTACATTTATTTTAGAACATTCAAAAGCAGAACGTATCAGGACGAGGATATCGTTTGGGACGGAAAGCGATTCAATTTCGAAAATCTTTGAGGGCAGGGGCGGCATATCGGATATACTGAACGAAAAAATGATTATGGCGGGTGATGAATTTCCCTCGCTCCAGAGATTGTGAAATTCCATAGGCTCGTGAAATATGGCTTGTCCCTTTTTCAAAACAAAAACATCGCTGCCCGCAGTAACGCCAACCTCACCATCTGTTACGATTACCATTTCCCAGAAGTTATGCGACTCTCCCGTGAAAGCATAATCTATCTTGTGCTTTTGCGAAAATGCAGTATAAAGAGTTTTTATTTTCATAAAATTCCTTACATCTGTCTTGCCATACATAATATCACCCGCCGTATATACAAAAATATAGATTTAATATACAAACTCATATATATTTTTAATTTATGTAATGATATAATACTATCAAACAGAATAAAAAATGTCAATATCTCTTAGGAGGATTAATATGAAAAAGCTTACTGGTGTTGTTATAGGATATGGATTGAGGGGTGCGGCATATGCAGAATATGCGGTTAATTGCCCTGATGAGATAGAAATTGTTGCGGTAGCAGATGCTATAGAAAACAGACGCAAAGATGCACAGAAAAAGCACAATTTGCCAGATGACAAAATTTTCTCCGATTGGAAAGAAATTGCGGATTTGCCCAAAATGGCGGATTTTGCAATTATTGCGACTCAGGATAATATGCACTATGAGCCGGCGCTTGCTATGATAGAGAAGGGCTATAACCTCTTGCTTGAAAAGCCGATGGCACCTACCCCGAAAGAGTGTAAGGACATAGCAGAGGCGGCAGAGAAAAAGGGCGTAAAGGTTATCGTATGTCACGTGTTGAGATTTACTAATTTCTGGTACAAGATTAAAGATATTATAGATGACGGAGAAATCGGCGAGATTATGTCGGTTATACATATGGAGAATGTAGGAAATCTCCACCAGAGCCACAGCTATGTTCGTGGTAATTGGCGAAATACTGATATAGCAGCTCCTATGCTTCTTGCAAAGTCGTGTCACGATATGGATATTCTTCAGTGGCTTATAGGCAAGGAGTGTAAGAAGGTTCAGTCCTTTGGCTCTCTTTCTCACTTTACCCCTGCTAACAGACCCGAGGGCGCACCCGAATATTGTATACAGGGATGCCCCGTTGGAGATAAATGTTGCTATAATGCAATGACAAATTATTATGAGAAAAAGGATACCGACTGGGCAGATTGGTTCAGAAGTGCGGCGACTAATAAGGTCAGTCCCACTGACGAAGACGTACTCGAAGCTATGAAAAACTCAAGCTACGGAAAGTGCGTATATGCCAGCGACAACAATGTAGTTGACCATCAGGTTGTGAATTTGGAATTTGAGGGTGGCTGCACAGTTACATTTAGTATGAATGCCTTTAACAAGGGCGGAAGATTTATAAGAATTTTCGGCACAAAGGGCGAGCTTATCGCTGGTATGGACGAGAACGTAATCGAAATATTTGACTTTGCCACAAGAGAGACTAAAAAGTATGAGCTCAGTAAGATAGGTCAGCATATCACATCGGGACATGGTGGCGGCGACACAGGTATAATGAGAGACCTCTACAAGCATTTTAATGATGAAATGCCGAGCAAATCTATCTGCAGTGTTCGCACATCATATATGAATCATATCATCGGCTTTGCGGCAGAAAAATCACGAAACAATGGCATAGTTGTAGATGTTCAAAAATACGCTGACGAAATTTAAGCAATTTAAAATGCGCCCGACAGGGCGCATTCAGTTTGATGACAAAGTCATCAAACTGAACAGACACTGAGAAACGACGTGGATATTTTGTGAAATCGTTTTCGTCGCTGTACGATGGTACTGCAGAGAACGATTTC
>CALDQB010000017.1 GCA_937911665.1 uncultured Clostridia bacterium | reverse complement strand
GATTTCAAGAGCCTGCTCACCCGTGTCGGGCTGTGACACGATAAGGTCATCAATATTAACGCCGAGGTTCTTTGCATAAACAGGGTCGAGTGCATGCTCTGCATCAATGAACGCCGCCTCACCGCCGAGCTTTTGTGCCTCTGCAACGATGTGCAGGGCAACTGTTGTCTTACCCGAGGATTCAGGGCCGTAAATCTCAATAATTCTGCCCTTGGGAATTCCGCCGATACCGAGTGCGATATCAAGAGCGAGCGAACCCGTAGGGATTGCATCTATTCTGACATCTTGTTTTTCACCAAGGCGCATAACCGAGCCTTGTCCAAATTGCTTTTCTATTTGTCCAAACACACTGTCAAGTGCTTTTCTTTTTTCATCATTCATAAGTGTACCTTACCTTTTCTCAGGAATTACAGGCTGCCACCCAATATATTGGGCACCTGTTTATTTTAAATCAATATATATTATAGTTTACCTTATTGCGAGTGTCAAGTAAAAAAGTCGATTTTATATATTTTTTGGGAACGGATTGATGCAAGATAGAATTTTTTCTTGAAACCTGCAGATAAATGTGATAGAATGAGTTCATTAAAACGAACTCAATGAATAGTGAAAAATGAATAATGAAGAATTAAGGAACAAATGCTCCGCATTTGAATGAAAAGAAAATCGCAATGCGATTTTCAACCACAATTATTCATCATTCATTATTAATTATTCATTTAAAATCAGTGTCATCTAAAATGTAAAATTTTTGATTTTCAACATCTGCAATACTGCATTTTTACGGAGGTTTATATTATGAAAGAACTCATTGAAAAAGGAAAACTCGCAAAGGCGGCATCTTACGAGCTTGCCAAGCTTTCGGCTGCCGATAAGAACAGGGGTCTGTGCGCTATTGCAGACGCCCTCTGTGAAAACGCAGATTTTATTCTCGCTGAGAATAAAAAGGACATCTCTCTTGCAAGAGAAAATAATATGCGCGAGGGACTGATTGACCGTCTTTTGCTAACAAACGACAGAATTAAGGCGATGGCAGACGGCATTTCGCAAATTGCCGCTCTTCCCGACCCTATCGGCGAGGTCATAAACCAGACAAAGCGGACGAATGGACTTAAAATCGGCAAGGTAAGAGTTCCCCTCGGTGTAATCGGCATTATTTATGAGGCAAGACCAAATGTAACCGCAGACGCCGCAGGCCTATGCCTTAAAGCAGGAAACGCAGTAATATTGCGCGGTGGCAAAGAAGCGGCAATGTCTAACCGTGCCATTGTCAAGGTTATGCAGGATGCCGCATATGCAAACGGCTTGCCAAAGGGCTGTATCAACCTTGTGGAAGACACCACTCGTGAGAGCGCTACCGCACTTATGAAGCTAAACGATTACCTCGATGTAATAATTCCCCGAGGCGGTGCAGGACTTATTCGTTCTGTTGTAGAGAACGCCACAGTTCCCGCAATTGAAACAGGCACGGGTAACTGCCATGTGTATGTTGACAAATCTGCCAATCTTGAAATGGCAAAAAACATCGTTATAAACGCAAAAACCCAACGCCCGTCTGTCTGCAACGCAGAAGAAAAATTGCTCATACACACCGATATAGCAGAGGAATTTCTCTCCATCGTTCTTCCTCCGCTCCTTGAAAAAGGTGTTGAAATTATCGGCGACGAGAGCGTTTGCAACTTCTATCCCGATGCCACAGTTGCAACCGAACACGACTGGTATACCGAGTATCTTGATTTTAAGCTCGGTATTAAGGTTGTTGCAAATACAGATGAAGCAATCGCCCACATAAACAAATATAACAGCCGTCATTCAGAGGCTATAATCACAAACGATTACGAGGCGTCACAAAAGTTCCTTGAACAAATCGACGCCGCAGCAGTTTACGTTAACGCCTCTACCCGATTTACAGACGGATACGAATTTGGATTTGGTGCTGAAATCGGCATCAGTACACAGAAAATTCACGCACGCGGCCCTATGGGACTTGAAGCTCTTACTTCGCAAAAGTATATTGTGTACGGAAACGGACAAATCAGGGAATAGTTTTGTATTTCTGCTATAAATTAAGGGTTCTGCTTTCGCAAAACCCTTTTATTATTAAATATTATCTATATAATCAACGATTAGTTTTGCCGCGTTGTCAATCCCAAGTCTGTGAGTCGCTATGGACAAATCATAATTGTCGACACTTCCCCAAATTCTGTTAGTATAGAAATTGTAGAAAGACGCCCTTCTCTTATCGGTTTTATTTATATAATCAAGTGCCGCCTTTTCTTTCATCTCATACTCTTTCATTATGCGCTCTGTTCGAAAATCGATATCGGAATGAACGAAAACACTTACAAGATTTGGATTTTCGCGAAGAATATAATCCGCACAACGTCCAACGATAACACAGGGGCCGTTTTCGCTGACTTCTCTGATTATTTGTGACTGAATTCTGAAAACATTGTCAACACCCATAGTATCTCCATAGTTTGTATAAACTCCGCCGCCTGCCTGAAGCCCCATTACCAGAGAATACAAAAGACTTGTTGTGGGTTTTTCTTCAAGTCCCTGAAACATTTTTTCAGAAAGACCGCTCTCTTTTGCGGCAAGAGCAATAAGCTCCTTATCATAAAAAGGAACATCCATAATCTCTGCCACCTTTTTTGCCACTTCATGTCCGCCAGAACCAAACTGTCTCGCAATGCTGATTACCGCCTTATCTCTCATTCGTGTCACCTCCATTTGATTTCAATAACATCATAACACAAATCCCGACTTTTTTAAATACTTTTCTAAAATTTTTTAATGTCTAAAACATAGAAATTCATCAGGATTTTTTATACAAATTCACTATATCCACATCTGTGTAATAATGCTTAAGGATACTCTCGTACGATTTCCCGTCCTGAGCCATTACGTTTGCCCCGTTCTGGCTCATTCCAACACCGTGACCGTAGCCTTTTACGTCAAATATAACTTTTTCACCCTCAAATGTCAGTTCAAAATTTGTGCTTCTTAAATCAAAAACCTCGCGCATTTTCTTTCCCTCAAACGATACTCCTCCTATTTTTATTTCTTTGACTCCTCCGCCTTGTGTTTTGGTAACCGATTCAATGCAAGATTCAAGGTCATCAATCTTAACATTTTCATCTATCTCTTTTAGCTTTGATATAAACAAATCCTTTGGGTAAACAGACGCAGAACTATACCCGTCACTTCCTATATCCCCTCGGCTTTCCACGGATTTAAGATAGGGAATGGCACTTCCCCATACCTCTTCTACATCCTCGGTTCTTCCTCCGCTTATGGCATAAAAAAACGCCTTTGCAACCTTGTTATCATATGCTAAATATTCGCCCTTTGTAAGCTCTACCGCTTTATACATCTTATGCGCATAATCATCTGAAAAGCGTGAATCCCAATTCTTTTTTGCCTCCGAAATATCCCGCCACGCCTTGCAATGCTGATAATTTGTGCACACCATCGCACCCTTGTGCTCCTCGCTTGTCTTTCCTTCAAGATGTTCGCACACACGGGCAAGGATATAGCTTCTTGCGGCAACCGCCTGGGCTTTAAGAGCTTCTATGTGATAGGTCGGCGGCATTTCCCCCGCAAGCACTCCTACTATGTAATCTTCAAAGTTTACTTCAAACAGCCTGTCCTCTGCCGAATTGTAAACAGATATCTTAAAATCATCGTCAAAGCTCCCCGTAGTTATGGCGTCGCCCTCGGATAGATTAAAACTCTCCGTATGGTTCTCCCTTTTTAAATCAGGCAAAAAAGACAAAACGGCGGGCAAAATAAGGATTGACAGTATTATCGACAAGAAAAGTGCAGTCAGTTTTTTCATATTCATCTTCTCCTCGGTTAAAATTTTCTCTACTGTCAAATATATGAAAAGTTTTTATAAAATATTCTTGACATATTTTAATATTTGTACTATAATGTTTAAGTTATTTTAAATAACAATCCTTACTCCCTTATTTGGGGGTCAAAGTCCAAAAGGAGGTGACAAAAGATGACAGAAAAAATCAATAAGTACGAAACCATTTTCGTTATTGATGCAACCAAGACTGAAGAGGAAATCACAGCATTGGTTGAAAAGTTCAAGTCATTGATTGCAGCAAATGGTGAGATTGAGAGCGTTGACGATTGGGGCAAACGCAGACTTGCTTATGCAATCAACGATTTAACAGAAGGTTACTACACATTGGTTACCTTCAAGTCCGGCACTGATTTTCCGGCTGAGCTTGAGCGTGTTTACGGCATCACCGATGGTGTAATCCGTAACATCGTAATAAGATGTGAGGAGGACTAATCTATGATTAACAAAGTAATTTTGATGGGTAGACTCACACGCGATCCCGAACTTCGTCATACGGGTACGGGCACTCCCGTTTGCAGTTTTACTGTTGCTATTGATAATGGCTACGGTGATAACAGACAAACGGATTTCATTAATTGTGTTGCCTGGAACAAGTCTGCTGAATTTGTCAGCAACTATTTCACAAAGGGCAAGATGATTATTGTTGTAGGTCGTATTTCGACCAGAAGCTGGGAAGGTCAGGATGGAAAACGCAATTACGCAACAGAAGTTGTTGCAAGCGAAGTAAGCTTTGGTGAAAGCAAGCGCTCTCAGGACGGCGGTTCTTCATACCAGCCATCTGATGCAGGTCAGGATGTTTTCTCTGCACCCGCCGCTGCACCCCAGATGCCACAGGATTTGGCAAATGATGATTTTTCACCCTTGCTTGATACTGACGACGATCTCCCGTTTTAATTTAAAATAAGGAGGCGAATATAATGGCTGAAGAAAAGAGAATGGAAAGACCTCGCGTAAGACGTGCAAAGAAAAAGGTTTGCGCTTTCTGCGTTGATAAGGTTGACCACATAGATTATAAGGATGTTGCAAAGCTCAGAAGATATGTAACAGAGCGTGCTAAGATTCTTCCCAGAAGAATCAGCGGTTGCTGCGCAAAGCATCAGCGTCAGCTCACAGTTGCTATAAAGAGAGCAAGACAGATTGCACTTCTTCCTTATACTGCTGACTAATAAGTAAATTTAAAGCGGATATGCAAACGCATATCCGCTTTTTTTATTATATTTGTGCAACCATAGGTGACTGGGGATTCTTGTGCGAATCGCCCGTTTGATCGGGAGGGCACGAAGACCCTCCCCTACAATCGTTATCGTAAATGTTGCATTGTAGGGGACGGCGCTCTACGACGTCCTGAAACGGAATGCATAAATGCATTCCCTACAATTAAATTCTATGCATTTATCGCATTTTTATTTTTGAATATAAACTGCAAAACAATCATGATTGCGACAAGACCAACACCGATTATATCGGTTACAAGTCCGGGGTACAAGAGCAACAATCCGCCGACAAGGCTGATTACTCTCTGGTACCAGGGCATATGATGCAGGAAATATCCCTCAAGCGATGCCGAAACCGCAAATATACCAACTATTGAGGTAACACTTATTGTTATAACCTCCCACGCACCCGTATCAATAAACAACATAGCGGGGTTGAGAGCAAATATGTATGGCACAACAAATGCACCGATAGCAAGCTTTGTCGCAGTGAACGCCGTCTTCATAGGATTAGCCTGTGCGATTGCCGCACCCGCATAAGCCGCAAGAGCAACCGGCGGTGTAAGGTCTGCCACTATACCAAAATAGAACACAAAGAAGTGTGCCGCAATAGCGGGAACGCCCATTCGTATCAAAATCGGCGCACAGGTAGCCGCCATAATGCAGTAGTTCGCAGTTGTCGGAACACCCATACCAAGAACAATACAACAGAGCATTGTAAGGAAGAGGGCGATTATAACCTGATTTCCTGCAAGGGCTACAATTCCGTTAATCATAATATTCGCAAGCCCTGTCATTGTGATTGTACCTGCGATTATGCCTGCAACACCGCACGCCGCCGCAACGGTAATCATTCCCTGACCGCCGGCAGCAAGCGCCTCCCAAATTCTCTTGGGTGTTATGCGGTTTTCCTTATTGAATAAGCTTACAACGATTGCAGCAATAATTGCTATTGCTGCCGCATACTGAATTGATTTCTGGTTTGTGCTTACGAGATAAATAAGAATTATCAAAGGAAGCAACAAGTACGATTTCTTAAGCAACGGCAGGAATTTCGGCAGTTCTTCCTTTGTAAGACCGCGAAGTCCTTCCTTCTTTGCCTCAAGGTGTACCGCAATGAAGATGCCGGCAAAATATAATATAGCGGGCAAAATCGCACGAAGCGCGATGTTACTGTACGGAACGCCCACATAGTCTGCCATAAGGAATGCGGCAGCACCCATAATCGGGGGCATTATCTGTCCGCCCGTAGATGCAGACGCCTCTGCCGCAGCAGCAAATTCAGGCTTGTAGCCCGTCCTCTTCATAAGCGGAATTGTAACCGAGCCTGAACCGACTGTGTTTGCAACAGATGAGCCTGAAACCATACCCTCAAGCGCACTTGCAACAACCGCAACCTTGGCGGGACCGCCCGAAAATCCGCCTACAACCGCATTTGATATCTTAATAAAGAAGTCTGCTATTCCTGTACGTTCCAGAAAAGCACCAAAAATAATGAAAACTACAATAAACTTTGAGCATACATTAATCGGGGTAGATAAGATACCCTCTTTTCCATAAAACAGATAGTGAACGATATAATTAAGCTTGCGCCACAGACTCGGGTTTGAAAGTCCCCATATAAGTGCGTAAGCAATAAAGCAAACCGCAACTATTACTATAGGAAGACCTACGCTTCGTCTGCACACCTCTATAAGAGAGAGAGTTCCGACCATACCGATTACAATCTGATACCATTCAAAATTAGCGCCCTGCTGAATAATATCAACAGCATTAGCGGCAAAATAAAGAAATGCACCTGTTCCGCAAAGCATTGCGATAACATCATACCACGGCATATAATTTACCTTTTGTGTACCCTTTTTAGCAGGGAAAACTATGTATCCAAGCAAAACAATAAACGCTACAAAAGTTGTAAGTCTGAGCTCTTCAAGCCAGTTTGCAAAAAGTGTAACATAAATGCAGAATAAGGAAAATATCGCAAGGATGCAATTTACCGCAATCTTTGCTTTGCCTTCCCATATACGTGTGTTAGACTCCCTGTCGAACTTTTTCATTACGGACTCTAAATCCATAGGTTCCTGAGTTGCGGGAGCCTTCTTCTTACCGAAAATCACCATAACTCTTTTTAGAATACCTCCTCGATGCGAATTTAAAATGGCTGCGACGATAGTTCGCCGCAGCCAAGGTTATCATTAAAGGTTTTATTTTACCTCTACATTAACGCCCTTTTCGGCAAAGTATTTAGCGGCACCTGCGTGGAAGGGAACTGTCATACCGCTTGTTGCATTCTCGATGCTAAGCTCTGCACCCTTTGCATTTTCAGCAGTGATTGCCTGTGCATTGTCAAATATTGCAGCTGTGAGAGCGTATACATCCTCTTCGCTTGCATCAGCACTTACAATCAAAGTCGCCTTAACTGTAACTGTTGTAACATCTTCTGTCTGTCCGTTGTATGTACCTGCAGGTACAGTGTATGTTGTATAGAACGGGCAGCTTGCCATCAACTTTTCTGCAACTTCGCCATCGATAGGAACGAGGTAAGCACTGTTTGTTGTGCAAAGCTCTGTAATAGCAGGAGTCGGAGCACCCGCTACGATAAATGCAGCGTCAATTTTACCATCCTTTAACGCATCTGCACTGTCAGCGAATGACTGATACTGAGCCTTTATATCCTGTTCTGTAAGACCTGCTGCTGTGAGAACGTCGATTGCGTTGAAGTAAACGCCTGAACCGGGAGCACCGATTGAAACAGCCTTGCCTGCTAAATCTGCAACGCTCTTAATCTCGGGGTTCATAGTTACAAGCTGAACTGATTCTGCATAAAGACCGGCTACAACGCGGAAAGATTCAATCTTGCCTTCTGTTTCAAAAGAGCGTGTGCCCTCCCAAGCATAAGCCATAACGTCAGACTGAACTGTACCGAGCTGATAGTTACCTGCAGCTATACCCTGAATGTTAGCCTTTGAACCATCGGTAGAAACAACAGTAACACCAATGCCGGCATTATTCTTAATGTACTGGCCGAGAACTCCGCCATAACCATAATATGTACCCGATGTTCCGCCTGTACCCATTGTCATTTTTGTTCCTGCTTCGCCACCCGCACAAGCCGCAAGAGCAAGCACCAACACGAGTGATAAAACAATTGCCACAAATTTTTTCATTATTTTCCTCCTCTTCTTGGATTTCTACCAAGCATTAATTACTCCTATTATACAATAAATACAAAATTATTGCAAGAGTATTTTTAAATTTTTTGCGTTTTTACTATAATCTATTCCTTGTCAACCTCTATTACGGCAAAGTATTCGTCGCCAAGTTTATTTATTTCCTGCTTTATCATTTCGACAACCTTTGTGTCACTGTGTTTAAACCCAAACGGTATCACAACATCAAAAATCAGATTTGTATGACTGCAACCGTCTGTCATTCTGAAATCGTGAATCGAAATCTCCTCGTCAATACTGGAGGCAATCTTTGTAACTATCGCCCGCATCTCATTTGTTCGCTCATCATCTGTCACAATCGGGTCCATATGAATAACCGCCTGACATCCGAAATTATTTTTAAGTTCCTTTTCGATATCGTCTATCATATCGTGAAGCTCTAAAACATTTCCCTCGCTCGACACCTCTGCATGAAGCGACATAAGCGTTCTGCCCGGGCCGTAATTATGAACCATCAGGTCGTGGATACCGAGTATTCGTTCATCCTTTGTTATCTCTTCTTTTATTTTTTCAATAAACTCCTCATCGGGTCTCTCGCCCAGAATAGGTCTTACCGTGTCGGCAACTGCCTTAATTCCCGATACTAAAATAAATATGGAAATTAGCGCACCTAAAATGCCGTCAATATTTATCTTAAATATGTTCGAGACTATAATACCGACGAGAACGGAAGCCGTGATGACTGCATCGTTGAGGCTATCTTGAGCCGTAGCCATCAGGGCGGATGAATCTATGGCTTTTGCCATTTTTCTGTTGACGCCGTACATCACA
Source organism: uncultured Clostridia bacterium (assembly GCA_937911665.1). GTDB lineage: Bacteria > Bacillota > Clostridia > Monoglobales > Monoglobaceae > UMGS1820. Next base: position 12,925 of record CALDQB010000017.1, on the reverse strand, counting down.
AGCTTTATCGAAACCGATACCGCCAGTATAATCACAGATAATGCGCCATAGAAAACGGGTTCGGGATTTATGATTTTTCCTATCGAGGTCTTCGCGAGCTCAAACCCCATCATAATAATTAAAACTGCAACAAAAAGTCCCGCAACATATTCGATTCTGCCATGTCCGTACGGATGCTCTTTATCTGCGGGCTTACCCGCAATTTTAAACCCGATGTATGTAATAGCAGACGAGCCTATATCCATAAAGTTGTTAATGGCGTCACTGATAATTGCGGTTGAATTTGAAACAAGTCCCGCAACAAGCTTAAACGCAAACAACAGCATATTCAAGCATATCCCGATAACTCCCGAAACCGCACCGCATTTATTGCGGTCATTCCCTATCACTTTTAAAAGTAAATCTACCACAAGCAAAACACCTCCTGTTTTATACCTCGCTTATTTCGTCTTTTTTTCGTTATAAATAAATTTGATTGCCTTGTTAATGTTTTCCACCTTTATTCTTTCTGCACCACGGGCGTACTCTCCGTCTAAAGTCCAGTTGATGTTTTCCGATGTTTCAACAATAATTTTTTTTGCGCTTAAAAAGGTTATCAATTTTGTCTTATATTTTTTAGAGCTTAGCGCAACAGCGATTTCGTTAAGTTCAAAAATGTCCTTTGGCAGTCTTATGAGCAAAAGCTCAAACATACCGTCGCTTAAATCTACTATTTTCGGGTCAAGGTTAATCAGACCGCCTACCGATGTGGAATTGCATATCGCACCAAAAATAAAATCATCTTCAATTATAACATCGTCTGCCACAAAGCGAAGATGCTTGCTCTTTAAATTCGCAATATCTTTAATTCCCTCAAGCGCATAAGCCAAATACCCAAGGGTGTTTTTTGCATTCTGCGGCGTCTTGTACGAAGCCTCGGTAAAAGCACCAAAGGATGCCACGTATGAAAAATGTCTGCCGCCAAACGAGCCGATATCTATTTCTCTGGGCGTGCCGTTTACTATGTCTTCTGCAGCCTTTAAAATATTTTTCGATAATTTTAAGCTGCTTGCAAAATCGTTTGTACTGCCCGCAGGGATATAGCCAATTTCTACACCCGCGTCCGAGTTTATTACCCCCGATACAACCTCGTTAAAAGTGCCGTCGCCGCCAATTGCCACTACCAAATCAAAACTCTTTGCATTTTCTTTTGCAATCTCTTTGGCATCACCCGCAGTCTCGGTCAGGTGAACACTGCAATTGTATCCGTTTTTTCCGAACAACACCAAAATATCAGTTAAATATTTATTTGCTTTCTTTATTCCCGCACAAGGATTCATTATAAGCAAAAGATTTTTTGTTTTTTTCAAATCCAATCACTCCGTTTTTCTTTAGAATGACAGTTTTACCTATATGATAAACTTCTATGCGTCAGTTATATCACTTAGCACACTGATTTGTCAAGTAAGCAAAAAGCGGCTCGGCTAAATCGAACCGCTTTTTATAGGTGCTACTTCTTATCGAAATCCATTCCTCTGCAGATTTTCTGCTTTGCGGGTCTGTTCTGGACTCTGTCAAGAGCCTCGCCGAATCTCTGGAAGTGAACAATCTCACGCTGACGCAGGAACTTGATTACATCATTTACGTCAGGGTCATCTGACACCCTTAAGATGTTATCATAAACCGCTCTTGCTTTCTGCTCTGCCGCTAAGTCTTCAACAAGGTCTGCAATCGGGTCTGCCGACACAGCAATTGCCATCGCATCGAAAGGCACTCCCGTTGCGTCTGCCGGATATACACCCCGTCCGTGGTTCATAAAGTAAGCCCCAAACGGACTGTTTTCGATTTCCTCAGTCGTCGCATTTTTTACAAGCTGCCTTACGATTGTTCCTACAATTTCAAGGTGCGCAAGTTCTTCCGTTCCAATATCTGTAAGCAAGCTCTTTGTCACTTCGTCAGGCATTGAGTATCTCTGTGAAAGATATCTCAAAGATGCTGCAAGCTCACCATTGGGACCGCCGTATTGCGCAACAATATACTGAGCGAGCTTCGGATTAGTGGATTTGATGTTTACGGGGTATTGCAAATTTTTTTGATATTGCCACATATAATTTCTACCTCCTAATAATTATCCCAGGGCCAAGGATTGTCAATCCAATCCCAGCGGTCTTCATTCATTGACGCAGACGCAGTTAAAGGTCCGTACTTTGCCTGATATTCCGCTTTGAGCTCATTTGCCTTTTCTGTCATTTTTCTGAACATAGCAATCGCCTGGGTATCACCGGGATGTGTGTCTAAATATAAATTCCAGTCATATGCCGCAAAGGCATATGCACTCATTTTTTTAAGCAAAGCTGCTCTATCATTCATTTCCGCAACCTCCGCATCTGTTTTCTTTCATTGAACCTCTGTCTTCTCTTGTTTCCTTTCCATAAACGCCGAGAGGCTTATGCAAAACAGGGAAAATTGTTCCGTTCATAAGTCCGTCCTCCGCACTGTAAAGATTGCGGGGCTCCGCCTGCTGAATGGGAACATACGCATAACCTAAAATCGGCGCAATTATAGGCATAGTTTCGTATTCAAAAGGCATACTATCTCTTCCTTTCCGAAAGCCAAGCTTTCTAAATCAGCCGTTATAAAACGGCCTATTAGTATAGTATGTGGATAAGCTGTTTTTGCTACAAAATTAAGGTGTCGCAAAACTACAACGGACCGTCGGCAAACATTCCACCTCATCCACCGCTATCGCGGTCCCCCTGTCTCGCCTGCCGGCTCGGGCAGCGATAAACGGTCGCCGCCGGCGACCATCGCCCTCAAGGGGAAGGCTTTTTGTTCCTTACATATCAAAGTTTAGAATCAGTGTGCATTTTAGATGCCATTTAGTTTTAATGAATTGACAACTTCGTTGTCGTGAATTGGATTTCATCCTCGATGAAATTATTTTACCACATATATGTGTAAATTACAATACGAATTTTCTAAAAATATCTGCCTTTTTTTGAAAAATATGTTTCTTTATTATTACAAGGTTTTCAGTTGTTTTACATTGAATTTACAATTTGCAAATTTCGGCATTTTCCCATTGCAATCCTGATTTATATTGCTATAATGATTTTTAAGAGAATATCTTTTTGTTTTTCTGCATAAATAAGATACAAAGATTAATCATCAGGGAGGTTTGGCAATGCGCATAGAGCGGATAAACGAAAGCAAAATAAAAGTTTTAATCGGCAGCGACGAAGCGCGTGCGTTTAATGTAACGCCCAAAAAGATTGCTGAAAACTCTCCCGAAGCGCAGGAGATTTTCCGCCGTGTTTTCAGTATTGCAAAGCAAAGTATCGACTTTTCAGTAGACGATGCAAAGCTCTTTGTTGAAACTATCCCCTCTATATCCGACGGAATAGGTATGCTGATTACCAAATTTTCTAACGCAGAAGAGTTTGGCAATGCCTTAAGCAATTGCTCTTACAAGGGCAAAATAAGGCGGAGGCATCTCTCTCCCTCATCACCCGCACCAAAAAAGCATAATCATATATATAAATTTGATAGTTTTGACAGTCTGTGTGCGGCAAGCAATCTGCTCAAACCCAAATACAACGGCGACAGCGTTCTTTATAAACTTAAAGAAGCATTTTATCTTCATCTTATGCCATATGATGCCATATCCCAATGCGAGACGGAAATTTTGCTTTGCGAGTTCGCAGAACATATGCAGAGCGGCTCCCACTTTCTCGGCAAGCTTAACGAATATGGAAGTATGATGATTAAAAATAACGCCATTTCTGTTTTGAATCAATACTTTTAAGAACTTTAAAAAGGCACCCCGACGGGCAATGTCATTAAGTTAAGATGATATTGCCCCGAAGGGTGCCTTTTTTGTCGCCAATATCAATTAGAAAATTGACATAATAAGTACTGCAATTATTATAAGCGGAAGTATATATGCCACATATACCCTCAGCCATTCAGGGAATTTAACTCCCCTGCCGCAGTTGATTTCGCCGATTGCATTCTTCCATCCCCAGCCATATCGCGAGGTACAGAACAGTACATATATAAGACTTCCTATCGGAAGTATTACGTTTGAAACCGCGTAATCCTCAAGGTCCATTATTCCCTTGCCGAAAATCTGAACATCCGACCATACATTGAAACCGAGAAGGCACGGAAGCGAGAGAACGAGCATCAGCAATATATTAATAACGGCAATCTTTTTACGGCTCATCTTTGTTGTGTCAAGCCAGAATGACATTATATTTTCAAACACCGCGATAACTGTGGATAGCGCCGCAAAAATCATAAAGAGGAAAAACAACGCTCCGATTATTCTTCCTGCGGGCATTTCGTTGAAAATTTTTGAAAGTGTTGTAAAGAGGAAGCTTGCCCCTACCGTTGACGCGTCCGCCGTTACACCGTTATTATAAGTAAAGCAGGCAGGGAAGATAATAAGTCCCGACATAATTGCAACAAATGTATCAAGCCCCATTATTACGAGTGCTTCGCCCGCAAGACGTCTGTCCTTTTCTATGTAGCTTCCGAAAATTGCGATAGAGCCTATTCCCACGCTCAATGTGAAAAACGATTGTCCCATTGCAGCGGAAATAACAGTCCATAATCCCGACTCTCTCACGCCATCAAGAGTGGGAACAAGATAAAAACGAAGCCCTTCCGCCGCATTTGGAAGAGTGCAACAATAAACAGCAAGCCCAATCATAAGCACAAAAAGCGCTACCATCATACCCTTTGTTATCTTCTCAACACCTTTTTGAAGTCCGAGCGAGCAAATGCCGAAGCACAAAACTATTACAATTGAAGTCACCACTATCAAAAGTGTGGGATTTGCGACAATTGAGCCAAATTCCCCGCCCAGTTCTTCGACAGTTTTAAGGCCGCTGATAGAACCGTTTAAGTATTTCGCAAAGTAAATGAGCATCCAACCTGAAATAGTTGTGTAAAACATCATAAGCAGATAGTTTCCGCCAACACCGAGATACTTTGCAAGATGCCATTTCTGTCCCGGCTTTTCCAATGTATCAAATGAACGCGCAATGCTTTGTCTGCTCGCCCTTCCTACCGCAAGCTCAAGCGTCATAACGGGAAGCCCGAGCAGGAGCAGAAACGCAATATACGCAAGCACAAAGAATGCACCGCCGTATGCGCCCGTAATTATGGGGAAGCGATAGACGTTTCCAAGTCCGATAGCACACCCTGCTGAAATTAACAAAAATCCCAGCCTTGAGGAAAATTTTTCCCTTTGTTTCATAAACAACACCATCCTATATTTTATATTATTTCATTAGCAAAAATAATCCATCTGTCATCACGCCTTGCACAGATATGAGGGTCGGATGCAATTTTCTCTTATTTATTATATCATAATTTTCGCAAAATTCAACCTTTTTACGTTCAGTTTCAAAAACAGGTTTTTTATGAATTTTTCGGGGCAGAATATATCTTTGCATATACTACTTTTTTCTTGATTTTTCCTTATCATTCTGCTATTATATTTAGATGGGTTTAGTTTGAATAGGAGGGATAGCTTTGCTTGATTACTTTTTCACGGTGGTTCAACAGATTTTTGCCATGACACTTATGGTGCTTGCGGGATTTTTATGTTATAAATTCAAAATACTTACAGACCGCGGAATAAAAGAATTCTCTTCGGTCTTGCTCAAGATAGTTATGCCGATGATAGTTATATCGGCCTTTCAGCGTCCCTTTGAGTCTGCACTCGCCGGCAAGTGGTTTTCTATGCTCGGCATATCTCTTTTCACTTATCTTTTAAGTATCGCGATTGCAGAACTTTTTTACAAAAACCCCGACACTTACGCACGCGGAGAGTGTCTGATAAGCGTTTCCTTCCCCAACTGCGGCTTCCTAGCCTTCCCTATCCTTAATGCTCTTGCAGGTCCGGAGGGAATTTTTATGGGCTCGGCAAGCGTTATTCTTCTTAATATTATCCAATGGACATACGGAACCATCCGTCTCTGTCCCGGTCAAAAAATCAATATCCGAAACATTTTACTAAATCCGGGTGTAATCGCTATCGTGGCAAGCTTACTTCTTTTCGTATCCCCCGTTAAGCTTCCCGCTCCCGTTTTTCAGGCGGTTGATGCTATCGGCTCTCTCAACACACCTCTTGCTATGATAGTCCTCGGCGGTATGCTTGCACAAACCGATATGAAATCTGCATTTACAACCCTCAGCTATTACAAACCTGCATTTTTAAAGCTGATTATTGTTCCGCTTGTAATGCTGGTCGTGCTATATTTCATACCACTTAGCAACATCGTAAAGCTCGTTGCTTTTGTGTGCTCGGTTGTGCCCACCGCAACATCGGTAAGTATGCTCTCTCATTTCTATGGCAGAGACTACCGCTATGCTACAAGTATGGTAGTTATAATCACTGTTTTATCAGTAATAACAATGCCCGTTTTGCTGGCGCTCGGCAAACAATTTTTAGGTTATTAAATTTTGACAATTTTCGAAGAATTTTATAGACAATCGTCTTTTGTTATGGTATCATTATAGATAATGTGTATTTTTAAATGAATGTGCCGAAAAGGAAAGGATGAATTTTCTCTATGAAGCATTTACTTGGGATAAAGCAGCTCTCGGCAGAGGATATAATAAAAATTCTTGACAGAGCTGAAATTATGAAAAAAGACGTGCTCGAGGGCGGCAAAAAAAGCTCGCTCTTATCAGGCAAGAGTATAATTACACTCTTTTATGAAAACAGTACGAGAACACGTCTTTCTTTTGAGCTTGCGTCAAAATATCTCGGTGCTACGGCAGCGAATATAACTGCTTCGGGAAGCAGTGTGGCAAAGGGCGAAACTCTTGCCGATACAGGCAAGACCATCGATGCGATGGCGGCAGATGTTATAATCATCCGCCACAGTTCATCAGGAGCGCCCCAGCTTCTTTCAAATTACACAAATGCGTCAATCGTCAATGCAGGCGACGGAATGAATGAGCATCCGACTCAGGCATTGCTCGACTTTATGACCATGCGCGAAAAGTTTGGTTCGTTTGACGGCCTTAAGGTTTCTATTATCGGCGATGTAATGCATAGCCGCGTTGCACGAAGCGACATTTACGGCCTTAAAAAGCTTGGCGCAGATATCACTCTCTGTGCTCCGTCAACTCTTATGCCTCCCGACATAGATAAGTTCGGTGTTCGTGTGTGCAATGATGCTGACCTTGCGGTTCGCGATGCAGATGTGGTTATGGGTCTTCGCATCCAGCTTGAACGTCAAAAAAGCGGACTTTTCCCGTCTGTCAGAGAATACCACGATATGTTCGGCATTAATAAACGCAGGCTCTCCCTTGCAAGCCCTGATGCAATTGTTATGCACCCGGGTCCCGTAAACCGCGGCGTTGAGCTTGCTGCCGACGTTGCAGATGGTCCGCAATCGGTTATCTGTGAGCAGGTTACAAACGGCGTCTGCGTAAGAATGGCAGTCCTTGATATGCTTGCTAATCAAGAATAAGGGGGATACCACGATGAAACAAATTATTAAAAACGGTTATGTTGTAAACCCTGCCAAAAATTTTGAGGGCAGGGCGGATATATTGATAAACTACGGACTTATAGAACGTGTTGCCGAAAACATAAGCGACCCTGATGCAAAAATAATTGATGCAACGGGTATGATTGTGGCTCCCGGTCTTGTTGACCTTCACGTTCACTTCCGCGAGCCCGGCTTTGAATATAAAGAGGATATCGAATCGGGAAGTGCTGCGGCTGCCCGCGGCGGTGTTACAACGGTTTTATGTATGCCAAACACCAATCCGCCCATCGATAATGCGGCTCTTGTAGAATATGTAATAAACAAAGGTGCACGCACAGGTCTTGTGAATGTTCAAACCTCTGCCTGCATCACAAAACAGCTTGCGGGCAACGAAATTTCAGAAATGAATGAGCTAAAGAGCGCGGGTGCTCTTGCCTTTACCGATGACGGAAGACCCGTCTCATCGGCACTTATTATGCGCCGCGCCCTTGAATATGCAAAAATGTTGGATATGCCCGTCTTATCGCACAGTGAAGATTTAAGTCTTGTTGACGGCGGCAGTATGAACCTTGGCTTTACCTCTACACATCTGGGTCTTCGCGGTATTCCCAAATCCGCAGAGAGCACCGCTGTTACAAGAGATATTCTTCTTGCAGAAGAGCTTGGTGCAAGGCTCCATATCTGCCACGTAAGCACAAAACGCTCGCTTGAGGCTATCAAAGCAGCAAAAGCGAACGGCGCAAAGGTTACTGCCGAAACTGCTCCGCATTACTTTACCTTAACTGATGAAGCATGCGACGGATTTAATACAAACGCAAAAATGAACCCTCCTCTTCGCGACAGAGAAGATGTAGACGCTATAATCGAGGCTCTCTGCGACGGCACTATTGATGCTATCGCAACTGACCACGCACCGCATCACTTTGACGAAAAGGATATAGAATTTGAAAAAGCGGCAAACGGCATCGTAGGTCTTGAAACCTCGCTTGCTCTCGGATATACTTATCTTGTTAAAAGCGGAAAGATGACTCTTTTAACCCTTATCGACAAGATGTGTACATCGCCCGCAAAAATAATAGACATCGACAGAGGTACTCTAAACGAGGGTGCCCCTGCGGACATCGTAATTTTTGACGGGAATGAAGAATTCACGGTTGATGTGAATGATTTTGTTTCAAAAGGCAAGAATTCACCATATAACGGCTTTAAGCTCTTTGGCAAGGTTTGCCGAACCATCTGCGGCGGAAAGACCGTTTACAAGGCATAGACTATACAAACGGAGGTAACACATCATGATAGATATTCTGATAGAAAAAATACGCGAGAAAAATAATCCCACAGTTGCAGGTCTCGATCCGAAGCTTGACTATGTTCCCGATGATATGAAAGCCCGTGCTTTCGAGGAATACGGCGTCGGCTTTGAGGGGGCGGCAGCTGCTATATTTGAATTTAACAAGGCTTTAATTGACTCTCTTTATGATATAGTTCCCGCAGTTAAGCCGCAGTCGGCTTACTACGAGATGTATGGCATCGAGGGTATAAAATGCCTCAAGAAGACCATTGACTACGCAAAAGAGAAGGGTATGTATGTTATTCTTGACGGAAAGAGAGGCGACATCGGCGCAACCTCCGAGGCTTATGCCACCGCCTACCTTGGCAAGACAAAGATAGGCGATGTTTCAGAAGCCGCTTTCGGCGCAGACAGCCTTACTGTAAACCCCTATCTTGGCACAGACGGAATTGCTCCCTTTGTAAAAGAGTGTGCCGCAAACGAAAAGGGTATTTTTATTCTTGTAAAGACATCAAATAAATCCTCCGGCGAACTTCAGGACCTGAAATCAGGAGGAAAACACATATATGAGCATATGGCGGCTCTTGTTAAAGAATGGGGAAGCGAACTTATCGGCACTCATGGATACAGCAGTGCAGGTGCGGTAGTCGGTGCAACCTATCCCGAGCAGGCGGCTCTTCTTCGTGCTCAAATGCCGAGAACATATTTCCTCGTTCCCGGTTACGGCGCTCAGGGCGGCGGTGCAAAGGACGTAGCGCCCTGCTTTAACAAGGACGGACTTGGCGCTATTGTAAATGCTTCACGTTCAATTATGTGTGCATATATGAAAAACGGCGGTTCTGTCGGTGATGCCGCAAGGGCAGAGGCTATTAGAATGCGCGACGATATTCTTTCTGTTTTATAATAGAGAAAGGTAGGGTTTTATATGCTTTGTGAACTTGTTTCAAAAAAAGCTTTAAATGACGGGTTGTGGGATTTCACAGTCAAATGTCCTGAAATGGCAGAGCAAACCAAACCCGGACAGTTTCTTCACATACTTTGCGGCGGCGACGCATATTTAAGACGTCCCATAAGCGTCTGCGAAGTGCTGGAAGATTCCATAAGATTTATATTTCAGGTAAAGGGCATTGGCACCGACGAGCTTTCCAAAAAGAACGTCGGTGATATGCTCGATATATTAGGGCCGCTCGGCAACGGCTTTGACTTGAGCGATTGCGGCAGCAGACCCTTGCTAATCGGGGGCGGAATTGGCATCTTCCCTCTGCTTGAGGCAGCAAAGAAAATAGGAAGCTCTGCCGGTGTATTGCTTGGATTCAGGTCAGAATCCGATGTTGTCCTCACCGAAGATTTTTCAAAATATACCGATACGGTTTTTGTAGCAACCAATGACGGAAGCTGTGGTTTTAAAGGTCTCGTTACCGACCTTTTGAGAAGCATTGCAAAATCTAATTCTGTTTCTTGCATCTACACCTGTGGGCCTATGCCTATGATGCACGCGGTCACAGAGGTGGCAAAGGAATTTGGAATTCCCGCTTACGCCTCGCTTGAAGAGAGAATGGGCTGCGGAGTGGGTGCGTGTGTAACCTGTGCCTGCACAGTAGCGGGCGAGCGCAAACGCGTATGTAAGGACGGTCCCGTCTTTAACGCATTGGAGGTGGAATGGGATGGCTGATTTGAAAGTTAACATAGCGGGTGTAGAATGGAATAACCCCGTTACTACTGCCTCGGGAACCTTCGGCTTCGGCTTTGAATACGGAGAATATTTTGACCTTTCATCGCTTGGTGCTATCTGTCTTAAGGCTCTTTCCAAGGCAAAGAGAGAGGGTAACCCCTCACCCAGAATTGCTGAAACCCCAAAGGGAATTTTAAACAGCGTAGGTCTTCAAAATCCCGGTGCTGAATATTTTATTGAGCACTATCTCCCTGAGCTTAAGAAATATGACACCAAGCTTATCGCAAACCTTTGCGGAAGCTCGATTGAAGATTATGTTGAGGTTGCAGAGATTTTAAACGGCCACGTTGATATGTTTGAACTCAACATTTCTTGTCCCAACGTTAAGGTCGGCGGTATGGCTTTTGGCACAGACCCCAAAATGACCGAGGAGATAACAAGACGTGTTAAGGAAGTTTCGGGGTGTCCGCTTATTGTAAAGCTTTCACCCAATGTAACCGATATATGCGAAATTGCAAAAGCGGCAGAGGCAGGCGGTGCAGATGCGCTCTCGCTTATCAACACCCTTTTAGGAATGAGAATTGACATACATACAAAGCGCCCTGTTCTTAAAAATAATATGGGCGGTCTGTCAGGTCCTGCGGTTCTTCCCGTAGCGGTGAGAATGATTTATCAGGTTCACAACGCCGTAAATCTCCCCATAATCGGAATGGGCGGTGTTACCACAGGCGAAGACGCAATAGAGCTTATGCTTGCGGGCGCCAGCGCGGTAGCGGTAGGCACAGCAGGTTTTGTAGACCCTTACGCATGGGTAAATGTTGTAAAGGGAATAGAAAAGTATCTCGATGATAACAACATCGCATCTGTATCCGATATTGTTGGTGCGGTTAAACCTTACTAATGCATATCAAAGCGCCCTGTCAGCCCACGGCAAGGCAATGCTTTTTCTTAAATTTCTGTGGGCAGAAAGGCTATGGTTTATTATGACAAATCAGGAAATTATCGAAATGCTCAAAGAAGCCGAGGTTCTTTTAGAGGGACACTTTCTTCTCACCTCAGGCAGACACAGCGACAAATATATGCAGTGCGCAAAGATTTTCCAGAATGCAAAGTACAGCGTTCCCCTTTGTGCAGAGCTTGTAGCCAAGTACAAAGATGATAGCATCGACGTTGTTATTGGCCCTGCTATCGGTGCAATTCAGATGTCTTACGAGGTTGGCAAACAGCTAGGAGTTAAGAATATATTTGCAGAGCGCGAAAACGGCGCTATGACTCTTCGCAGAGGATTCACAATCGAAGAAGGACAGAGAGTTCTTATCGTTGAAGACGTTGTAACAACCGGCGGAAGCGTACGCGAGGTTATGGAGCTTGTTAAGGAATGCGGCGGTGTTATCGCGGGAATCGGTTCTATCGTAGACCGTACAGGCGGCAAAATCGACTTTGGTGTTCCTTATAAGAGCGCATTTTCTATGGACATTACCTCATACGAGGCAAATGAATGTCCCATCTGCAAGAGCGGTCTGCCTCTTGTAAAGCCCGGCAGCAGAGGAAGCAAATAATGTCCGGCGATGTTCATAAGGGGCACAGAAAACGCATAGATGCAAAATCACGTCTTATGGGTCTTGAATTTTTAGAAGAGCATGAGCAGCTTGAAAAGTTGCTCTTTGCAGTTATACCAAGAGGTAATACAAACGATCTGGCGCACGAACTTCTTGACGAATTTGGTTCTCTCTATGGTGTGCTTACCGCTGATATTGAACAGCTCCGCTCATTTGAGGGTGTGGGTGCGCGCACAGCTGAGTTTTTGCACGACCTACCTCCCCTTTTAGGCATTGTTGAGAGGTGTGTGCAAGAGAGCGGTGAAAGGCCCGTCCTCGACACCCCGGCTAAAATGGGCGAATATGTACAAACCTTGTTTTATGGCAAGCTTGTTGAAAATTTGTATATGATAAGCCTTAATTCTTCTATGAGAATAATACGCTTTGATAAAATGTCCGACGGCACATCTAATTCATCGAACATATCCATTCACAAAATCGCGAGAACCGCCATATTGAACGAGGCTTATGCTGTTATTCTGGCACATAACCACCCAGGCGGCAGGTTGCAGCCGTCAATGAGCGACCTTACTCTTACCCGAGAGGTAGATGAGGCACTAAAAAAGCTTGGTATTGTCCTTGCCGACCATATAATAGTCGCAAGTGGCGGCTGGCACAGCATAAAAACAGGCGAAACAGTAAAATAGTCAAACCCCCGATAGTAGAGATTTACTATCGGGGGTTTTCATAGATATTTGAAAAAATTTTTGATTTTAGCCTCCCGATTCGGCCCCCTTGCCTAAAGGGGCGCAAATTGCCGGTGGCAATTGTTATGCGCTGACCGAGCCGGCAGGCGAGATAGGATTGCCGCAGGCAAGACTGGGGGATTCAAGGGAGGTGGCATTTTCGCAAGAAAATGACGGAGGGATTC
>CALDQB010000016.1 GCA_937911665.1 uncultured Clostridia bacterium | reverse complement strand
AGACTGGGGGATTCAAGGGAGGTGGCATTTTCGCAAGAAAATGACGGAGGGATTCCTGTTTTTTCAAATAAAGCGAGAAGGCGGGTCGGCAGGAGCAAGCCCCTGCCCTACAATCATTTCTGTTGCCATAGGTTGTAGGGGTGATTCACGAATACCCAAATTGGTAGGGTGCGGCGGTCTCCGACGCACCGCGGAATATGCATATCGGCGGTGGACAAGCGCCAAACCTTACAACTCATCAGTCTCGTTGTCGGCTCAGGCTTCGGTCAAAATTCACAGATAAGTCAGCGTTCTTTTGTGCAAAACAGAGAATGTTTTAAAAACCCGAGTTTTTACGTGAAAATCTATGAAAAAAAATCGAAAAAGTGTTGCAAAATTGTAACTATTGTGATATAATTGGCAGGAATGATAGTGGGGGGACGAGTCCCCATGACGCACGTTTTTGCAAAATTTTCACTATAAATACGATTGGAATTGGGTAATATTACACAGTAGAGCGGTTATTTTGCATCTTTCCTTACATATTTATATATTGATTTTTTATATAGTAATTTATTAAAACTGTAAAAATATGTTACTTTGCACACAGAGGAGGACGACTTATGTTTACTAAAAAGGACACGACGGGATGGAAAAGGTTATTCGCAATCGCAGTATTGATTTGCGTAGTTGCGACAACCTTCAGCGTTCCTATGGCGGCTATGGCGGAGGAGGAACAGGCTCCCGATGTTGTGGGCACATCGAACGAGGATATTCCCGATTATGCAGAATTTTATATTGATGAGAGCGGTCAGATAAAGACCGTTAACGTTGAAAAATTCGATGCTCAAGGTATGGTTGTTGAAGAAAATGGAATCAAGGCGTTTCAGTTCGGCAACAGTATCTGTCTTAATATTTCGGACAAATTCATCTACGACAACCCCGATGGTGAGGAGATATATGTAGATGTTAAATACTGGGACGGCGGCAGAGTTGACCTCTATCCCCATTATGACGGATATGGAACAGGAATTGGTGTTAAGAAAGGTTTCACCGGTGAACCTAACACCTTTACCAGCGGCAAGCTCGCTGTACTCGGTGATGACCCGATGTGGAGAGAAAAGCGTTTTATAATCACAGACTTTGCGGCTATGAACCGCGTGGCAGGTGGATTTGATATTCGTATTTCCAACTGGACACTTAATATAGGTAACAACGGATTTACATACAAGCCTGTGGTACAGTCGATTAAGATTTACCGCAAGCCGTGGGCATCACCGCTCCGTATGACGACATGGGGAAGCTTCGCAGGTTCGGAGAGAGCGGGTAATATGCTTTCAGATACCGAAACTCCTGTTTTGAACATTCCGTTTTTTAACGCATCGACAGACAGTGCAATCAAAACAAAGATGACGGTAAATATACGTAATGCCAACGATATGCTGATTTCGACCCACTCAAGCGAGTTTGAGCTTGCAGCGGGCGAGGCAAAGACAGTACCGATAGAGGTTGCAAATCCTGTGCGTCATGGCGTTTACTACGCAGAGATTGTTACCGAAACATCAACAAACGGCGGCGAATATGTTGCTGATGACGAGTGGAAACAGGTAGACTTCTCTATTTCGCACTTGTGGGATGCCACAACCTTAAATGAGAGAGTCGGTATGAACGAGCACAACCTTACCCCCTCTGATGTTGACGCAGAAATGATGATGAGAGCGGGTATCGGATGGATTCGTCAAGGACAGATAAGAGACTGGCATAGACTGGTTGACGGCAGATATGTAAATGATAAGTTTGAGCCAATGCTCAAGGAGTTTTATGACAGAGGCATTGATATCCAGATGGAGCTGAGACAGCCGTTCTGGACAGAGGCATCTACCTTAAGCGGTGCGAAGGATGAGATGTCATTCGGCGGATGGGAGAGAATGCCCAGAAATGATGAGGAGCTTCAGTACTTTGCAAAGTTTGCCGCTGATATGACATATCAGTTCAGAGAGTACATCGATGATATCGAGATATTCAACGAGCCTGAGCTTTATCAGAACGTAGTTGACGGAACTTACGGCGGTGCAAAGTGGGCAGAGGTTGTTAAAGAAGTTTATAAGCAAGTTAAGGCGGTTACGCCCGAGATTTCGGTTTCAGGTCCTACAACAACAGACTTCTATACCTACCTCCTCGACCCGTTTATTGATAACGGCGGTCTTGATAATGTTGATGTATTCACAATGCACAGATATGACTGGTCAGGCGGATGGGATGTTGAAACATATGGACACGATGTTGCGCAGCAGCACATAGATCATTTTGAAGAAAAAGGCTACGACAATGTACGCATCTGGCTGACAGAGGTTGGTTTTACTTCCCAGGATATGAGAAAGGAAGGTCACCTCACAGGCGAGCCTGCCTTTTCTGAAGCGGTTTATCCCGGTGGTGCACCCAGACGCGCGCAGGCGAGAAATACCGCTATGGCAAACGCCTCTTTCTATGGATTTAATAAATATGAAAAGTGGTTTTGGCATACATTCCCCGACAGAGCAGATGCTACTGAGAATGAAGAATGTTTTGGTTTTATCAATTGCCCGCTTGGCGGACAGGGATACTCCCCGCTTAGTGCAAAGCCTAACCTTATAGCGGTTTCGGGCGCTAACAACTTCTTGAAGACTAACACCGAGGAAAAGGGTATAATAGGAAGCAGAGATGACCAGATTTGGGCGTTCCACTATTACACACCCGAAATCCAGAAGGATGTTATGTATATTCAGGCGGAAGTACACAAGGGAGCACAGAGAGCGTATAACCTCGGTTGTGAAACCGTAGACGTATATGATATCTTTGCTAACTACATTGGCACAATGAGATCCGATGATGGAATATTCACCTTCTCGGTTTACAATGACCCATACTATGTAGTGGGTAACTTTACAAAGTTTGAAAAGGCAGACAAGAAGGCGGAGATTGAGCCTGTATCCATTATTACATCAGGCATTAACGGTGACGTTGTCCCCTTTGAACTTAAGAGAAACACAAACAAGAATTACACTATCGAGGTAGATGACCTTACTGTTGTATCAAACGAAGGTTTTGTCGGTGATACAGCGAAAGTTATGGTTCAGGCACCTTCTTGGGAGTACGGCAGAGCTTATTCTACAATAAAAGTATTTGATGAAGAGGGTTACCTCTGCTACGTATCCCCGGGTGAGATTGATATTAAGGATGCGGCAACGGTTACCTTCGAGAGATTTAAGTATTCAGAAAACAGTGACACACGCTGGGCTATTCTGGCAAAGGTAACAAACAATGCACAGACTACACCTCTCGATGGTAAGCTTTACATCGAAAAGCCCACAAACATCGCTGAGATGAATAACGTACGTGAGTTTAAAGACCTCGCTGCAAGAACAAGCATCACATATCTTTTCAAACTGCCCGAAATGGTAAATAAGCAGTTTATCGATATGACCGCAAGACTTGAGCTTGGTACAGGCTTTAAGGCAAAGCTCGATGAGGAGCTTGACTTCACTACCGCGAAGTATGCATACAACAAGCCGACAATAGACGGCGCAAATGATGCAGGTGAGTGGACAGGCGGCTGGTTCGGCGCAAACAGACAGTCTAATATATGGGCACAGGAAACCCATATATCGACATGGACAGGTGTAGATGACTTATCCTTTACAGCCCAGGCGTTATGGGATGAGGAGTATCTCTATCTGCTCTGTATCACAACCGATGATGTTCATGTAGGCAAGTGTAAGGGGGCAACCGAAGGCAACTACGTTAACATCTGGGATATGGATGGTATCCAGCTTGGTATTCATGACCAGGAGAATATCAACCCCGTTCTTAAATCACACTATGCCGAGGTTGGCTTCGCGCTTGAGGATACATTCGGACCTGTTTCATGGTGCTGGAAGATGCACTACGATTCATCTAAGACGGGCAAACCGCTTACGAAGACCGAATTCGCGGTAGAGCGTTATGATACATATACTATTTATGAGATGAAGATGCCGTGGTCCGAACTCTTCTACGAGGGTTACGTTGTTAATCCCGCGAACAAGATGCGTATGGCGATTTTGATGAACGACGATGACGGCGAGGGCAGAATTGGTATGGAATACGGCGGCGGTATCGGTTCACATAACAAGGACGCAACATTGTTCTCAAGAATGGAATTGGTTTATTAAACAATTGTAGGGGAGGGGCTTGCTCCTCCCGCAACGAAACACAAACGACACGCAATCGTAGGGGAGGGATTCATCCCTCCCGCAAAAACATATCAAAATTTTACAAGAGGAGCTTGAAAAATATGAGAAAACTCAAAAGAACATTAAGTATAGTTCTTGTAATGGCAATAATGCTCAGCTTTGCAGTAATCGGCGAGGTTTCAGCTTCGGACGCAACAACATGGGAATATATCTATGCAAAGTCTGAACAGCACACCACAAGCGGCGGTAACCATGTAACATGGG
>CALDQB010000015.1 GCA_937911665.1 uncultured Clostridia bacterium | reverse complement strand
ATTTGTTACGATCTGTCGGGCCGGTATGCTCTGCAAGGTCGGCCTCCTCCACTTTGCGGGCTTTTTGCAACTCCTTGTCCGAGTGGGTTTTGCCTTTCCAATCTTGATGTTTGTACTGTCCGTATTGGTCGATAAATGGGAAGAAATCATCGTACGCCATACGCACAACCTTTGGATTCTTTACGCGCTTACCAGGAACAATCTCTAAATTGGAAACGCGCCAACCATTTTTGTGTGTTTTGCTGATTGAGAGCAAGTTACAATGGAAGGTGATATATTGAGTTTTGGTAAGGTTACCTGAATATGAGCAGAATCCAAACTCGTCAGCGTAAGGGGTGTAGCGCATTAGGCGGAATGCGTTGTTTACCTCAGGGTGCTGCAACGGTTCAGGGAGATTTAATACAACCTCTCGCTTCTCGTGTGGGGCGAGGTAGTAGATATCTCCTGTTGCATTAGGGGTTGTTCTGCGTGGCTTCGAGATATATTTCTTTGCGTGAGTTACCAAGAGGTGAACGCGAATAGGCTTATCTTCGAGATTTTCGAGAGTGAATCGAATAGCCTTGTAGTTGGTTAGGTCGAATCGCTGCTCTATCGTAACACGCGAATTTTTACTCTTTTTAATCGGCTTAACAAGTACGCTGTTACCCTCAATCGCAATTTTGGCGATGTTGCCCTTAATGTTCTCGCGCGGAGTGTCGGCAAATACTTGGATAGTCTCCACCTTTGCCGATGCTGATAACGCCACAAATAGCGCAGTCAGCGAAATGATAAATTTTTTCATTTTTGTTAGATGTTTATGATTATTAATAGTTATATCCTTATTGTAATGTGTGGTATAGTGTGGTGCAAAGGTAGGAAATAAAAATTAAAATACAAATAGCCATCCCACAAAATTATATAATCGTATATAAAAGTGGGATGGCTATCTATCTACCGAGAATGCTTATGGTATTGTTTTATTTATCGATAGATTTAGCGTTTTTATCATTCAGAAGTCGCTCTATTTCAGCTTTTTGTTCGGTATTTGGTTCTTCGTCGAGGCTCTCCATAATCTGGCGTGAGAGATCGTTTTCGTTATCGAATTTCTTCATTATACGCTCCACCTCGCTATCCGACGAGAATGTTGCGAATGAGCGATTTTCGGCATAGTCGAAACCTGCAAAGATTGTTCCTATAAGGACGAGTAACCACGCCAAAATTGTTACGAGAAGCACCCACCAACGAGGCTTTTTGTTTATTAGCAGGGTAACAAATAGGTAACCGATATAGATTGCAGGGACCAAGAGTAACAGTAACGCAAAAGCCATCAATGGTACACCAACCTCATTTGCAGCATCAATCACTCCTGCGAAGTTGCCTATATCGACTATAAACAGATCACCTACGCCTGCCGTAATAACAACGAGCGAGAGCAGTAGGAAAAATACGACAAATGCGACAGGGAA
Organism: uncultured Clostridia bacterium; assembly: GCA_937911665.1. Taxonomy (GTDB): domain Bacteria; phylum Bacillota; class Clostridia; order Monoglobales; family Monoglobaceae; genus UMGS1820. The sequence goes on along the minus strand of CALDQB010000015.1, from coordinate 27,467 downwards.
TAGCAAGAGTCCGAGCAACACCTTCATCACAATCACCATAAAGCGACCAAAAGTTGTTACTACCGAAGCCACGCTCGACTTTGCCTGCTCCTCCTGCGTTGCCCCTTGGCGGTTGGCAATGGTGCTGGCAGAGATAGGCTTACCCTCCGCTTCGAGCTTCTGACGAGCCGACTTCGCCTCTGGAATGGCAAACCACAAGATAAGGTAGGTTATAAAAAAGACAGCGCAGAGATTGCCACCGAGTGTGGACAACCAATGGAGGAATGGTGCGCCAATCACTACAAGAATAAGTGGTGATGCCATAGCCAATCGAATCCACACTGCATCAACGCCGAAATGTTTTGCCAAACCAGCGCAGACACCGCCCAACTTCGCATTTTCGAGGTCGCGGTACAATCGGCGCGGAATACGGCTTTCGCTGCTATTGCCCGCCTTCTCCTCCTCGCCCGAAATAGCCTCCGGCGAGCCGAGTTGCTCGATGATATTCTCGATAATCGGCAGTGTTACAACGCATTGCGCATCGCTCTGTGCCGAGAGTATCAACTCGGCAATACGAGCCTCAATATCTGCCAAAATCTCCTCGCTATCAGGGTTGTTTTTGTATGCCTCTTTCAAAGATGCGAGGTAGTTGTTAAGACGGTCGTATGCTGCCTTCTCAAAGGTGAAACCAACACCCGAAATACTGCATTTTTTAATCTCGTTCATATCTGTTCCTCTTACTTTTTGCGAATTGAACTTGCTCCTGTATTGGAGATTATATTTACTTGACAATCACCACTATAAATGATTGACGATGCACCCGATGCCGAGGCGTTCAGCAGTTGCAGACACTCCACATTTATTGCCGATGCTCCGCTTGCTTCTGTGGTGCATTGAACGCCAATTACCGATGCCTTTGATGCGCCCGAACACTCCACATCGAGTATTGATGTGCGCATCTTCTCGGCACGAAGAGTTGATGCTCCCGATAAATCTATCTCGGCATCTTTTACTTGGCCTGTAATTGTTGCCACCGAAGCACCCGAAAGGTCGATGTCGAGATCATCGGTTGCCAACTCTGCCTTTATGGTCGATGCAGCCGAAGCGTCTATCGAAACCTCCTTTGCTGCTGCTGTAACCTCAATTACCGAGGCGGAAGTTGCCTCCAAATCCAACTCTTCGCACGAAATTGTCGGCTTGACAATCACACGAGCAGCCGTTGAGGTAGTAATCGCGTCTATCTTGTCGTTGTAAGGCACATAAACCTCTGCCAAAAGGTTAGAACGGCGCGATACGGGTACGCCCGAAAGTAGTGTAGCGTGGAGTGTGCCGTCTTTGACTTTGAGTGACACATACGGAATCACCGACTGCGGTGCGCGAACGATGATATTGCCCGTGGTGCGCTCCTCGACAATAAGGCGTATCGCCTTCGAAACCTCTATTTCGTTGAAATCCATTGCTGAACGGCGGGCCTCCATTACAATTTTGTGCTCGTTGGCAAGCAAAATACCGGTCTTGGTATTTGTCTCGCCATCGGCCTGTGCAAATGCTGTGACGCAAAGCGCAGAGAGAATAAGTGTATAGACTAATCGTTTCATAGTTGTACTTTTTTATCTGTTTCTGATGTTGTTTATCTGCTCTACCAAGGTGTCCCACGCCTCGTCTAACGATGCGAGGTAGGTACGCCCCTCGGCAGTTAGGGTGTAGTACTTTCGTGGTGGCCCCTGCAAGGACTCCTCCCAACGATAGGTCAGGTAACCGGCATTCTTCAATCGTGTCAGCAGTGGATAGAGCGTACCCTCGACAACAATCATTTCAGCCCTCTTCAACTCGGTAATAATGGCCGGCGCATACGAATCGCCATTGGCCAATATCGCAAGCACACAATACTCCATTATGCCCTTGCGCATCTGTACTTTTATATTATCCTTCTCCATATTCTGAAGCTTTTAGCCATTAGCCATTAGCCATTGGCTTTTTGAAATTGATAATTCTCAATTCTCAATTCTCAATTCTCAATTCTCAATTTTTAATTGAGCCTACTCTTCCGGAATCAGCAACCACATAATAATATATACCCACAACGACATTCCGCCGAAGATTATCAGGCAGAGCATCACAATTCGCAAAATTGTGGAGTCGATGCCAAAATAGTCAGCTAAACCACCGCATACTCCCGCTATCGAACGGTCGGTGCGCGAACGGCGCAAAACTCTATTTCTCATATCATTTTCGTTATTTGTTGTACTATAATTATTTTCTGCACCGAAATCCTCGGGTGCGCCGATGCGGGCTATAGCTCGTTCTACCATCGCGAGTGTCACCACCATCATCGCAGATGGTAACTCCTCGCGAAGTATCTCGGCGATGCGGATTTCGATATCGTTCATCACCTCTTCTGTATCGCTCGTAATATGACGGCGCACATCGTTGAGGTAGATGGTCAGTCGGTCGTAGGCATCGCGGTCAAGCGTAAAGACCTGCTGCCCGATATTTGCATTTATGGCCTCTTTCATACTCTATTATATTGTTATATTTATAATCCTGCTCCTTTTGAGTTTCCACCTATATTATCTCCACCATCATCTGACTTGGCGTTTGTGCGCTTGACATACAAACCCTGCTTGCCGAAGTTATAACTTACGGAGAGTCGTATGCAACGACCTACGGTGCTATCTGAACGCCACTGACGATAGGTTGGCGTGTCGGACATCGTCTTGAAGGTTGATAGTCGTTCGTGTGGATTATATACCGCAACGGCAATCTCCAACTTATCTTTCAGTAACTTCTGTCCAAGGCGGGCCTGCGTTCCAAACACCCAATTCGTGCCCACGCTACCCATCTGTGGCTCCATACGCAACAGGTACTCTCCAAGCGTGAGCCTTGCACCCTTCCACAACGCAATCATCATATTGAGGTTGTGCGACAAGGTCCAACCCTTACTGTTGATACCTTCGTCAGGCAACTTGAACGCCAAGTGTCCACCTCGTACCGAGAGCGAGAGGTTGAATTTCGATGATGGGCGATAGGAGAGCGATACCCCTACTCCGTAACCGCGCATACGACCATAATTGCGATAGGTGGAGTTCACGAAACCCTCGCTGTCTATGAACGAGTATGACGATATAAGGTTGTTCGAGAGGCGCGAATACAACTCGCCCGTTACACTCCACTTATTGTCCGAATAGGCATATTTCAACGATAGGTTATGAGTAACACCTGTGCGGAGGTCGGGGTTTCCGTACTGCTTCTCTGCCATACCCTCTGTTACAAATGGCGACATCGCATAGATGCCCGGGCGCGAGAGTCGCTCCGTGTAGGAGAAGGCGAGTGTGTGCCCCGTCTTTGGCAGATAGGTCAAGGAGATATATGGAATAACATTCACAAGCGAGGTGTTCCACTTCTCTCGCTTATCGCTCTGATAGTCGGTTGCGTACCACGCCCCCTCCAAACGACCGCCTGCGCGCACCGAAAGTTTATCCATCGAGTAGGCGTAACCTGCATACACACCGAGTATATTTCGTGTCAGGCGCGTAGTACCCTGCGACTCTCCGAGTATAGCATTTGTCGCATCGCTATTTGTTTGGAGCGTAGTTGTCAGCGTATTGTCGTATGAGTGCTTTGCTCCAGCCTCAATGGTATGGTGCTTGTTTATCGGGTTTATGTAGTCAATCTGCGCAACATTATTTACCATATTCACCCGTTTGTCTGTCAATATCTTCGATGCGGCGATATTGTTATCGTACGGATTGTAGAGTCGCAACTGCATCTGCTCTTGTGGCGGAATAATCGATATATTATCCGACACAGTCAGTGTATGCCCCTCGCCCTTGAAGGAGTGCTGATAACTTACCGTAGCATCTACGCCAAGCCAATCGTGCGTATTGGTCTGTGGCGAGTTGTAGCCATATAGCAACGCCTTGTTGCTGTCGAAGTAGTCGTATTTTGCTCTGACATCGCTCTTCTGCTTGCCACCCCAAATGCCAACCTCGGCAGTAACGAGGTTTACCGAGTCAATCTGATAACTCGCGTTTACATTGCCATAGAGCGAATAGTAGTTGTAGCCATAGTTGCCATCTGCATTCATGTAGCGATAACCTGCGCCATCAACCAAATTCTCGAAATGGTTACTTTGATATCCTACTGCATCTCTATTAGCCCACGCCTGCGAGTAGTAGAGCGAGGTCGAAAGCGACAACTTCTTGGTCTGCACCGTAAATTGTGCCGAGTTGTTGGTGTTCCAGTTGCGATTGAACCAATTGCCGGCAGCAAGATTTACGCGACCATTGTAGCCATCGAACTTTGCCTTTGTAGCAAATACACTCTCAAGGGGAGCGGTCCACGCATTCTCGATTTCCTTAAGAGAAATCTCCTCGCCGCAAATCTTGATTGACGGCTCTTTGGTAGTATGACCGAGCTTTACAACATCAATGTTTCCGCCGAATGAGCCTGTCGCACCAAGTCCGTTTACTTCTACTATAACGCTTCCGTACTTCGCCTTGAATATATCAGCCTTATTGCAGCAATCGGTAAACTCAAAGCCTACCCCGTTACCGAGAGCCATCTTGCAGATACCCTCCATAGCACCGCCGAGGCCTACCGCCCATACTGACTTAATAAGTCCGACCTTCTCGTCGTTTATCATCATATAGAGCATATCGCAAAGCTGCTTGAAGCTATCAAAATCAGGCATATTATTCTCATCATACTTGGGTGAGAGCATAAAAACAAGGTTATTCTCGCCCTTGAATTCATTTGACATAGCCTTCTTTGCAGAAAGGGGAGCAACCGCGAACGAAACAAGTGTGGGCGGTACATCGATATCATTGAATGAGCCTGACATACTGTCCTTACCGCCAATTGCGCCAAGTCCGAGCTTTTCCTGTGCCACATATGCACCGAGGAGTGCAGACAAGGGCTTGCCCCAACGCTTTTCGTCGCTGCCGAGTCTTTCGAAATATTCCTGGAATGTAAGATATACATCGTTATAATCAGCACCTGCCGCAACTGCTCTTGTTACAGACTCAATAACTGCATAAAGCGCACCGAGGAACGGATTTTTCTTTGAAACCCTCGGGTTATATCCGTAAGCCATAACAGTTGCAGTATCTGTTTCCTTATGCAAGGTCGGGATTTTTGCAACCATATTCTGCTGGGGTGTGAGCTGATGCTTTCCGCCATATGGCATAAATACCGAGCCTGCACCAATTGTGCTGTCAAATCTTTCAACAAGTCCGTGTTGAGATGCGATGTTGATATCGCTCATCATATTCCTAATCTTTTCGGCATAGGTATCACCCTTGGGAGCAAAATCAAACATCTCTGCCGAATAGTCTGCCGCACCTACATATACGTCGTTATGCTTTTCAGCACCGTTGGTATTTAAAAAGTCACGGCTTATATCACATATAACATTATCACGCCATTTCATAACAAGGCGGTTTGTATCTGTAACCTCTGCCACGCATACTGCATCAAGGTTTTCCTTGTCCGCCTCTTTGATGAATTTTTCTACATCGCCCTTGCGTACAACTACCGCCATTCTCTCCTGTGACTCGGAGATTGCAAGCTCTGTTCCGTCAAGACCATCATACTTTTTGGGAACGGCATCAAGGTTTATCAAAAGACCGTCAGCAAGCTCGCCAACCGCAACCGAAACTCCGCCTGCGCCAAAGTCATTACAACGGCGAATCATATTAGCAACCTCTTTTTTGCGGAAAAGTCTCTGGAGCTTACGCTCAACGGGAGCATTACCCTTCTGTACCTCCGCTCCGCAGGTTTCGAGTGATGTATCTGTATGCGCCTTTGAAGAACCCGTTGCACCGCCGCAACCGTCACGGCCTGTCATTCCGCCGAGTAATATTACGATATCGCCCGCCTCTGGAACCTCACGAATAACATTTTCTTTAGGCGCTGCCGCAATAACCGCACCGATTTCCATACGCTTTGCAACGTAGCCCTCATCATAAATCTCGTTTACCTGACCTGTTGCAAGACCAATCTGGTTTCCGTATGAGCTGTAACCCTGTGCCGCACCGACAGTAATCTTTCTCTGCGGGAGCTTGCCTTTCATTGTTTCTGCAAGGCTCTTTCTCGGGTCACCGCTACCCGTTACACGCATTGCCTGATAAACGTAGGAACGTCCTGAGAGCGGGTCACGGATTGCACCACCGAGGCATGTTGCCGCACCACCGAAAGGCTCAATCTCTGTCGGGTGGTTGTGGGTTTCGTTCTTGAACATAACGAGCCAGTCTTCCTGCGTTCCGTCCTCTAAATCAACCTTTACGTTAATACTGCAGGCATTTATCTCTTCCGACTCATCAAGAGCGGTAAGCATACCTCTCTTTTTAAGTTCTTTAACTGCGATGGTAGCAACGTCCATAAGGCAGATATTCTTCTGCTTTTTACCCGCATACACATATTCACGCGATTTCTTATATTCGTCATACGCCTCTGCTATAACCTTGTCCTCTATCTTAACATCGTCAAGAATTGTAGAGAATGTAGTATGACGGCAGTGGTCAGACCAATATGTATCAATCATACGGATTTCTGTAACTGTGGGATTTCTCTTTTCTGTGTTCTTGAAGTAATCCTGACAGAAACTGATGTCGTCAAAATCCATAGCAAGTCCCATTTTTGCAATAAAATCAGAAAGGCCTTTATCATCAAGGTCAATAAAGCCGTCAAGGCTTGCTACATCGTCAGGCTCCGCTCCGCCGTCATTGATAGTGTCTATCATCTCAAGGCTTGCGCGTCTTGATTCTACGGGGTTGATGCTATACTCTGCCGCCGCTTCGAGTTGCTCATCGGTTATGTCACCTATTAAAACAATAAGCTTTGCGGTACGAACCTTAGGCTTATCTCCACCCGTCATAATCTGCACGCACTGTGCCGCACTGTCTGCTCTCTGGTCAAACTGTCCAGGCAGATATTCCATAGCAAAATACTTACCCTCGGAAATTTCAATCTCATCAAATGTGATATCATCAACCTGAGGCTCTGCAAAAACTGTGTCACGTGTAAGTTCGATTTCCGCATCGGTCATTCCCTCTATATCATAACGATTGATTACACGAACCGCACGGAGTCCGTCAAGACCCAAATTCTCTTTAAGGTCACGGCATACTGCACCCGCCTCAATATCAAATCCTTTTTTCTTTTCAACAAAAAGTCGCTTTACTGCCATAATATTCTTCCTTTCTGCAATAACATTATCCCTTATTTAAAAATCAAAACAGGAGTCGGCGCACCGACTCCATAAACAGTTATACTACCGCTATAACCTCAACCTCGCAAAGAGCACCCTTGGGAAGATCGCGTACAGCAACGCAAGACCTTGCAGGTTTGCTCGCAAAGTATTTTCCGTATATTTCGTTAAAAACTGCAAAATCAGCAATGTCTGCAAGGAAACAAGTTGTCTTTACCACATTGTCAAAGCTGCTGCCTGCCGCCGAGAGAACCTCGCCGAGATTTTTCATTACCTGCTCGGTCTGCTCTGCAATTCCGCCATCTACGAGGTTTCCCGTCTGCGGGTCAATTGCAATCTGTCCCGAGGTATATACCATTTCACCCACAACTGTCGCCTGTGAATATGGACCAATCGCCGCAGGCGCCTTATCTGTGTGTATCTTTTTTATTTCTGCACTCATTTATATATCCTCCTCTGAGTCTTATGCATTAACAATTTTATATCCGTTATCTGCAAGGGCTTTCTTTATTTCGTCAAGATGCTCCTGATTTCTTGTTTCCATAGAGATACGCAGTACACAAGAATTTATATCTAAATTAACATCTGTTCTTGCGTGGTTTACGGATACTACATTTCCGCCCGTGCGTGAAATTATCTCTGATACGCCAAGGAGCTGACCCGGCTTGTCCACAAGCTCAATCACAAGCTCTGCAAGTCTGCCCGCTTTCTGCAAACCTCTGTCTATAACTCTTGATAAGATAGTAACGTCAATGTTACCGCCCGACACAAGACAAACAACTTTCTTGCCCTTAACGGGAACCTTATTGAATATTGCCGCCGCAACCGCAACTGCACCTGCACCCTCTGCAATCATCTTTTGCTTTTCAATGAGAGCAAGTATTGCTGTCGCAACCTCATCATCTGTAACCGTTACAATTTCGTCAACGTATTTTGAGCAATACTCATAGGTATGCTCGCCCGGAGTTTTAACCGCGATACCATCGGCAATTGTCTTGACCGAGTCGAGCGTTTTTATTTCTTTATTCTTAACGGCATTGAGCATTGAAGGTGCACCCGCCGCCTGAACGCCGTAAACCTTTACATTGGGGCAGAGTGATTTGATTGCAAACGCAACACCGCTTATAAGTCCGCCGCCGCCGATAGGAACGATAACCGCATCAAGATCGGGAAGCTGGTCGATAATTTCAAGGCCGATTGTTCCCTGACCTGCAATTACCATTTCATCATCGAAAGGATGAATAAATGTGGCATTCTTCTCCTCAACCAGAGAAACCGCCTTTTCATAGGCATCGTCATAGGTACCTTTTACAAGGCATACCTCTGCGCCATAGCTCTTGGTAGCCTCCACCTTGGAAATCGGCGCACCGTCGGGAATGCAAATGAGAGATTTTATCCCATTCTTTGCTGCCGCAAGAGCAACACCCTGTGCGTGATTGCCCGCAGAGCAAGCAATAACTCCCTTTTCCTTTTCTGCATCGGTAAGCTGCGAAATCTTATAGTATGCACCCCTTACCTTAAATGACCCCGTTATCTGTAAATTTTCTGTCTTTAAATACAGTTCTGAATCAGGGCAAATTGTACTCGACTGTATCAAATCGGTAGGTCTGATTACCTCCTTGAGCACAAAGCCTGCATGATAAACCTTATCAAGTGTCAGCATAACTCTTCCGCCTTTCTCTTCAGCTGGATATTCTTTAGTTATTTTACCACATAAAATCGGTTTAGCCAATAATAAAACCGCAAATATTTTTGCCGATTTATGCTTTATTTTTGTATATTTTTTGCCAAATTAGCATATCATCTTTATTTTAACACAGTTATGTCATAAATGCAAATATTTTTTAGCACGGAGTTGCATTTTATCCTAACCGCAAAATGTTATTATTTTTGACAGTATAAAAACTGCCCGCAGGCAAATAATTCATATTAAAGACAAACTTTACGGGGGACATACTATGACAAGCAAGGTTGAAATATGCGGAGTCAATACATCCAGACTCCCTGTTCTTACCGAGGAACAGAAAAAGGCTCTTTTTGAGAAAATAAAAAAGGGCGATATGCAGGCAAGACAAGAATTTATATGCGGAAATTTAAGGCTTGTTCTCAGCATTCTGCGCCGCTTCAGCAACCGCGGCGAAAACGCGGACGACCTCTTTCAGATAGGGTGCATTGGTCTTATAAAAGCCCTCGATAATTTCGACCCGTCTCACGATGTGAAATTTTCTACCTACGCAGTGCCGATGATAATTGGCGAAATCCGCCGTTATCTTCGGGACAACAACGCAATCAGGGTCAGCCGTTCTATGCGTGATACCGCTTACAAGGCACTCTCTGCTAAGGAAAGGCTTACCGCCGCAAACGGGCGCGAGCCTACAATAGAAGAAATCGCAAAAGAGCTTGACATACCGAGGGAGGATGTTTCTGTTGCCCTTGATGCAATACTCGACCCCGTGTCTTTGCAAGAGCCAATATATCACGACGGGGGCGACGCCGTTTTTGTAATGGATCAGATTGCAGATGAGAAAAATGCGGATGATTCGTGGCTTGAAAAGATTTCACTTAAAGAGGCGATGCGTAAGCTAAACGAACGCGAGCAGCGTATTTTGTCTATGCGCTTTTTTCAGGGAAAAACGCAAATGGAGGTCGCAAACGAAATAGGAATTTCCCAAGCACAGGTTTCACGCCTTGAAAAAAACGCCCTCGGGCATATGAAAAAATATCTGTAAACAAAAGCGTAAAAGGCTGAACGAAATCAATCGTTCAGCCTTTTGATTATTCATCATCTTCTTCGTCTTCTTCGGGTTTTAAAATCGAAACTATACCGCTTTCTATTCTGTGGTCAATGACAGAGGTAACCTTTATACTCATATTTTCGATTTCGATTTCGAATACCTCGCCATCTGCGGGAATAGTCTGCAAATGGCTGAGTATGAGTCCTGCAAAGGTATTGTAATCACCCTTTTCGATGTCAAGCTCCAGCTCTTCCTCCACTTTCTCTATCTCTGCACTTCCGCTTATCTGCCACAGTCCATCTTCCAGCTTTACTATCGGGATTTCTTCTGCTTCAGGCTCATCATATTCGCTATATAATTCACCTACAATTTCTTCTATCAAATCCTCCTGCGTAACCAATCCCTGAAAACCGCCATATTCATCCATTACGACGCCCATATGCTCATTCTCGCTCTGCATTGTGGACAAAAGCTCGTCTGCTTTAATGGTGTCGGGAATGAAGAAAACCTCCCTGAGAATTGCTTTTATATCCTTGCCGCCGTCTAACATAAATCTGTAAAAGTCACGGCTGTTTACAATTCCTATAACGTCATCTATACTCTCGCCGCAGACGGGATACCTTGTGTGATTGGTTTCGTCGATAAACTCCTTCCACTTGTCAAGTCCGTCCTCAAGCCAAAGGATACAAGCTTCCGTACGATGAGTCATTATCTCCTCGACGGGCTTATCGTCCATTTCGAAGATATTATGTATCATCTGCTTTTCATCATCATCAATCGCACCGCTCTCCGAGCCAATATCAACCATCATACGAATTTCTTCTTCGGTTACCTCCTCGGTAAGATTATCTTCACCTGCGCCAAAGATACTGCCGAATATTTTTGCCAAAATTCTGCAAACCCATAAAATCGGGCTTGATATGATATACACAAAAAATGTGTATCCGGAGAGAGAAAGCGAAAGCTTCTCCGCTTTGCGAGCCGCAATACGTTCAGGTATTATAACACAGAAAACAAAATATAAAATTCCCGTGATTACCGCACCTGCCAATACTGCAAGAACGCAAGCAGCAGAGTTTTTATATATACTGATGCCAACATAATCCGCAAAATAACAGATAAGTGCCGTTGTATATACGCAGAACACAAACGAGATTAAAACAAAGAACACCTGGAAGCCGTCCATAATTCTCGACGACTTTTCCTGAAGTAAATTAAAAAGTCTTTTTGCTTTCTTTTCTCCGTCCTCTGCTCTTTGAGAAAGCCACGCATCGCTTACCGTTATGCTTGCCTTTCTTGCCATTGAGGTTATAATACATACCACAAATGCGAAAATCGCAATCAACAAAATAGGTCGGGGGGGTAATGAATCCAAACTAAATCAATTCCTTTCAATTAAAACTAATTTCTGCTCTTTAAAACCAAAACGGACCGTCGAACGAATTACACCTCATCCACCGCTGACGCGGTCCCCCTTCTCCTCAAGGAGAATGCTTCATCGGTGGCAATGAAAATTTTGATTTAATAATTATTCTAAATAATCTTTAAGCTTTCTGCTGCGGCTGGGGTGGCGAAGTTTTCGCAGAGCCTTTGCCTCTATCTGACGGATACGCTCACGTGTTACGTCGAACTCCTTGCCAACTTCTTCGAGCGTACGTGCTCTGCCGTCATCAAGACCGAATCTGAGTCTTAATACCTTTTCTTCTCTGGGGGTTAGTGTTCCTAAGACCTCTACAATCTGTTCTTTAAGCAGTGCAAAAGTAGCCGCCTCTGAAGGTGCGGGTGCATCCTCATCCTGAATGAAGTCAACAAGGTGGCTGTCTTCCTCTTCACCTATCGGTGTTTCAAATGAAACAGGCTCCTGTGCTATCTTCATTATTTCACAAACCTTGTCAATCGGCATATTAACTTCCTTGGCAATCTCCTCGGGCAAGGGGTCACGGCCAAGCTCCTGCACGAGCTGTCTTGACGCGCGCACAAGTCTGTTGATAGTCTCTACCATATGGACAGGAATACGGATAGTTCTTGCCTGGTCGGCAATCGCTCTTGTGATAGCCTGTCTTATCCACCATGTCGCATAGGTACTGAACTTATAGCCCTTGGTGTAGTCAAACTTATCTACCGCCTTTATAAGACCGAGATTTCCCTCCTGTATAAGATCAAGGAAGAGCATACCTCTGCCCACGTAGCGCTTTGCTATACTTACAACAAGTCTGAGGTTCGCCTCTGCAAGCTTTTTCTTTGCAATTCGGTCACCCTCTGCCATACGCTTTGCAAGTTCAGCCTCTTCTTCAGTTGTAAGAAGATCAACCTTACCTATTTCTTTAAGGTACATTCTTACGGGGTCATCAATACTGACACTGCTCGGGACTGACAAATCTGCCAATTCCTCGCGGGATATTTCCATCTCCTCATCGTCTAAATCGATATCATCCTCATCATCGAGTGTGCCTGCAATTTCAACGCCGTGCTTTTCAAGATACTCGAACATTTTCTCTATCTGGTCGGCATCAAGCTCAAGCTCTTCGAGCTTATCGTTTACCTCCTTATAATCAAGGACACCCTTTTTCTTACCTTGCTCCAAAAGACTTTGCAAAACCGTCTTTCTGTTTTGTTTTTGAATCTTCTTTTCTTCTTCCATTGTTATCATCCTTTCCAAAAACTATCTTCTGTATTCAAGCCTTACGGCTTTTTTGCTCTTTCTCTCAAAAGCGCATCAAGTGCCTCTAAATCGCCCGAATCGAGCATCTCCTGTTGTTTTGATTTACCTTCTTTATCAAGGAGTGTTGATATCGGTTGTTTGCACGCCTTTTCCTTGTCAAACACATTCTTATCGTCCAGCAGAATTTTGGCTATCCGACCTCTTTCAGATTCTTCTGCCGAATTCAATATGGCATTTACATCTACCCGTCCCTCTTCGGTATACATTTTCTCGATTATTTCGGCAAGCTGCCTATGTAACGGATAAGAAAAATGTGCAGATGTAATTCCGCTATTCTTCGCTGTGCGATAGACCTTTCTGTCACAGAGCAGGGACAAAAGAAGCTGTTCCGCATTGAAAATTCCCATTTGCTGAGGCTCGACGCCCCTTTTTTCATCACGGGTTATGCGGCGGCGTTGTCTCTCCTCGCTTCTGTCCGCTTCGGCTTCTGCCTTTCGCCTTAAATTTTTAACTGTCGCATTAAGGCTCTCTATTGATATTCCTGTTTTTTTGGAAACACGGTCTGCATATATTTCATATTCAATGGGCGTTTTTATCTCGCTTAAAACTCTTGCTGCCGCCTCTATGAATTCTATCTTTGCATCATCGTCATAAAATTTCAGTATTCCGTCTTCATTTTCACTATATTGTTTCTGGATTTCGTCAATCCTATACTCAAACAGCGGCTTTGCCCCCTCTATAAGAACCCTGAACATATCCCCGCCCTTTGCTCTTATAAATTCATCGGGGTCTTTCCCGTCTGTTACAGTTAAAACCTTGGTTTTTATATCGTGATTTGTAAGGATTTCACCGGCACGCAAGGTCGCTTTTTTCCCAGCCTCGTCCGAGTCATAGCAAAGAACCGCCTTGCCTCCGTACCGCTTTACAAGCCTTGCCTGTTCGTCTGTAAACGCTGTACCGAGCGACGCAACCGCATTGCAAATTCCCGCCTGATGCAAAGATATAACATCCATATACCCCTCCATAAGCAAAAGTCTGCCCGAACGGTCATTCTTTGCAAGGTTTAATCCAAACAGATTTTCTTTCTTTTTAAAGACCAGTGTCTCGGGTGAATTTATATACTTACCCGTATTGGCACGATCTACCATAATTCTTCCGCCAAAACCGATTACTCTGCCCTGCGGATTTATTATAGGGAACATAACTCTGCCATCATAAAATGCATCGTAATATGTTCCGTTATCTCTTCTTTTGGCAAGTCCTGCCTCGTAGATGCTATGTTCGTTATACCCCTTTTCTTTGAGATAATCAATAAGGTTTGTCCACCCCTCAGGCGCATAGCCGATGCCAAACATCTTTATTGTTGCGTTTGTTATCCCTCTGTTTTTGAGATATTCATAAGCTTCCTTGCCCTCATCTTTAGTCAGCATCGAATAAAAATATCGTGCCGCCTCACGATTTATATCGTAGATAAGCTCCTTTTTGTCAACAGATACAGTCTTTCCGCCGCCACCCGAACGTTTAAATTCGGGCATGGGTATTTTCGCCCTGTCGGCAAGGAATCGTACGGCATCCATGAAATCAAGATGCTCTGCCGCCTGAATAAAGTGAATTACGTTTCCGCCCGCTCCGCATCCGAAGCAGTGAAACAACTGTTTATCGGGGGAAATAGAAAGTGACGGTGATTTCTTGTCATTGTGAAGCGGACACAGAGCAGCGAAGCGGTTGCCCGCCCTCTTTACCTTTGCATATTCAGATATTACTTCCGTTATATCATTTTTATCAATTACTTCATCGATAAAATTCTGAAAATCAGCCTCCGCCACTTTTTCACCGCCTTTTGTTTTAAATCACACAATTGTATAATTTCGACGCAACCCGTCAAAATCCTTTTTTATTTAAATAATTTTAAAACTGCCAGAACTTTGGTACATAAATCTCGGAAAATTTTGCAACGGCATATCTGTCACTCATTCCCGCTATGTAATCACGCGCAATAATGTTTATATCGTCAGAGTCACTTTTTTTACTCTGATTTTGGGGTATAAGTTCAGGTTTTTCAAGATATGCACGGTACAGTCCCTCAAGAATGAACTTTGCCTTTTTCTCTTCTATTTTAGGCTCTGATGATATGTAGACATTCTCAAACATAAACTTTCGAAGTCCCATCATCGCTTTATATATGTCATCCTGCATAGAGATTTTCGGCTTTCCGTCACTTTCCTCTATAACAGCCCAAATCATTGTGTTTATCCGCTCTGAATTTTTCTTTCCCAATATCTCTCCATATTCTTTGGGGATATCATCAACTGTTATAACTCCCCCTCTTATCGCATCGTCTATGTCATGGTTTACGTAAGCGATTTTATCCGAGAGGGCAACGACCTGACCTTCAAGAGTTTCTGCCTTTTTATCACCCGTGTGACAGAGAATTCCGTCACGAACCTCATATGTAAGATTTAAGCCGCCCTCTCTCTCGAGCACATCCACTACGCGAAGACTCTGTTCATTATGCCGAAATCCGCGAGGGCAAATTCTGCCGAGCACGGTTTCACCCATATGTCCAAAAGGAGTGTGTCCCAAATCGTGACCGAGCGAAATCGCCTCTGTCAAATCTTCGTTGAGGTTGAGCGCTCTTGCCATTGTTCTCGCAATCTGCGAAACCTCGAGGGTATGCGTAAGTCTTGTGCGATAGTGGTCACCCTCAGGAGAGAGAAACACCTGTGTCTTGTGCTTTAAGCGTCTAAATGCTTTGGAATGAACAATTCTGTCCCTGTCTCGCTGGAACTCGGTTCTGAGTTCACATCTTTTTTCTTCACGCACACGGCCCTTGCTCTCCGCACTTTTTGCTGCATATGGCGATAAATTCTTACATTCCCGTTCTTCAAGCTTTTCTCTCAGTTCCATTTTGTCCCTCCGAATAAAATTGTATAGACTATAATTTCTGCAAAAACTTCCATTTTCCTCTTTTAAAACGCAAATATATGCCCTTGTTTGTCAAAAAACACTTGACAAACAGAAATTATTGAGATATAATTTTAAAAAAATTTTTATAAAGAGTGTGTTTAATATGACTAAATCAACTTTCGCAGCTAAATATTATTATCTTTATTCAGTTTGTTATGAATAAGGATGATTGTGCTGCCTTGAATTAGTTTATTAAGGTTCATCGGGACAATCCTCCGATGAACCTTTTTTGTATTTAAAAACAGACTTTCATCGGATATGTTCCACCCACTCTAATAATCGGAGGTTTCAAAAATGATAGTAGTAATTAAGAAAAATGCAGAAGAATCAAAAAGAGAAAATTTAATACAATGGTTAAAGTCTCAAAACATTGACATTCACATAAGCGAGGGTGAATTTCAAACAGTACTTGGACTTATAGGTGATACCTCGGCTATTGATATTGACCTTATTGAAAGCCTTTCCATTGTAGACGCGGTAAAAAGAATTTCAGAGCCTTTCAAAAATGCAAACCGAAAATTTCATCCCGATGACACGGTTATAGATATAAATGGTGTAAAAATCGGCGGCGGAAACTTTGCTATGATTGCAGGGCCATGCTCTGTTGAATCGGAAGAACAGCTTACAGAAATCGCTGTAGCAGCAAAGGCGGCAGGTGCAAAGCTTTTAAGAGGCGGTGCATTTAAGCCGAGAACTTCCCCATACGCTTTTCAGGGACTTCGCGCGGAGGGACTTGAACTCCTTTTAAAAGCGAAAGAAAAGACGGGTATGCCTATCGTTACCGAAATTATGGACGTGACACATCTTCCTCTTTTTGATGAGGTTGACGTCATTCAGGTTGGTGCAAGAAATATGCAGAACTTTGAGCTTTTAAAGGTTTTAGGCAAAACAGACAAACCGATACTCTTAAAAAGAGGACTTGCAAACACTATGCAGGAACTGCTTATGAGTGCTGAATATATTATGGCAGGAGGAAACGAAAAGGTAATCCTTTGTGAAAGAGGAATTCGAACCTTTGAAACATACACAAGAAATACCCTCGACATTTCGGCGGTTCCTGTGCTTAAAGAGCTTTCGCATCTGCCTATTGTTATAGACCCAAGTCACGCAACAGGTCTTTCAAAGCTTGTAATGCCGATGTCTCTTGCGGCTACTGCGGCAGGTGCAGACGGACTTATGATTGAGGTACACAACAATCCATCAAAAGCACTCTGCGACGGTCCGCAGTCACTTACACCCGAGCAGTTTGCAGAGGTTGCAAAAAGAGTAAACAAAATTACGGAAGCTATTAAATAATTCAGGGGGAATAATTATGAAAATAGGGATAGCGGGACTTGGACTTATCGGCGGTTCAATGGCAAGAGCTTTTAAATTTTATACAGATAACGAGGTCTACGGATTTGATATTGATGAATCTTCGATAAAGCGTGCAAAGCTTATTTGCGCGATAGATGATGAGATTACAGAAGAAAATATTTCGGATTTGGATATTGTAATCGTTGCACTTTACCCCAAGGCTACTGTTGAATATATAAAGGAGAATGCATCAAAATTTAAAAAGGGAGCAAAGGTCATTGACTGTTGCGGAGTGAAGCAATTTGTATGCGAGCCGTGTTTTAAACTGGCAGAGGAAAACGGATTTTGCTATTACGGCGGTCACCCGATGGCAGGCACACAGTTTTCGGGATTTAAAAACGCAAAGGAAACTATGTTTAAAAACGCATCTATGATAATAGTTCCAAAACACACAGACGATATTTCAGAGCTTGAAGAAATAAAGAAAATTTTTACATCAATCGGATTTTCAAATATAACAATCACGGATGCCGAAACTCACGACAAAATGATTGCCTACACCTCACAGCTTGCTCACGTTGTTTCAAACGCATATGTAAAAAGCCCGAATTCAAAAGTTCACAAAGGTTTTTCTGCCGGAAGCTTTAAGGATTTAACGAGAGTGGCAAAGTTAAACAGTGAGATGTGGACAGAGCTGTTTTTGGAAAACGGCGAATTTCTCGCAGAAGAAATCGACAGAATTGCAGATGAACTTAAAAAATATTCCTCTGCCATTAAAAACAACGACGCGAAAGCTCTTAAAGCTCTTCTTGACGATGGTTGCAGAATGAAGGTCGAATCTGACCTGTAAATTCATTATTTCTTGACACGATGGCTAAAGCTTGGTAAAATACTTGATGCAAAAGCGAAACCCGTTTTACTACAAGGAGCTTAAAATGAAAAAAACATCTTATCTGCCCATATCAGCAATTCTTATTATTGTTATTTCGCGAATATTTTTAGGAAGCGCCTTTCCTATGATTAAAATAGGCTATGAGCTTTTCGGCATTACCCAGACATCTTCTAAAATACTATTCGCGGGTATCCGCTTTTTCATCGCGGGGATTTTGGTTCTCTCGGTGACCTCGGCAAGACAACGCCGTTTCCCAACAATCAAGCGTGCAAATATAACGAATATCGTTTTGGTTGCCGCTACCTATACTTTTCTGCAGTACTTATTTTTTTATATAGGTCTTTCCAACACAAGCGGCGCATCTGCATCAATCATAAGTCCGACCTCCGTTTTTATGGCGGCGATTATTTCACACTTTGTCTATCCCGACGATAAACTCACTCTCAGTAAATCCGTTGGTACTGTTATAGGCTTTCTTGGAGTATTGCTTGCCACACTTGCAAACGATAGCATGGGAAGATTTTCGTTTTTCGGCGAAGGCTTTATTGCCTGTTCATCATTTTTCTTTGTTATCGGATCTATGCTAAATAAGCGTGCCACACGCATTGATGACAGTTTTTCTGTTTCGTCATACAATCTGCTCATTGGCGGAGCGATGCTTATTATATCGGGACTGCTTGGCGGTGCAGAGGGGCTAACTATAACCCCAAAGGGAATATTGATACTTCTCTACCTCGCACTTTTATCTGCTTTTTCGTTTACCATTTGGTCATCGATGGCAAGGCTGTATTCAATAGCCAAAATAACAGTTTACAACTTTATCATTCCTCTGTCAGGCTCGTTCTTATCCGCCATACTGCTTGGCGATAATATTTTCAGATGGCAGTATCTTCTTGCACTCTCTCTTATATGTGCGGGAATTATCGCAGTAAACCGCGTGCCGAAGGAATAAAATGTAAAATGGGTGTAAAAATCAAAAAGTTTATTTATCCAATGCCATTTGCCTATACTCTACATTTTCACATAAAGCGAAGATGTCGGGCGGCAGGAGCAAGCCCCTGCCCTACAAGCATATGGCAAACAATGTCGATTTTTGCAGGGGCCGGCGTCCTCGACGGTCCGTTGTGGTTTTTAAAATATGTTGTGCACATAAAAAAAGTGTCCCTCAGGACACTTTTTTAATAGCAACTTTTAAGATTAATTCAATTTTAGTTAAGATAATTATATCAAAAGACTATACACGCTTAACATCTGTAGCCTGCGGTCCTTTAGCACCTTCAACAACATCAAATTCAACCTCTGCACCCTCTTCGAGTGTCTTGTAGCCATCCATGGAAATCGCAGAAAAATGAACAAATACGTCTGTTCCCTCTTCAGTTTCAATAAATCCAAAACCCTTTTCTGCGTTAAACCATTTTACTTTTCCTTGCATTGTAAATACCTCCTATAAGTCTTGGGTCAATCACTCTCAAACGTCAAGAACCATCAACCATAAGCGCATTATAGCACAATTGCATATATTTGTCAATATAAATTATACCCCTAAAAGCACCCAAACCCCCGAAAATTCGTCAAAAAATAAGGGGCATCATTTGATGCCCCTTATTTATAAAACTTTACGCAAGAATTCTTTTGTTCGCTCATTCTGACAATTTGAGAATATCTGCTCGGGGGTTCCCTCTTCCATGATTTTACCACTATCCATAAATATCACGCGGTCCGCAACCTCACGCGCAAATCCCATTTCGTGTGTTACCACAAGCATTGTCATTCCATCTGCGGCAAGCTTTTTCATAACGTCCAAAACCTCACCGACCATTTCGGGATCGAGCGCAGATGTCGGCTCATCAAAGAGCATAACATCAGGCTTCATACAAAGTGCACGAACGATTGCAATTCTCTGCTTCTGTCCGCCCGAGAGCTGTGCAGGGTATGCATTTGCTCTGTCTTCAAGGCCTACTACACGCAAAAGTTCCATTGCCTGTGCTTCAGCCTCTTCTTTTGAAAGCTTTTTAAGCTTAACGGGCGCTATACACAAGTTCTTGAGAATTGTCATATGTGGGAAGAGGTTAAACTGCTGAAAAACCATTCCCATCTTCTGTCTGTGCAGATTTATGTCATTTTTGGGATCAGCCACATCTATACCCTCTAAAAAAATCTGTCCGTCGGTGGGCATTTCAAGAAGGTTAAGCGAGCGCAAAAAGGTTGACTTTCCGCATCCCGACGGGCCAATAATTACTATAACCTCACCTTTTTTAACGTCAAGGTCAACCCCGTCGAGAGCCTTGATTGTACCATTCATATAATATTTTTTAAGGTTTTTTACTTCGATTATATTATCGTTCATTGGTACGCAGCCTCCTTTCGAGTTTGCCTGTCAAATAAGTAAGAAGCATTACTATCGCAAGATAAATTACAGCAACGGCAATGAGTGGCATAAACGCAGAGAATGTACGGCCTCTGATTATGTCGCCGCCCTTGGTTAAATCTACAATTCCTACATAACCCGATA
Source organism: uncultured Clostridia bacterium (assembly GCA_937911665.1). Classification (GTDB taxonomy): domain Bacteria; phylum Bacillota; class Clostridia; order Monoglobales; family Monoglobaceae; genus UMGS1820. The sequence continues at coordinate 7,214 of CALDQB010000015.1, read as the reverse complement.
CAGATGTTTCCTTAAGGAGCGCTATAAACTCGTTAAGGAGTGTAGGCAATACATTCTTAAACACCTGCGGGATAATGATGTAAATCATTGTCTGGATATAATTAAGACCAAGAGAGCGTCCTGCCTCAAACTGTCCGTTATCAACTGTCATTATTCCGCCTCTTAAAATTTCAGCGACGTATGCGCCTGAATTTATACCAAAGGCAATAGATGCAACCATTACTCCGTTTGTGGATGACGCAAAAATGATAAAGTAAGCGATGAGCAGCTGAACAACAACGGGAGTGCCTCTGAATACTGTGAGGTAAATCTTACATATGCTGTTAAGGATTTTAAGGATATAATATCCTAAATTCTTTTTACGTTCCATCGCCTCTCTGTTTTTGTCAAAGCTTGAACGTATAATCGCAACAACAACACCAATCAAAACACCTATTACAACTGCAATAGCAGCTATGGTAAGGGTTCTGCCGAGACCTAAAGCCAGGTACTTCCATCTGTTGTCGTCTATGAAATTCAGGATAAACTGTTCTTTTAAAGTCAAAAAAATCAACTCCCGTATACAGATTTGACGCTGCGCCTGAAAGACGCAGCGTCATATGAATTACTTATCCAATATTATTCTGCACTGATGTACTTGTCAACTATAGTCTTAACTGTTCCGTCAGCGATAAGCTCTTTGAGTGCTCCGTTAACCTTTTCGAGAAGCTCGGTATTTTCTTTTGCAATACAGATAGCGTAGTCTTCAACTGCATACTCTGTATCAAGAATTACAAGACCTTCATTAGCTGCTACGAAAGACTTAGCAGGTTCATTATCGATAATAACGCAATCAACCTTGCCGCTTTCGAGGGCAGCAACAGCGTCTGCACCCTTGTTGAAAGGAACTACCGCTTCATCGCCGTAATCGTCGGATGCATAGATGTGACCTGTTGTATCCTGCTGAACACCGATCTTCTTACCGTCGATATCATCAATTGTCTTAATCTCTGAACCTTCTTTTACTATAACAGACTGAATACCTGTTGCGTATGTATCAGAGAAGTTAACAGTGAGCTTACGCTCTTCTGTAACCGTCATACCTGCCATACCCATATCATACTTGCCTGTCTGAACGCCTGTTATGATTGAACCGAATTCAGTATCCTGAATTTCAAGCTCCATACCAAGCTTATCTGCGATTGCAGCAGCGATGTCAGCATCGATACCAACGATTTTCTCATTCTCATAGAATTCGTACGGCGGGAATGCTGCGTTTGTAGCCATAACGAGCTTTTCTTTTGTATCGCCAGCGTTATCATCAGTTACAGCAGGGTTACTGCCACAGCCGGCGAGGACGCCAAGTGCGAGAACTACACAAAGAACCATTGAAATTAACTTTTTCATTGTAATATTCCTCCTAAAAATATGTTTAATTTTTGTTATTTGATATTCTACACCACTTTCCTCAATTTGTCAATAAGATTTATATGCGTCTGCCAAGGATGTCAACACGTTCATTTTTATATGTGTCAAAGCAATCTCTGTCAAGCGCATCTCTTATCTCAGCCATCATATTGTTATAGAAATACAAATTGTGTATCACGGCAAGGCGCATAGCGAGCATTTCCTTTGCCTTAAAAAGATGTCTTATATAACTGCGCGAGAAGTTACGGCAGGTGGGGCAATTACATTTTTCATCAAGAGGCCTTTCATCTCTTTCATACTTTGCATTCATTATATTGAGAATTCCCTCTGATGTAAATATTGTGCCATGTCTGGCGTTACGGCTCGGCATTACACAGTCGAAAAAGTCAACCCCTCTGTCTACCGCTTCGAGAATATTTACGGGTGTTCCCACCCCCATAAGATACCTCGGTTTATCTTTGGGCATATGAGGCTCTACCGCCTCGATTATTCTATACATATCTTCGGTGCTCTCACCTACCGCAAGTCCGCCTATTGCATAGCCGTCACATGGGATTTCACGAATTTGCTTCATATGCTCAATTCTTATGTCCTCATAAGTTCCGCCCTGATTTATCCCGAACAGCATTTGATTTTTGTTTATAGTGGTGTCAAGGCTATTGAGTCTGTCCATTTCTTTTCTGCACCGCTCAAGCCAACGAACAGTTCTCTCTGACGACTCCTTTGCGTACTCCTTTGCGCAGGGGTTTTCTATACACTCGTCAAATGCCATAGCAATCGTAGAGGCAAGGTTTGACTGTATCTGCATACTCTCCTCGGGTCCCATAAAAATCTTTCTGCCATCTATATGAGAGGAAAAGTACACACCCTCCTCTTTTATATTACGAAGCCCCGCAAGAGAAAAGACCTGAAACCCGCCACTATCTGTAAGTATAGGTCTGTCCCAGTTCATAAACTTATGAAGTCCGCCCATATCACGAACAACCTCGTCACCCGGGCGAAGATGCAGATGATAAGTGTTTGAAAGTTCAACCTGACAGCCTATCTCTTTAAGTTCAGGAGCGGATATAGCACCCTTTATCGCAGCTGCAGTACCTACATTCATAAAAACAGGCGTCTGTATAACGCCGTGAACGGTAGTAAACTCACCCCGTCTTGCTCTGCCCTGCTGTTTTATCAGTTTAAACATCATTTATCTCCTGTAAGCGGGTGCAGTAATTTCTGCACCCGCTTTTTGTTATATTTCGTAGTCAAGCTTGAACTGCTCTCCGCATCCGTAGTTTTCGTAAACGTAATCGATATCCTTATCACCACGGCCTGAAAGACTGACAAGTATCGAACCTGATTTATGCTCCTTGGCATATCTGATTGCATATGCTACCGCGTGCGCACTCTCGATTGCGGGAATTATACCCTCGTATCTGGAGAGCAGGAAGAAAGCTTCCATAGCCTCTTCATCCGAAACGGTTTCATAATGAACTCTGTTCATATCGCGAAGATGTGCATGTTCGGGACCTACGCCGGGGTAGTCAAGTCCGCTTGCGATAGAGTAAACAGGAAGCGGTTCGCCCTTTTCGTCCTGAAGCACATAGCTTGAATATCCGTGAATAATTCCTTTTGTACCATAAGCCATTGTTGCCGCGTGGTCACCCACTCCTGCGCCTCTGCCTAAAGGTTCAACTCCATATATTTCAACGGGGTCTGCAAGGAAGGGTGTAAACATACCGAGTGAGTTAGAGCCACCGCCTACACAGGCACAAACCGCATCGGGCATAATGCCTGTCATTTCGAGGAATTGCTCTCTCGCCTCTATTCCGATAACAGACTGAAAATCTCTTACCATTTTAGGGAAAGGATGGGGACCTGCCGCAGTACCTATGCAGTAAATTGCATCCTTATATTCATTCAGGTACGCCTCAAAAGCTGCATCGCACGCCTCTTTAAGAGTTTTAAGCCCTTTTGTTACGGGTATTACATTTGCACCGAGCATTTTCATTCTGATAACATTGGGGTACTGCTTCTCGATATCAACCTCGCCCATATAGACGTCACATTCCATGCCGAAATATGCCGCTGCAGTCGCTATTGCAACACCATGCTGACCTGCACCTGTTTCTGCTATAAGCTTCTTTTTACCGATATACTTTGCAAGCAGACCTTCACCCATACAATGATTGAGCTTGTGAGCACCCGTATGGTTCAAGTCCTCTCTCTTTAAATATATCTGGCAATTACCGAAAATCTTGGACAGACGTTCGCAATGGTAAACGGGAGTCGGTCTTCCCTGAAACTCCTTTCGTATTCTGCGAAGTTCATTTATAAACTGTGCAGAATGGCATATTGCTTCATATGCATCATCTGCTTCTTTAAAAGCCTCTATAAGCTCCTCTGCCTGATAAGAACCGCCGTATTCGCCGAAGTATCCATTCTCATCGGGAAATTCTTTAAGGTAATTATCAAACTCTTTATATTTGTTCATTTTGTACCACTCCTTTTATGACCATCAAAGGTCATTCTAACACACAATTCTCTAAATGTCCATATTTATTTTGGTTTTCGCATCTGCGATTGGTATGGTTTATGTGATGTCGTATTGGCGGATGCCCACCATCTGCCCGCGGGACGATGTAGGCATCGTCCCCTACAAAAACATCAATTATTCTATAAACATCGCGTCGCCGAAGCTGAAAAATCTATACTTTTCAGACACGGCGGTATTGTACGCATTAAAAATATTATCCTTGCCCGCAAGTGCCGATACAAGCATCAATAGCGTAGACTCGGGCAGGTGAAAGTTCGTGATGAGCGCATCAACCGCCTTGAATTTATATCCGGGATAAATAAATATGCTCGTATCCCCCGACGCAGATGTCATTCGTCCGTTTTCATCGGCAACCGTTTCAAGAGTGCGTACAGAGGTAGTTCCAACCGCAATTATTCTTCCTCCGTTTTCACGGACTCTGTTAATCGTGTCCGCCGCCTCTTTTGTGACCTGATAATATTCACTGTGCATAAGATGCTCTTCTACATTCTCAACCGATACGGGTCTGAATGTACCGAGTCCCACGTGGAGCGTGAGATATGCAACTTCTACCCCTTTAGCCTTTATTTTTTCTATAAGCTCATTGGTAAAATGAAGCCCCGCCGTCGGAGCTGCTGCAGACCCCTCAATTTTTGAATATACAGTCTGATAACGCTCTCTGTCGGTAAGTTTTTCTTTTATATACGGAGGCAGAGGCATCTCACCGAGTTTATCGAGAATTTCCTCCCATACCCCGTCATATTCAAATTTTACTATACGATTTCCGTCTTCGATTACCTCAAGAATTTCCGCACGCAAAAGTCCGCCGCCAAACTCAAATCTGCTCCCCGGTTTTGCCTTTTTCCCAGGGCGGAGAATTACCTCCCACTTATCAAGCTCAAGTCGACGGAGAAGCAAAAACTCTATCTTGCCTCCGCTACCCTCTTTGACGCCGTAGAGTCTTGCAGGAATAACCCTTGTATTGTTCATAACAAGGCAATCGCCCTCGTTTAAATATTCGATTATGTCATAAAAATGCCTGTGGCTGATTTCGCCATTATCTTTGTCGACAACCATAAGCCTTGATGCAGTTCTGTCACCAAGCGGAGTCTGGGCTATAAGTTCATCGGGTAAATCATAATAAAAGTCCTTTGTAGTCATTCTATGCCTGCTCCTTAATATGCGTTTTCGAGATTAGTGCCCGGGAAATAGTGAAGCAAAATATCAACATAGCTAAATCCCGCTTCTGCCATACCTTTTGCCCCGTACTGACTCATTCCTATGCCGTGTCCCCAGCCAACGCCCTCAAAAACAAAGGCGGTGTTGGTGCCACCCTGCGACTTTGTCATCTCATAACTTTTCTGAGTGTATCCGTCAGTTGCAAACAAAGTGCTTGCAGAAAGCGTCTTTCTGCCATTTGAGGTAAGCATAACAATCTCATTTATTTTAAGGTCTGCATTATCTCTTCCGTTTGTTGCACGGATTGACGGAACGCTCTGCGTCGCCCCTCCGTTGCCTTTTACAGAGAACTGCTGACTCTTTGTAACTGTGTTAAAGATAGTCCTTGCCGCCTCTCTTTCAAACACCTTACTGCCATGAGTACCCGTAACCTCAAGTTTTAAAACTCTTCCGTTCTCGGTGTACTCTATCGCCTCGATATTGGTTACAGTTCCCACATCATAGCCTTTGTTTCTCATAATTGTAGAAGCTTCATCGCAGGTAATAGAGCCTGCCCATACGCCGTTTGGTATATTTTCTGTATCCTCATAGCTGTTATCCACGCTTATAAGATAGGGAACTGTGCTTCCCCAGACATCTTTGACGTTTTCAGTCCTCGCTCCTGCAGAGGCGCTGTAATAAAGCTCTGCCAGCTCGCCGTTATAGGTCAGGACCTGATTTGCAGTTTCTTCAACGGGAGCATATGAATTATCTGTTTCAAACCTTGTTCCCGAATATGCCTGACAACAAACATTGCTGCATAAATCAAATCCGTATTCTGCGTGCTTATTTAAATTGTTTGCCGCATAGTTTCTCGCACACACCGCCTGCACCTTGAGTGCCTCTATATGCCAGGACGGACTCATCTCACGAGAAATTACGCCGTAGAGATAGTTGTTCATAAAAACTACGTTTGTTATTACATTTTTGCCGTTTACAACCTTAAAATCAAGTCCGCCGCGATATTCTTCGCCATTTATACTGAGGCGGCGGTTCATCCCGCCTTTAGTCGGGAAAAGTGCAAGCCCTTCTTCGGCATCGTCCGCCGTAAATATAACCTCGTCACCGCTTTTTGCAGTGATTACATTTCCGCCAAAAGTGACGGTGAGCTCGGTATCCCTGACCTGTGATTCTTCTATAAATTCTACACCCGAATATCTGCCGATATAAAATCCGTTTTCCGATGTAATAGTAGCCGAATTCTTGGCATTACCGCCATAGAAAAGACCTATTCTTACGTAAGACGGAATAGTGTAATCTGCCGATACGGGCACGACAAACAAAGCCGCAAGCACAGTAACAACTGCAAAAACGGCGATTATTTTCACGGAAATATGTGATTTTCTCACAAGAATCATACCCCTTCTCAACTATTTTCGACTTTTTTCTTATTTTATAATACCACAAACAAAAGTCAATTACCAGCTATTTTTTTAATTTTACCGCCAATATTATATTAAATTTAGATTACAGCGCCAAACTTTTGTATATTTTGTATAAAAAATAGTCTCAAAATCCCGCAAATCCGCCAAAATAACATTTGACATATCGAATTTGTTATCATATAATATTTACTATAGAAAGGTGGAAGTTTTTTTATTTTTCACCTCATACAAACTTAAGCTAATTTATAACTAAATTTAGGGGGAATTTTTTTATGAAACAATACAACGTAGGCATCATCGGTGCAACGGGAATGGTAGGTCAGCGCTTTATCACTTTGCTTGAGAACCATCCCTGGTTCAACATCAAACTTCTTGCGGCATCTCCGAGAAGTGCAGGCAAAAAGTATTCCGAAGCTATCGGCAACCGCTGGGCTATGAAAACTCCTCTTTCGGACAAAATAGCAGATATGGTTGTATATGATGCAACTGCTGATATAGAAAAGATTGCAAGCGAGGTTGATTTTGTATTCTGTGCAGTTGATATGAAGAAGGACGAAATACGCGCCCTTGAGGAAGCATATGCAAAGGCGGAATGTCCTATTGTTTCCAACAACTCTGCACACAGACACACAGACGATGTTCCTATGATCGTTCCCGAAATCAATCCCGAGCACGCCGAAATC
>CALDQB010000014.1 GCA_937911665.1 uncultured Clostridia bacterium | reverse complement strand
AGACTGGGGGATTCAAGGGAGGTGGCATTTTCGCAAGAAAATGACGGAGGGATTCATATTTTTCAAATAAACAGACAACGCGGGACGGTACGAGTTTCGCCCAAGCGGCAGTAGCAAGCCCCTAACCTACAATTATTTTTTGAACTGATTAGCTTTTGTATAAATTTGTATTGGATGTGGAATTATAGCCTTATACAAATCATAATAAGGATGATTTCTATGCAGAATATCAAAACACCCATATCAAAAAATATTTCCGAAAATATGTCTCTCATTCGGGAGACCTTTGGTGTGCCAAACAACTTTGACTTTATGATACGCGAATTTGAAGTCAGCTTTGAAGACGGCACAGCTTCAGGCTTTCTTACCTTTTATGACGGACTTGTAAATAAAGATTTTATCAACCGTGATATAATGCGCGGTCTTATACAAAGCAAGAGCGGAAGCATAAAATCCCCCAATCTTAACGATGTTGTATATAAAAAGCTTATAGCCCTCGCGCCTCTTGTAAAAGACACCGATTTTTCGGTCGCTGTCGAAAAGCTCACCTTTGGTCACTGCGTTATTTTTGTGGATGGCTGTGATTGTTGTTTTTCGGCAGATGTAAAAGGCTGGAGCAACCGCGGTGTCGGCGAGCCTATGCGTGAGGCAAGCCTGTCAGGACCGCAGGAGGCATTCAACGAAATCATAATGACTAATCTGGCGCTTGTGCGAAAAATCCTCAAGGATTCACGGCTTATGGCAGAGAATATCCCTATCGGTACAAGAAGCCGCACCCCATGTGCCCTTTTATATATTGACGGCGTCACCAATCGTGACTTGGTTGACGATATACGAAATCGACTCTCTAACATAGAAACTGAATATATATTCTCATCATCAGACATAGAGATGTTTCTCGAAACAAAAACATTTGCACCTATGACCCACACCCTCAAAACAGAGCGACCTGACCGAGCCGCCGCAATGCTTGCAGAGGGAAAAGTAATCGTAATTGTGCAGGGAAGTCCCTTTGTTCTCGTTCTTCCTACAACTGCCGCAGACCTTATCGAAGCATCGGAGGATAACTATGTCAGAGTCCCCGAGGCCAACTTTATGCGCCTTGTACGCCTTGCGGGTATGGCATTATCACTTTTCCTGCCCGGACTTTTTACGGCTCTTATGCTATATCATCAGGAAATGCTTCCAACCGATTTACTTCTTGCAATAGAGGCAAGCCGCGAGGTTGTTCCCTTTCCGCTTGTGATAGAGCTTTTGTTTATGGAGATATCGTTTGAGCTTATCAAGGAAGCCTCTATCCGCGTTCCAAGTCCTGTCGGCTCAACCTTAGGAATAATCGGCGGTCTGATTTTAGGTCAGGCTGCGGTAGAGGCAAATATAGCAAGTCCTATCTCAATAATTGTAGTTTCCATAGCGGGTCTTGGTACTTTTGCTACCCCCTCTGTTGCTCTGTCACGCTCTATTTCGCTCATACGTTTTCTTTTTATAATCGCAGGTGCTGTTGGCGGAATACTCGGCATTATAAGTATAAGCTTTGTGCTTCTCTCTTATCTTGCCTCATCATCTTCCTTTTCCGTCCCTTTCTTATCTCCCCTCGCTCCGCGAAATGCTGATTCGCCGGCTTCCGCCGTGCTTGTAAAGCCAATCTGGAAAAAGGAAAAGCGCCCCGAAAACTTAAAAACTCAAAATCCTGTCCGTCAGCCGCACATAAGCAGGCGATGGCTTAAAAAAGGTGGCGATGATATTGGAAAATAAAAGTTATATCAGTAATTGGGAGCTTGGCTGCATTATTTTTAACTCCCTCACATACAAGCTATTTACTTCCTGTGCCGAAATATATGAAAATTTCGGCGGCTCTGCCGCCTGGCTTATATCAATATTATCGGGAGGGGTCTTTCTGCTGATTCTTTGGGCTTTGCTCAAGGTCTATACCACATATCTTCCCGATAACCTCTTTTCTGTGACACGAAACAAAAAAAACTCCCCCCTTTTAAGTGTTGCAATTTTTGCGGTTATGATATATTTTGCGCTCAGTCTTTGCGGCGCCGCATACTTTGCCTGCTCCGCACTGAAAACAATCGAATATATCAAGTCTCCATTTTGGTTTTTAATTATCTTTTTTGCAATAGCCGCTTTGCCCGCCTTGATTTTCGGCGAAAAATCCGTCTTCCGTCTCCATTCTCTAAGTGCTGTCGGCGTTGGTGTAGTTTTAATAGCTATCTCTCTGCTCAGTCTGCGTTATGCCGACATTTATAACGCCACGCCCGTCTTCGGCAAGGGTGCGCCCTCCATCTTAAAGGGCGTATTTGCCGCATTATTTATATACTTTGACATACTTGCGGTTTTTTGTCTTCCACGTACAAATAGCCGCAAATCAACCATCCGTACCGCTATGCTCTCGGCAGGGATTGCCGTTATCGTAAATATCATTGTAATATTATCTGTTTCGCTCAATATGTCTTATGAACTGTCGGGGGAATTTGCTCTGCCCCTCTATCCACTCACAAAGGCTACAAACTGGGGAAAGCTCCCCGCCCGTCTTGATGCCGCATATCAGTTTGCCCTCATTACTTCATCTATACTCTATATTTCTCTGGCACTTCGCCTCATTGTAGCGGGCGCCTCCCGCCTCTCCCATAAAATGCGACGCGGCGGCTCTTTGCTCCTTGTCCTTGCGATATGTCTCTCCCTTTGCGGTTGCTATGACAGCAAAGAGGTTGATGCAAAAGCGTACGTCATCGCACTTGGCGTTGATTTAAACGAAGAGCAAACATACCGATACACGTTTCAGCTGTCAAATCCTCTCGAATCAGGGGGAAGCATAGGCGCAGAAGAAAAAGCGGGCGAAGAATCATCGGGAAAGCAAGAGGGCAACAAAACGGTAGACAACATTGTAATAGATGCCGATAATTATTATAAAGCTCTCGACAAATTAAAAAGTTTCCTCAGCAAAGAAATCGATATAGCTCATATAAAAGTAATCGTATATTCTTTTGATGCCGCACGCAGCGACTGCCTTGCCCATAGCAAAATGCTCCTGACCGAGCGTGAGCTTCGGCCGTCTACAAATATATGTATTGCCAAGTCAGCAGAGCAGTTTCTTCTTTCTGTAAATCCCACCCTTGAGGAGAGCACCGTCAGATATTATGAACTGTTTTTCAGAAATTATGATATCCCCTATGCACCTGTGACAGAACTACGTGATTTTGTCGGCAGAAGCTCCGACGCAGGTTTTGATTCGGTTGTGCCCGTCGCAAGCGAAAGCGGGCTCTTTGGTATGGGTATTTTCTCAAATGGCATTCTTAAAGAGGTTTTAGACGGCGAAGATGTCCTACCCTATAAACTTTTGAGAGGAGAGTTGGAGCTTGCCTATATTGATGAAGAAACCTTTGTAGAAAGTATGGGCAACCCGCAAATAAGTGTAGATTTAAACAGAGCCGCCCCCATTGTAAATATAAAGGTTCCAATTAAAACAAACAGCGACAAGTCCTTGTCAACACTTAAAAATCAAGCGGAGTCCCTGCTCTTAAAAGCCTCTTCCATGTCCTGCGATATTCTCGGTGTGGGAAGATATGTAAAAAAGAATTGTCTCACCCAATCAGAATGGGAAGAACTTGACTGGGAGGCTTGTCTGCCTGATTGCCAGTTTTCTGTGGTTTTCGACTGTAAAAAAGTAAAAAACAGATATAATCTGGAAAAAAATTAAAATTTCTCTTGACTTTATTTTACAGAAATGCTATAATTTTGTTAAAATAATCCAAAAAAATCCAATTATTAAAAGAGAGGTAAATTATGAAATCCACAGGTATTGTAAGAAAAATCGATGAATTAGGTCGTATTGTGCTTCCAAAAGAGTTGAGAGATACTCTTAATATAGACCACAAAGACCCGATTGAAATTTTTGTTGAGGGCGATAATATAATTCTCCGTAAATACGAACCCGCCTGCATATTCTGCGGCAACGCATCCGACGCTGTAAATTATATGGAAAAGCGAATTTGCAAAGAATGTGTTGCCAAAATCAATGAGGCTTAATAAACAGAGCTAATGGCGGTTGCTTTGGCAACCGCCATTTTTTTGCAAAATTTTATATATTTGAAAAAAACTATTGATTTTTTGCCAAAAATCAGTTATAATGGGAAATTGAGTGAGTTTTTTATTCTCTTTAAATTTATGGATAAAAGATATTTTACTCTGCAAAAATATTATTTGCGGGTATAATATATGTAGGAGGTTTTATTATGGGAGAAATTAAAAGAATTGGTGTTATGACAGGCGGCGGCGACTGCCCCGGTCTTAACGCAGTTATCCGCGCGGTTACAAAAACTGCTATTTTAAAGTACGGCCTTGAGGTTGTAGGAATAAAGCACGGCTACAAAGGCTTGTTCCTCGGCGGCGACGAATTCGTTCCGCTTACACTTGACAGTGTTGACAGCATAATCTCAAAGGGCGGTACAATTCTTTACAGCTCTAACAAGGATAATCTTTTCGATTATACATTTACCGACGAAAACGGTGTTGAACATCACGGCGACTACTCCGATGTAGGCGTTAAAAATCTCGAAGCTGCAGGCATCGATGCTCTCGTTATCATCGGTGGCGATGGCACACTTACCAGCGGCCGCGACTTTTCCAGAAAGGGCATTAAGGTTATTGGCGTTCCCAAGACCATCGACAACGACCTTGCATCAACAGATACAACATTCGGCTTTGATACATCCGTTTCTGTTGCTACCGAAGCTATCGACAGACTCAAAACAACTGCAAAATCTCACGACAGAATTCTCGTTGTTGAGGCTATGGGACGTTATGCCGGATTTATCGGTATCGCTTCTGCCATTGCAGGTGGCTGTGATGCGGCACTTATTCCTGAAGTTCCCTACGATATCAATAAGGTAGCTGACGCAATCAAAGCTAACCGCGAAAGAGGCAAGAACTACGCTATCGTTGTTGTTTCAGAGGGTGCAAAGCCCCTCGGCGGCGATGTTGTAGTTTCAAAGGTTGTTGAAAACAGTCCTGACCCCATCCGTCTTGGCGGAATCGGTAATGTAGTTGCATCTCAGCTCGAAGAGCTTGTTGGTCTTGAAGCGCGCGCAACAATTTTAGGTCATGTTCAGAGAGGCGGTACACCTACTGCTAACGACAGAATCCTTTCAACCCGTTATGGTTCATACGCAGTTGAGCTTCTCATGCAGGGTAAGTTCGGCAACATGGTTGTTCTTGACGGTGCCGAAATGAGCTATGACTCACTCGAAAATGTAATCGGCAAAAACAAATCTGTTACCGATGTTTCTTACTGGCTCGACACTGCTCGTTCAATAAATCTTTGTCTTGGTGACTAATTTTTTAAAAAACACTTGCTTTTTTCAAATTAGTATGTTATAATATATGACGCTTGCAAACTAAGCCACATAATTGTTAAAGATTGAGTTTATTATAAAGAGGTGAAACAAATGCAACAGGGAATCCATCCTGATTACAAGGAAACAACCATTAAGTGTGCCTGCGGAAATGTAATTGAAACAGGTTCTACTAAAGAGGATATCCGTATCGAAATTTGTTCTGCATGCCATCCTTTCTACACAGGAAAGCAGAAGCTTGTTGATACAGGCGGCAGAGTTGACAAGTTCAGAAAGCGTTACGGTATTTCTGAGAAATAAGTTAAAGATAAAAGGCGCAGATATCTGCGCCTTTTGTTTTTTCTAAAATCCAATCTCTCTTGCCAGATTTTTAAGTGTTGCGGCGCTTCTTTTAAGCCCCGCTATCTCCTCATCCGAAAAATCAATCTCCACGATTTTTTCTGCCCCTCCTGCTCCAACAATTGTAGGCACCGACAGGCATACATCCGATATTCCATATTCTCCGTCAAGCATACTTGAAACCGTCAAAATTGAGTTCTCATCGCCGATTATACTCTCGACTATTCTCTTGACAGCAAGCGCAATCGCGTAGTAGGTAGCGCCCTTTTTGTTTATTATTTCATATGCCGCATTCTTTGTGCTTAAATAGAAATCCTCTCTGTAATCATTGTGGGGGTCGCCGCAATAATCTTCAACACTCATTCCTGCGATATTGGTTACACTCCAAGCTGCAACCTCGGAATCGCCGTGCTCACCGATTATATAGGTGTGCACATTTCTTGTGTCTACATTTGCCTTTTTGCCGATAAGGTATTTAAGCCGTGACGTATCGAGCACCGTTCCCGAGCCGAATACATTGTTTTTGGAAAATCCCGAAATCTTACACGTAACATAGGTTAAAATATCAACGGGATTTGTCACGACCTGCAATATTGTATCATCGTGGCAATACCTTAAAATATTCTCTATTATATCCCTGAAAATCTCGGCATTTCGCCTGAGCAAATCCGTACGCTTTTCGCCTTGCTGTTGGTTCGCCCCCGCAGTAATAATTACCATATCACTGCCCTTTATATCGGAATAATCGCCCGCAACTATCCTAACTGGACTTACAAAGCTGACGCCGTGATTCATATCTATCGCATCGCCCTCTGCCTTGTCACGATTGATGTCAAGCAACACAATCTCGGACACAAGCCCGCTCATCATAAGTGTATAGGCTGTTGTAGAGCCGACATATCCCGCTCCTACAATCGCTATTTTACCTTTGAACATATTTTCACCTCACAGTTATTTACTTTATATTCTATCTGCGAGGCGGATTTTTATTCACAAAACCCCGATTGGAAATCCAATCGGGGTTTTTGCTAATTGTTCTTATAAAATTCTCTGTAACCCTTATAAGTCATAAAGATATCAAACTTACTTGCAAGCTCGTAAGGTGAGTGCATAGAAAGAAGGGGCGTGCCCGCATCTATTACATCCATATCAAGATTTGCAACGAACTGTGCAATCGTACCGCCGCCGCCTGCATCTACCTTTCCAAGCTCGCCCGTCTGCCATTTAACACCGTTTTCGTTGAATATTCTGCGCATCTTTGCCACAAGCTCTGCATCCGCATCACTTGCGCCGCCCTTACCGCGAGAACCCGTGTACTTGGTAAGCAGAATGCCGCCTCCGAATATGGGACAGTTATTCTTTTCTACAACCTCGGGGAAGTTGGGATCATATGCCGCCCCTACATCACCCGACAGGCAGGTTGAATGACTGAGCGTATCTCTGAGTGTTATATCATTGTAATTGTCTGTTGTAAGAGAGCATATTTTTGCCATTACATTTTCAAAGTATCTTGACTGCATTCCGGTAGAACCCATAGAGCCTACCTCTTCTTTGTCTACAAGGAGGCAAACCGCCGTCTTACTCGGATTCTTGGCATCAAGAAGCGCTCTCAAAGCGGCATATGCACAAACTCTGTCATCCTGACCGTAGCCGCCTATCATACTTCTGTCAAGACCGATATCGCGGGCAGAGAACGCAGGCACAACCTCTATCTCACTGCTGAGGAGGTCCTCTTCACAAATATCATATTTTTCATTAAGAATTTTCAATATATTAAGCTTTACGCCATCCTTTACATCTTCATCATCGCAAGCAATGTTACCGAGAATAACGTTAAGGTCTTCACCTGTAATTCCCTCTGTCATCTTCTTGGTCATCTGCGCAGTGGCAAGATGTATAAGCAAATCAGAGATGCAGAAAACGGGGTCGTTTTCATCCTCGCCTATAACAATCTTTATCTGTGTTCCGTCTGTGAGAGCCGCAACCCCGTGAATAGCAAGAGGCATAGCCGTCCATTGATATTTCTTTATTCCGCCATAGTAATGAGTCTTAAAGAAAGCAATTCCGCCATCTTCATATAACGGGTTCGGCTTTAAATCAAGTCTGGGCGAGTCTATATGAGCACCAATCAGGCTTATACCCTTTGTTATATCCTCTTCTCCGATAACCGCCGCCATAACACCCTTGCCGCGATTAACTGTGTAAACCCTGTCCCCTGCCTTGAGCTTATTTTTGCTCTCAAGCGGTTCAAAGCCTGCCGCCGCAAGTGTGCGTACAGCAGCATCGCAAAACTCGCGTTCAGTCTTAGATTCGTTTATAAAATTGCGGTAACCTTCACAAAATTCAAATATTTCCGCCTTTTCCTTTTCGCTTGCCTTTGCGAACATATTTTTGTTTGAATAGCAAAGCTTTTCTTGCAATTCGTTTTTCTTAGCCATAATTTTTATCCCTTCTTTTTATTATTCTACATATATAGTCCTGTACATATCTCTGGACTCTAAAACTCTGTTTACATAGTTTCTGGTTTCCTTGAAAGGAATATTCACAAGCTCGCCGTCATTGTTTATATTTGAAGTATCGGCAAGCCATTTATCCACATTCCCCGGGCCTCCGTTGTATGCCGCAAGCGCATTTCGCTCACTTTTATACACATCAATCAGCTTTCTTAAATAATAACATCCAAGCTTTATATTTATTTCAGGATCAAATAACGCACTGGGCGTATAACCCATAACCTCTGCTGCGCGGGCGCACTCCGCCCCCGTCTCATCGGTAAGCTGCATAAGCCCCTTTGCACCCGCAGCGGATACTGCAAACTTATCAAAACGGCTTTCCGTTCTCATTACTGCGTAAACAAGATTTTTATCAAGCTTATACTCGTCTGCATATTTTTCCACAAAAAACTCATATTTAATCGGATATTGAATTCTTTTTATTTTGGTTGGAATATCCATATCAAAATAAGTACCGACAAGAAAGTTTACTCCCGCCATAAGCAGTACGAGGAAAATAACAAATCTGATTAATCCGCCGATGCAGCTTCCTTTTTTGTTTCTGCCACTGCTTCGCGCCTTTCTCATATTATAACCTCAATCTTTAACTATTTCTCCAAAAACCTTTTCAACCTTTTTGCGCAAAGCATCAAAATCCCCGTCATTTTCTATGACGTAATCTGCCCGTCTGCGCATCTCTTCATCCGTGATTTGATTTTTAAGCCTTGCCTCTATTTTTTCTTGGCTCACGCCGTCACGCACCATTGCCCTCTCTATTCTCGTCTCTATCGGCGCGATTACCGCAATTTTAAAATCAATATCAATAGGACTCTCGATTGTAAAAAGCAACGGGATTTCTATACAAATTATCTCCGCTGCTGTTTCGTTTATATTCTTATTTATTTCTGCAAAGATGAGTCTGTGCGTAATCGAGTTCAGCTCTTCAAGCTTATCCTTGTCCGAAAAAACAATTCCCGCAAGGACGGCTCTGTCAATTTCATTGTCCGCACCTAAAATCCCCTTGCCGAACCGCTCTACAACCTCATCATATGCACAGCCGCCGCGCATCATAATCCTGTGCGAAATTTCATCACAGCTTATTATATGCGCACCAAGTCTCTCAAATTCACGCAGACACGCCGACTTTCCCGAGCCGATACCGCCCGTTATTGCGATTACTTTCATTTCGCTCATCCTTATTTGATTATTTGCTCATTTCGTCTGCCCTTTTTATGCAGGCGCGAATTGCACTCTGTATAACCGCACGAAATCCGTTTTTCTCCAAATCATTAACTGCGGCAATCGTTGTTCCGCCGGGCGAGCACACATTGTCTTTGAGCTGCTCGGGATGAATGCCTGTCTCCATAACCATTTTCGCACTTCCCTCTACCGCCTTTGCAGAAAGGGCGAGTGCCTGCTCCTTGCTAAGTCCCATCGCAACACCCGCATCTGCCATTGCATCTATCATCATATACACGTAAGCAGGACTGCTTCCGTGGAGTGCAGTTGCTACATTTATAAATTTTTCGGGCATTATTTCGGTCGCGCCGACACCCGAAAATATCTCTCTTATATTAGAAATCTCTTCATTATCAAGATTGCTGTTCGGTGCTATAACTGTCATCCCGCAACTAACCTGCGCGGGAGTATTCGGCATAGTGCGAACAATTTTCTTGTCGCTGCCGAGTTTTCCCTCAAGATACGAAAGGCTGACACCTGCCGCTATGGACAAGTATATTTTATCTGTATATCCTTTCATCTTGTTGAGAACATTTTCTATTACATTCGGCTTAACCGCAAAAATGATAAGCTCGCTAATCTCTTCAAGGTGACTTGCGCTATCCGCTATCGTCACACCCTTTTTAGCCCATACATCACATTTTTTGCCGTCTGTGTCGGTCAAAACGATATCCGCCGCCGCTTGCCCCGACGCAATAAGCCCCGAAATGAGTGCCGACGCCATATTCCCTCCGCCGATAAATCCGATTTTCATACCGTCACTTCCTTAAATTAAACCGTAATCTCTACCTCGTCTGCAACTACGCCGCTTTCGGCAAGTACGGGGTCTACATACTCCCTTACCAGCTCTTCAACCTGATTTGCAGCTCTGCCGCAGAAATTTTCGGGTTTGAGTATCTTTTCAACTTCCTCCAATGTCAATCCAAACGCCTCATCAGCTACGATACGCTCTATAAGGTCATTTTTTCCGCCCTCTTCTTTTATCACTCTGCCTGCCGCCATTGAATGAACCCTTATTCTCTCATGAAGCTCCTGTCTGTCGCCACCCCTCTTTACTGCGTCCATAAGTATATTCTCTGTCGCCATAAATGGTAACTCGGACATAACTCTCTGTCTTATAACTTTGGGGTAAACTACAAGCCCTGACGCAACATTCATATAAATATTAAGAATTGCATCAACTGCAAGGAACGCCTCTGCAACGCTGATACGCTTGTTTGCAGAATCGTCGAGAGTTCTTTCAAACCACTGCGTTGACGATGTTATAGCGGGATTGAGTGCATCAACAATGACATAACGAGCGAGTGCGCATATTCTTTCCGAGCGCATAGGGTTTCTCTTGTACGCCATCGCAGACGAGCCTATCTGATTTTTCTCAAACGGCTCCTCAATCTCTTTAAGATGCTGAAGAAGTCTGATATCGTTTGCAAATTTATACGCACTCTGCGCAATACCGCTCAAAACTGAAAGCATTTGATAATCGAGTTTTCTTGAATATGTCTGCCCTGAAACGGGATAGGTTTTATCATATCCCATCTTCTCCGATATTTTTTTATCGAGAGCCTTTACTTTCTCTGTATCGCCGTCAAAAAGCTCCATAAAGCTTGCCTGCGTTCCCGTTGTTCCCTTTGAACCGAGAAGCGCAGCGCGCGAGAGCTGGAAGTTAACATTTTCAAGGTCCATCAAAAGCTCCCACAGCCAGAGAGATGCCCTTTTCCCAACGGTAGTGAGCTGTGCAGGCTGAAAATGCGTAAAGCCAAGTGTGGGCATATCCTTATATTCAAGCGCAAAATCCTTAAGCAGTGATATAACCTTCAAAAGCTTTGTCTTTATGAGTTCTAACCCCTCATACATTATGATTATATCCGTATTGTCGCCTACATAACAAGATGTTGCCCCAAGATGAATTATTCCCTTTGCCGTGGGGCATTGAACCCCGTAAGCATAAACATGAGACATAACATCGTGACGCACCTTTTTCTCTTGTTCTTCGGCTACATCATAATTGATATCGTCCATATGCGCCTTAAGCTCCGCCACCTGCTCCGCTGTGACGGAAAGCCCAAGTTCCATCTCCGCCTCTGCAAGAGCAACCCACAAACGACGCCAGGTCTTAAACTTCTTATCAGGGGAGAATATATATTTCATCTCCCGACTTGCATAGCGGGAGCCAAGCGGACTTTCATATGTGTCTTTTATCATAACAAGCTTCCTTTCAAGGTTATTCCTAACCAATTCCTATTTGCATTCGCCCTTTAAATACTGCTCTATTCTGTCAAGACCCGTCTTTATAACTTCCATAGAGGTAGCATAAGAGAGTCTTACATATCCGTCAATACCGAAACCTTCACTGGGGACAAGAGCAACAAGAGCACGCTCTAATATATCCTCGCAAAGCTCGCCTGCGGTGTTTATCATCTTTCCGTAATGCTCTTTTCCGAGAACATTTTTTACATTCATAAAGATATAGAAAGCACCGTCGGGGTTGAGGCATGAGAGCCCGTCAATATTATTTATTCTCTCTACCATATAATTTTTGCGTTCGATATATGTTTTCTTCATATCCTCGATAAAGCTCTGATCACCCAAGAGAGCTTCCACTGCCGCTGCCTGAGCAACAGAGTTGGGGTTTGAGGTTGCATGGCTCTGGATATTGGCCATAGCCTTTGCAAGCTTTTCGTTTGCCGCAATGTAACCTATTCTCCAGCCTGTCATCGCATAAGTCTTTGCAAGGCCGTTTACAATGATTGTAAGGTCACGGATTTCATCGCCGAGGGTTGCTATATTCGTATGCTCCCCCTCGTAAACGAGCTTCTCATAAATTTCATCAAAAACAACATAGATGTTGTTCTCTACCGCAATTTTTGCTATTTGCTCAAGCTCTGCCTTTGTATAGAGCATACCTGTCGGGTTGCTGGGTGTATTGAGGACAAGAGCCTTTGTCTTATCTGTTATTGCAGCCCTAAAATCGTCTGCAGAAAACTTAAAGCCGTTTTCTTCTGTGGTGTTTATCAGCACGGGCACACCGTCTGCCATCTTTATCATTTCAGGATAGCTTACCCAATATGGTGCAGGAAGTATAACCTCGTCACCGGGGTCTAAAATGCACATAAATGTATTTGTAAGAGAATGCTTACCACCATTGCTTATAACGATATTAGCGGGAGTATATTCAAGCCCTGTATCACGCTTGATTTTATCACATACCGCACTTTTAAGCTCAAGCGTACCCGACGCAGGTGTATATTTGGTAATGTTATTTTCTATAGCCGCAATTGCTGCCGCTTTTATGTTATCAGGCGTATTAAAATCAGGCTCCCCTGCGCCAAAACCAACAACAGGAACACCCTGCGCCTTCATCTGCTTAAATTTAGAGTCGATAGCAAGGGTAGGCGATGCACTTACGCCACTTGCTTTCTTTGAAATCTGTAAATTCATTACGTAACCTCCTACTAATAGTCATATCTTATATATTTTAATATAAATATCCAAAAATTGCAATAAAAACATATAAAAATCTGCAAAAAGCCTTATATTATTTCAGTATCTCATAGAAAATTCGGCTAAAATTCCCAAAAGCTATCTTTTCTATAAGTTCAGACGGCAATCCTTTGCCCGCCATAACACTTATAAGCTTTTGTATATCCTCGGCTCCGCTCATATCATCGGGAAGTAAATCAACCCCGTCAAAATCAGATCCAAATCCCACCGAATTTTCTCCGTTCATACCCAAAATGTATTCTATATGCTCATAAATTCTCTCCGCCCGCGCACGCCCTGTGTCCGACAAAAATTCGGGGTAGAAGTTTACGCCTATTACGCCCTCTCTTTCAATTATTGCCTTTATCTGCTCATCATCAAGGTTTCTTATATGTGAGCAAAGCGCCTCTACACAAGAATGGGAAGCTATAAATGGCTTTTCTGTGCAATCGATCACATCCCAAAATCCTTTTTTTGAAAGATGTGATACATCAATCATTATGCCCATATTTTCCATTGCCGAAACAACCTGTCTGCCAAAATCGGTAAGTCCGCCCCCTCTGTCTTCGCACACTCCCTCGGCAATCTCGTTCGCCCAATTCCACGTAAGCGTTATAAGTCTGACCCCCGCATCATAATACATAGAAAGAGTATTCGTATCTCCGCCGAGCGCCTCTCCGCCCTCGATGGCAAGAATGGAATAAGCACCGCCGTTTTTATCTGCCCGCATTAAATCCTCTTTGGTTAAAATCGGTTCTATTCTGCCCTTTTTAAGCTCTGCTTTATATTTTTCGATAAGGGACAGACATCGGTTTAAAGGCGTTGCCTTAATTGACTTTTTATCTATAAATGCCGCGAAAATCTGAATGTATGTACCAAAAAGCTCCATTCTCTCTATATCAAGCTGAAAACTGTTTTTCAAAAGGCATTCATTCGTTTCAAGAAGCTTTGATATTGTATCACAATGTGCATCAAAAATCCGCATATAATCACTTCCTTTAAAGAATAAAAACAGGCGGAGCTTATCCGCCTGTTTTAAAATCATATCAGCCCGGAGGCCATCCGAGATTTCTCCCTGCGAGCAAATGAAAATGCAAATGCCCCACAGTTTGTCCTCCGTCTTCTCCGCAGTTGTTTACTATACGCCAGCCTTTTTCTGCAAAGCCCTGCTCCTTGGCAAGCTTTGCCGCAACCGCAAATATATGTCCTACAACCCCTGCGTTATCGTCTGTCAGTTCGTTACCTGATGCGATATGCTCTTTAGGTATGATTATTATATGAACAGGTGCCTGCGGTGCAATATCCGCAAAGGCATATACCGTGTCATCCTCATAGAGCTTGGTTGACGGGATTTCGCCATTGATAATTTTGCAAAATAAACAATCCATATTTATGCTCCTTCTGCTATTTCAATCCCTTGAAAATATCTACTACCTTTGAGATTGCCTCTTCCGCTTTGGAGGGGTCCTTGCCGCCTGCCTGTGCAGATTCGGGCTTTCCGCCGCCACCGCCGCCGCAGAGCTTTGCAACCTCGGAGAGGACCTTGCCCGCGTGTGCGCCCTCAGCTACCGCAGTTTTTGTTGCCATAGCGATAAGATTTACCTTTCCGCCGTCCTTTGACGCAAGAACGATAAGAGCCTTATCCATCTTCTGCTTTAAGCCGTCGCCTACCTCACGCAGAGTATTCATATCCATTCCGTCACTCATAAGCTTTGCAACAACCGATACGCCATCTACATCAACTGCACTGTCCTGCATATCGCCTGCAGCACTTGATGCAATCTTGCTCTTGATGCTGTCAATCTCACGATGACATTCACGAAGCTCTTCTACAACAGAGCCTGTTTTATGAACAAGTCCTGCGGCATTTGTCTTAAGTATTCCTGCCGCCTCTTTTATAATATTCTCTTTTTCTTCCAAAAGTGCAAGCACGCCGAGGCCCGTAACCGCTTCTATTCTGCGAACGCCCGCAGCTACACCGCTCTCACTTACAATTTTGAAAAGTCCCAGCTTGCCCGTCGAAGCTGCGTGTGTACCGCCGCAAAGTTCAAGACTGTAATCGCCCATCTTTACAACACGTACAAACTCGCCGTACTTCTCCGAGAAGAGCGCCGTCGCACCCATTGCTTTGGCTTCTGCAAGGCTCTTTTCGCCGCACTCTATCTCCATATCTGCGAGAATCATTTCATTTACTTCTCTCTCAACTGCGCAAAGTTCCTCTTGGGTCATTGCTGCAAAGTGAGAAAAGTCAAATCTCATTCTGTCCTCATCAACATAGGAACCCGCCTGTGCTACGTGGTTGCCAAGCACATTGCGGAGTGCCGCCTGCAAAAGATGTGCAGAGGAGTGATTTCTTCTAATGGCGAGTCTGCGTACGTTGTCTATCTCGCACACAACTGCTTCGCCTTCTTTAATCTCTCCCTTTTCTACCTTGCCAATGTGCAAAAACTTACCGTTTCTCTTCTTGGTATCAAGAACTGTAACTGTTGCGCTATCTGTCTTGATTATACCTGTATCGCCGACCTGACCGCCGCTTTCGCCATAGAACGCGGTTCTGTCAAGGACGAGTGTAACCTCATCACCCGCATTTGCCACATCGACTCTCTTTCCGTCCTTGCCGATGCCGAGAACTTTTGCTTCTACACTCGTGTTATCATAGCCGTCAAATTCGGTTGCTTTCTCAATAGTTGCGAAGATATCCTCTTTCCAGGCTTCGCCTTCCATATCTCCTCTTGCAGCTCTTGCACGCTCTCTCTGCTCATTCATCAAGCCCTCAAAAGCGTCTGCATCTACCTCAAAATTGCTCTCTGCAAGGATTTCCTTTGTCAAGTCAATCGGGAATCCATAAGTATCATAAAGCTTAAACGCATTCTCACCCGAGAGAACAGTCTTGCCCTCTGCCTTGAGCTCGCCTATATAGGTGTTGAGGATAACAATACCCTGGTCGATTGTTTCTTCAAAACGCTCTTCCTCGGTCTTTATTACTCTCTCAATATATTCAAAGTTCTTCTCAAGTTCAGGGTACGCAGTATGTGACTCGCCCGCTACAACCTTTGCAAGTTTATAAAGGAATGCTTCCTTAAGTCCGAGGAGTCTTCCGTGTCTTGCGGCACGTCTGAGCAATCTGCGCAAAACATAGCCTCTGCCCTCGTTCGACGGGAGTATTCCGTCAGACACCATAAACACGGTGCTTCTTATATGGTCTGTTATAACACGCAGAGATATATCTGTCTGCTTGTCCTTTCCATACTCTACGCCAACCATTTCTGCAGCGGTGTCAAGGATTTTACGGATTGTATCAACCTCAAATATAGAAGTAACACCCTGCATAATGCAAGCTATACGCTCAAGCCCCATACCCGTATCAATATTGGGATTTGCAAGACGGTTGTAGTTTCCGTCTTCATCCTTATCAAACTGGGTAAATACAAGGTTCCAGAATTCAACATATCTGTCACAGTCACAGCCAACCGCGCAATCAGGGCTGCCGCAACCGCATTCCTCGCCTCTGTCGAAGTATATTTCAGAACAGGGGCCGCAGGGACCTGTGCCGATTTCCCAGAAGTTATCTTCTTTACCGAGATAAACTATTCTGTCACGGGAAACGCCAACCTTTTCGGTCCAGATTTTAACCGCTTCCTCGTCTTCTTCGTAAACACTTACCCAAAGTCTGTCTTCGGGAATTTCAAGAACCTTTGTTATAAACTCCCACGCCCACGCAGTCGCCTCGTTCTTAAAGTAATCACCGAACGAGAAGTTACCGAGCATTTCAAAAAATGTACCGTGACGCGAAGTCAAACCAACACATTCGATATCAGGAGTTCTGATACATTTCTGGCAGGTTGTAACTCTCTTTGAGGGAGGAACCTCCTTGCCTGTGAAATAAGGTTTAAGCGGTGCCATACCCGCATTTATAAGGAGCAAACTCGCATCGCCCTGCGGAACGAGGGGGAATGACGGGAGTCTTAAATGCCCTTTGCTTTCAAAGAAAGATAAATATCTCTCACGTATTTCGTTAAGTCCAAGCTTCTCCATTATGTTTCATAGCCTTTCCGCCTGCAAAATTCATCTTATAACATCGGCTGCAGGCCAGCCGCATAACTTTCTTAATTTTAACATATCGGGACAAAAACTGCAAGAATTATTTGATATGTCCCATAATCTGATTATTTCTCGGTTTCGCTCTCCAGCTTCTCGACAAGCATCTTATATATTTCACCCGATTGCCGCCTAAGCGCCGCCGCCGTCTTTTCTGCTTCCGCTCTGCCGCCTGCGTAAATTTTAACCTCAAGCATCGGCAGATTGGCATCGAGCATATTAAGGCAAGCCATATATTGATGCGCCGCAACAGGCAAGACCTCGGTAACTACCGCGTTTGGATTTGTCTGCTCTTCAAACTTTCGCTCTGCGATTATACTGTCGATTCTCTTGCGGATACTGAGCGGCACTCTCTCAAAAAAGAATGAGTTTGTTTCTGCTCCCTTTCCGCTAAGCAAGAATGCCCTCTCGTCTCTGTAGAATTTGCTCTCTACAAAGCCGTCGTCTATAAGCTCATTTAGCATAAGCGCCAGGTCAAAGTAGTTCATAACCTGCTTTTCCCATGTCAGTATGTCGCAAAGATCGGGCATGGTTATCGGCTCCACATTTTTTTCAATTGTATAGAGAATCGCAAACTTCATCTCATCGTGTTCTAAAAACATAAAAGCCGTCCTCCCTTTTAATTGTTTTCGTATTCAGTATAGGGTTTTTTGTGTTTAAAATATATTCCCACAAGCCCTGTCCCCGCATGCGCCGTGATAATAGGGCCTATATCAAACTCCCGTATTGCCTTTGGATGAATTCTGTCATTTAACATCTGCTTTATAATTTCGACCTTATCTTCTGCCTCTGACTGCAAGAGATAAATCTCATTTTCCTCGGGGTTGTCCATCCTCTCTTCTGCAAAATCAACCAGAGTAGACATAGCCTTTTTAAGTCCGCGAACCTTACGGAAAGCTTCCACCAATCCGTCACTTACTGTCAATATAGGCTTTATGTCAAGCACCTTGCTGATTGCCATTGTGGTCGCTTTTATTCTTCCGCTCTTGAGCAGGTAGCTTAAATCATCAACCACAAAATATGCCGTATCACGTGCGTAAATCTCGTTTACATAATCGATTATCTCTTCCTTGGCTCTACCCTCTTTTGCCATTGTTGCCGCTTCTATTGCCGCCTTACCAATCGTAAGAGAGTACATAGTAGAATCGATAACCGTTATATCAAAACCCTCGGCGGCAAGCTGGGATGCAACAAGTCTTGAGGTATTGTGTGCACCGCTGCCCTTTGAGGACATCGTAATATGGATTATTGTGTTTTCCGCACCTATACCTCTGTATACATCCTCAAGCTCAGCGGGACTCATCTGGCTTGTAGAAGGAATCCCCTCTGCCTCGGAGAGCATCTTATAAAAATCACGGGGGTTTAAGTCTTTATCTGCTATAATCTGCTCACCGTCGAGCATTATCATAAAGGGAAGTATTACTATATTTAATTCTTCTGCTATATCCTTGGGGATATCCGCAGCCGCATCTGTCACTATTCTTATCATAAAAGTTCCCCTTCCTTCTTTAAATTTTCAAATTCCGTCTGCCTTAATACCTCGTACAAAATAATCGCCACCGAATTGGACAGATTAAGAGAACGCATATTCTCCTGCATCGGAATTCTGATACAATTATCATAGTTATCTTTAAGAAGCGGCTCGGGCAGTCCTTTTGTTTCCTTGCCGAAAACAAGAAACACGTCCTTGCCTGAATCCTTTTTATAGTCTATGTCACTATAAGTATTTTTAGCCTTTGTGGTGCAAAAATAAAACTCTCCGTCAGGATATTTATATCTTACCTCATCAAAAGACTCATATTCAAAAAGTTCCAGCTCATCCCAGTAATCAAGTCCCGCCCGTCTTACCTGCTTTTCGCTTATATCAAATCCAAGCGGATGAACGAGATGAAGTGCCGCCCCCGTAACAGAACAAGTTCTTGAAATATTCCCTGTGTTCGACGGGATTTCAGGCTCTACCAGTACTATGTGCAGTTTCATATAAAATCTCAGCTCCAAAATTTTCTGTCAAGCGAGCGATAGCGTATGGCTTCTGCTATATGCTCCTTGCTTATCTGTTCGCTTCCCGCAAGGTCCGCTATTGTACGCGCAACCTTTAAAATTCTGTTATGTGCTCTTGCGCTCAACCCCAAAAGTTCAAATGCGTCCTTGAGCATTTGTGTCGCCTCTGCATCAACATTACAAACATCGTCGAGCATAGCTGCGGGAATATCACTGTTTGAATATATTCCCGTTCCATTATAACGGCGAAGCTGAATTTCTCTTGCCGCATCAACTCTGCGCTTTATCTCAGCAGAAGATTCGGACTTACTCTTTTTACCGAGGTCGTCATAATCAACCGCGGGAACCTCAATATGCAAATCTATTCTGTCAAGCAACGGACCGCTTATTTTAGACAAGTAATTACTTATCCTCTGCTGTGAGCAGGTGCAATCGTGCTTTTTATCTCCGTAATATCCGCAAGGGCAAGGGTTCATCGATGCAACGAGCATCATATTACAGGGATACGAAAATGTTCCGCCCGCTCTTGTAATGGTAACGACGCCATCTTCAAGGGGTTGGCGCATTACTTCAAGCGCATCCTTTCTAAATTCAGGAAGCTCATCTAAAAAGAGTATTCCGTGATGCGCAAGGCTTATCTCGCCCGGCTTTGGTATTCCGTTGCCTCCTCCTGTGAGTCCCACTGCCGAAACTGTATGATGTGGACTTCTGAAAGGTCTGCTTGTAATCATAGGCAATCCCTTGGGAAGACGCCCCGCTATACTGTGAACCTTCGTAACCTCGAGAGCCTCATCAAACGTCATTGCGGGCAAT
The DNA here is from genome assembly GCA_937911665.1 of uncultured Clostridia bacterium. GTDB lineage: Bacteria > Bacillota > Clostridia > Monoglobales > Monoglobaceae > UMGS1820. The sequence goes on along the minus strand of CALDQB010000014.1, from coordinate 3,382 downwards.
ATCGACGCTATTCTCTGCGCAAGCATAGTTTTGCCCGAACCCGGCGGTCCTATCATAAGTATATTATGTCCGCCCGCCGCCGCAATCTCAAGGGCACGTTTCGCACTCTCCTGTCCCTTTACATCGGCAAAATCAAGCGGATTATTTTCTTTTAATTCAAAAAGCTTTTTTGTATCAACTCGGGTAGGCGCTATAAGCTCTTCCCCTGAAAAGTGACGTCTGAGTGCATCCATACTCGCTACGCCATACACCTCAAGTCCCTCGACTACTGCCGCCTCGCAAGCGTTTGCCTCGGGCAGAAAAACTCTCTTCGCACCGCTTTGATATGCCGTAATCGCCATAGGCAAAGCACCGCGCACACTCCGAAGAGTTCCGTCGAGCGAAACCTCGCCAAAAAAACAAGTGGTATTCAAATCCGAAACAAAAATCTGTTCGCTTGCGGTAAGAATTCCAACCGCGATAGGCAAATCAAGGCAGGCACCCTCTTTTTTAACATCTGCCGGCGCAAGATTTATAAGTATTCGCTTACCCGGAATCATAAATCCCGAATTTTTGAGTGCCGCACGAATTCTCTCCTTAGATTCGCGCACGGCAACGTCAGGCATTCCGACAATATCAAAGGTTGGAACACCGCTGCTGATGTCCGCCTCAACTCCAATGCAAAATCCATCCATGCCTGTAAGCCCGACACTGTTAATCTTTGAAATCATACCTATCACCCTTTATCTGTGAAAAAACCTTTTCTTAAAACCTCTTCAAACAAAACTCCATGCCTTATTGGAATTTGCGGATACTTTATCGTCTCTTTTATAGACTCGCAGACAAAATCTGTCGCAAGCTTGGCACTTTCTAAAACTGTTTTTCCAAGCACAAGTCCGCCCGTCAGGACACTTGTGAATATATCTCCTGTGCCATGGAAGATTTTGTCTACATATCCGCAGTCAATTTTATGAAATCCCGCTCCGTCACAGACCGCAACGCACATCGAGGTATCGCTGTCCATAACACTTGTAATCACCGCGGCAGAACAACCGAGCTTCATAAGCTTTTCAAGGATTTCTTTTATAACAACATCATCTATCGCACCCTTTGGATACTCTGTCCCCGTCAGTATGCACGCCTCGGTAAGATTGGGGGTAATAACATCTGCAACAGAGCAAAGCTCCCTCATACCGCCGACCATATCTCTCATCCTCTCGGAATACACAACCTGAACGTCGAGCAACGCATTATCACCCATAACGGGGTCGACAACCGTTTTTGCGCCTTTTCCCCTCTGCTCTTTCATAAATTCCTTTGTTATATCAACCTGACGCTGAGAGCTCATATATCCGCTGTAAACCGCATCAAACTGAATTCCAAGCTGCTTCCAATGATTGATTATTTTTGGCATCTCATCGGTTAAATCGCACAGAGTATAATCTTTAAACTCATAAGTGTGCGTCGATAAAATCGCCGTAGGCAAGGGACAAACCTCTACGCCCATCGCAGACATCACAGGAATAGCCTCTGTAAGAGAAACTTTTCCAAAGCCCGACATATCCTGAATGACTGCCGCCCTCGGCAATATTTTTATTTCGCTATTAACATTTATCAAATTTCCGTCATTTTGTACCACTTATTAACAACTCCAATTCATCGGGCTTAAGTTCCCTTACGTCGCCCTCACAGAGAGTATCATCAAGTTTAAGAGCGTTCATTGCGGTTCTTTTAAGATATACAACTGTTCTGCCTACCTTTTCGAACATTCTCTTTACCTGATGGAATTTACCCTCGGAAATTACAACCTCTGCCAAGGCCTCGTCTCCCTTGCTTTCAAGTATGGTAAGCCTTGCGGGTTTTGCAATAAAATCACCCAAATCCATCCCCTCTGCAAAAGCTGAAACATCATCTTCTAAAAGAGGTCCGTCAACTCTTGCAAGATATGTCTTTGGAACGTGACGCGCAGGACTCAAAAGCTTGTGCGCAAGCCCACCGTCATTTGTGAGAACGCATAACCCAACCGTATCAATGTCGAGGCGTCCCACAGGGAAAACCTCAAAATGCAAATATTCTTCGGGAACGAGGTCAAGGACCACGGGCTTATTTTTATCCCAGGTAGCAGAAACATACCCAGCGGGCTTATTAAGCATAAGGTAGACAAACTTTCTGTAGTTTACTCTCTCGCCGTCTACAAATACCTCTGCACTGCTCTCGTCAATTTTTAGCTCGGGAGTTGGCTTTTCTATGCCCGAAACCCTGACAGCGCCCGCCCGTATGAGCTTTTTTATTTCGCTTCGAGTTCCAATGCCGCAATCTGCAAGATATTTGTCAAGCCGCATAGCCTTTCCCCACTTTTCTCATAATAATTTTTGTGTCGGCATAGTTATTAAGTATGGAGGTTTAAAAATGCCGCACAAAACCCAAACAACAAAAACAAATATATTTCTGTATCTGATTATCCCTGCCGTAATTCTGGTGATATTTATAATGATTATGTTTGGCTCCGACGCCAAAATAAACAACTCAAACATCGAATATATCACATCTCTCGGTTGGCAGGTAGATGAAAAATGTGCAGATATATCATATTTTACAATTCCTGAAGAATTCGACTCGGTCTACTGCGCATACAACAATATTGTTAAAGACGCAAATTTCGACCTCTCTCTCCACAGGGGCAGGCGTGCCGTACGCTATTCATACAATGTGCTAAACTATCCTTACCCGCGTACAACTGCACGCATAAATATAATCCTTGCAGGCGGGGAAATTATCTCGGCAGATATATCCGCATATGGCGCAGACGGGTTTATCAAACCCCTTACCGCCCGCGCAGAATAGTCATCCTACGCCTATTATATCTATTCTATCATAAACATCAAAGAATTTCCAGCTAAATTTATAAAAATATGTAAATTTTTTATGACAAAAAACGAACCCTTTTTTTGGGTTCCGATTCCTTTGTAGGGACAGGCTACGCCCCCTTGCCTAAAGGGGCTGTCTGCGAAGCAGACTGGGGGATTCATTCGGCTGTCCGTCTCGGGCGATTCGTGAATCGCCTCTACAGAAGAAACCGCACCAACGCAGGGAACGGGCTTACTCGTTCCCTTTTCGGCTGGAGCAAGCCCCAGCCCTACAATACGTTATTGCCTTGTAGGGAACGCATTTATGCGTTCCGCAGCGGAATGGATAAATCCATCCCCTACAATAAATATCCACCCGCAGCTACTACTTACGCGGTTTTCGTTATACAACAAAAATGCGCCCTGTCGGGCGCATTCAGACCACTGACAAACTCGGTCTACCGCAAGAAAAATTAATGAAAGACGATTTTTGCAGGGACAGCGACTGTCCGTAGCATAAAGACAGAACAAACCGCAAGGAAACATCGAATTTCCTT
>CALDQB010000013.1 GCA_937911665.1 uncultured Clostridia bacterium | reverse complement strand
CAAAGCCTCCCTTGCCTAAAGGGAGGTGTCAGTCGAAGACTGACGGAGGGATTCTTTTACAGCAATATCAATATACTGACATACTCCTTCAAAGTTTCTATTTACCTCATTATTAGGTATTCTAATAACTATCAAATTTCGTTGTTCAATTCTTTCTGTCCTGATTTTATCTTTTAACAGACCTTTTTCCTCATAATGTTGTGAGCCATCAAGTTCGATAATCAACCTCGCACTATGGCAATAAAAATCAACTATATAATTATCAATTACCTTTTGTCTTAAAAATCTAACGGGATAACTTTTCAGAAAATCATACCAAAGATGTCGCTCTTCTTTTGTCATATTCTTACGCAAAGTTCTTGCATTACTTGTTAAATCCGTATTATGTTTTCTATCCATCTATCCCTTCACCACCTTCGGTGGTCCCCCTCCCTTTAGGCAAGGGAGGCTATTTTGATTTCGACTTTTCTCGACAATCTTAATATAAAGACTGTATACCCTGGATGCTACTTATCAAAGGTCCCTTTGCGCATAGTATATTATATTTTGATAAAAAAATCAAGGTATCGTTTTACAATTTACAGCGAGGTATACAAGCTATAAAGCTTTGCATATTCAGCGCCCTTTTCCATAAGCTCCAAGTGTGAACCCGTTTCCGCTATTCCGTCTTCTGTGAGGACTATTATCTTTGTAGCATTACGTATCGTGGTAAGACGATGCGCTATGGTAAAGGTAGTACGGCCGTTTGCCAGACGCTCGAGGGATTTTTGAACAATAAGCTCGCTTTCGTTATCGAGCGCACTCGTAGCTTCGTCCAAAATAAGAATTGGCGGATTTTTGAGGAATAGTCTTGCTATAGATATTCTTTGCTTTTGTCCGCCTGAGAGCTTTAATCCCCTCTCTCCGACATAGCTGTCATACCCGTCAGGAAGCGACATAATGAACTCATGTGCGCCGGCACTCTTTGCGGCTTGTTCTATCTGCTCCATTGTAGCATTCGGGCATCCGTATGTTATATTATCCCTTACGCTTCCGCTAAAGAGATACACATCCTGCTGAACAACACCGATGCTGCCACGCAATGATTTTAGAGTGATATCCTTTATGGATTTTCCGTCAATCGTTATATCGCCCGATGTAAGCTCATAAAATCTTGGCAGAAGATTGCACAAGGTTGTTTTTCCGCTTCCTGAGGGTCCCACTATGGCGATGTTATCACCTTTTTTGACGTCTATATTTATCTGCGATAATACATTTTTATCATTATCTGAATATGAAAACGTCACATTTTCAAACTTGATATCTCCGCTTACATCCCCAATATCAGTTGCAGATGGCAGGTCGGTAATTTCGGGGGTCTCATTCATTATCTCGGTGAAACGCTCAATACCCGTGATGCCTCTCTGGAACTGCTCTGTAAACTCCACAAGCTTGCGTATAGATGTTATAAGTGTTTGTATATATAAAAGGTACGCCACAAGGTCTGCCGCGTTAATATGCCCTTTTATCATAAAGAGTGCACCGATTGTAATAATGGCAACATACATTACCCCGTCAAAGAAACGGGTGCACGCCTGAAAACGTGCCATATACTTATAGGATATTTTCTTTCTTTCGAAAAATTTGCTGTTGCCCTGCGCAAAACGCACCTTTTCTTTTTCTTCATTAGCAAAGCTTTTGACAACTCTGACACCAAGAAGAGTATCCTCAACCTGTGAGTTCAGTTCTCCGATTTGCTCACGTTGTTTTTTGAAGGCATCCTTCATTCCCTTTCGGAAAAAAATAACAGAGAAGAGCATCAACGGAAGAAGTGCAAACAAAATAAGGGTAAGCGGAACATTGACACCGCAGAGGATAATAAACGAACCGACAATTTTTATGGTACAGATAAATAATTCCTCTGGGCAATGGTGCGCAAATTCAGTAATATCAAAGAGGTCATTTGATATTCGCGACATTATCTGTCCTACCTTGGTATTATCGAAATACCCAAACGAAAGTTTCATCAAATGGTCAAACATATCACGGCGCATATCCGTCTCAATGCGTGCCCCCATTACGTGCCCTGCGTTTGCCATATAGTAATTGGCAGCCGTATCCACAATCCGCAAAAACAGATACAGGGCACCCATTTTGAGCACCGTTACAACTAAAAGCGTGACTCCTGTTTCTGCCGCATTGGTAATATAGCGCACAATCATAGGAAGAACCAGCTCGCACACAGTCGTAAGGCAAGCGCATAACAGGTCAAGAATTACAATCCCTATATATGGTTTATAATATTTACTGAAAAATTTAAGATTGCTGAGTTTGCCTTGTTTTTTCATTGTAACTCTCCTTTTTACGTGAGGGCACGGAGACCCTCCCCTACAAACATATATATTGTATATACATATCAAACGGACCGTCGGGACGCCGGTCCCTACAACCACGTATTCCCGTATCACATTGTAGATGCGGGATTAATTTTCCCTACAAAACTGCGGATAATAGTTAAGCGAGAGCACATAGTGTTCTCGCTTAAAACTTATTTACTGACATTAATAAAATTAACCACTGAATCGCGAATTGTTTCATCCTCGATTTCGGCATCGGTTATAAAATAATCTATCTCTGCAATAGGTGCGAGCTTATAGAACCCTATCTTTCCCATCTTGGTAGAATCGCAGAGAAAATACTTCTCTTTTGCGTTTTCAAACATCTGCTGTTTTACAAAACATTCCTGCTCGTTACTCTCTAAAATTTCAGCAGTAGGGGAAATTCCCTTGCTTGAGAAGAAAAACTTCCCTGCAAAAAAGTTGTCCCTGATTTGCGCCTCTGCAAGAGAACCTATTATCGACTGGTTGTTGCTGACAATTCCTCCAACCCCAATCACCTTTATAGACTCAACGCCCGACAGCTCATTAATAACACGGAGCGAATTTGTAATAACTGTGATATTCTTTATCTTCTTGATTTCCTTTGCCATATAAAATGTGGTAGTGGATGAATCAAGGAAAATTGTATCTCCCGGCATAAGATAGCTCGCCGCTTCTTTGGAGAGCTTTTCTTTTATATCGGAATTTGTCTGCTTTCTTTTTTCCAGCGAAAGCTCATACGAACCCTCGGTAATAGGAACCGCACCGCCGTGAGTACGAACTAAAGCCTCTTGTTTTTCAAGCTTTTCAAGGTCTCTGCGCACGGTCTCCTCGGTTACGCCAAGCTCTGTGCTGAGCTTGCTTACCCAAACCGCGCCATTTGCGTTTAGCATTTCCAATATCTTTTTTTGGCGTTCTAATGCAAACACATCATTCACCTCAATTACTTCTTAATAATTTTTACTCTGTCACCATTTCTAAGCAGTGTGGAATTCGCGTCATCAGTATCAATGTGCATCTCGCAACGGAAATCATCACGCACACGCACCTGAACATCATAAAACATTGTTGGCTTTATACCTTCTACCAAAACATCAACATACTCATTATCCGAGATATTGTTTGCCGCCGCATAGTCGGGGCTTAAATGGATGTGTCGGTTGGCTATAATTACGCCCTCTTTGAGATAAACTGTACCCTTTGGTCCAACCAGAACAAGTCGCTCTGAACCCTCAATCTCGCCCGACGGACGAACGGGGGGGCTTACCTTTAAGACAAAGGTATCCGTCTTTGAAATCTCAACCTGTGTGTTTTTTCTGACAGGCCCTAAAACTCTTACCTTTTCGATAGATTTGAGTGACGGACCTACAAGTGTCACAAACTGGTCTGATGCAAACTCACGTCCCATAAGAACCTTCTTCTTGGTAAGTTCAAAACCCTCACCGAACAAGATGTCAAGGTCTTCTCTGGAGAGGTGAACGTGACGTTGGGATACGCCAATCGTTACCGAATCCTTATTCTGCTCAAACTCAATGACTGCATTTCTTACTGCTTCTTCAATTGTTTTTATATCATACATATCAATGCACTCGCTTTTTATATAAACTCGCAGAAATTATCACGTCTGCGTACGCTACGCCTTAAGCTTCAAGGTCAAAGAACTTTATTACTTCATCATGCGGTCTTGAAATTACCGCTTTTCCGTACACCTTGCCAAGCGCCGAGGCGTGTACCTCTCCTGCTTCAATAGCCGCCTTTACAGATGAAATATTACCCGTTATAACGAATGTACAAAGGCGTCCGCCAAGTCGCTTTTCTGTATGAATAAGGCGTATGTCCGCCGCCTTGAGCATTGCGTCAAGACCTTCTATAGATGCAACAAGTCCCTGAACCTCTAAAAGTCCTATATCCGATGCAACAGACGGAGCCGCCTCCGCACCATAAAAGCTCTTGGGGAGCTTTTTATTAAACTTATCCTTGTTGATATCCATTAAGTATGCCATCTTCTCAACGTCTGTGCCGGGATTGGCAATAATATGAGAAACGATATATTTCCCCTCCGCTTTTGCATACTCAACACCCGCCTCAACAGCCGCTTTAACCGCAGAAACATTGCCCTCCATCTTTACCACCATAACCAGCGGAGCCGGAACATCGGGGCTGAGCGGTCTGTTTCTGTCAAACGCAATAATTTTAACGTCTGCCGTCTTTGCCGCAACATCTGCAACGCAAACTGCGGTTGTAAAACTATATACCTCAACTAATCCTAATGCGTTCATAATCTACACCCTTTATATCAATTTTATACAATGTGAAATCCGTCAACCATAACGCATCTTCTCGCTCTTGTAAATGAATGCGCTGCTGTAAGCCCTTCTCCTGTCGGTCCTGCAATAGTGAAGGTTGTATAACCCTCGCCGCCTGCACCTATTCCTGCATATGATGGTGCGTTCTTTACATATATTGTGGTTTCTACTGCCTTTGCAAAAGCAGTGAGATTATCAACATTTTTAGAATGAATGTGAGCCGAATGGCGATTGCCATGCTCTGCCTGCACTGCCATTTCGATTGCTTCTTCTATATTTGAAACACGAACTATTGGCAAAATCGGCATCATCATTTCAACCTGAACAAATGGGTGCATATTATCTGTCTCGCAGATAATAAGTCTTGCGTCAGACTCGATACCAAGTTCCTTTAAGAAAAGACCAGCATCCTTGCCTACCCACTTTTTATTGATGCTGTACTTGCCGTCCTTTTCAACAAGAGCAATACTCTTGAGCTTTTCTGCCTGAGCGGCATCGAGCATATACGCACCATTTTTAATCATAGAATCAATAAGCTCATCTGCGATTGAACTAAATGCGAAGCATTCCTTCTCTGCTATACAGGGGAGGTTGTTGTCAAAGCTTGCGCCGAGAACTATATCTCTTCCCGCCTTTGCAACATCCGCCGTATCATCAACTATAACAGGGGGATTTCCCGCACCTGCACCAATCGCCTTTTTGCCTGATGATAAAAGTGTTCTTACAACTCCGGGACCGCCCGTTGCAACAAGCATTCTTACAATGGGAGATGCCATCATTTCTTTTGATGAATCCATAGTAGGCTTTGCAACCGAAACAACAAGGTTTTCAGGTCCGCCCGCGGAGATGATTGCTCTGTTTACAAGGTCAACCGCATAATTTGCAACCTTGCAGGCATTGGGGTGGGGGTTGAATACAACACCGTTTCCGCCCGCAATCATACCGATTGAGTTACAGATAACAGTTTCACTCGGGTTTGTAGACGGAGTAATACTTCCGATAACCCCAAAAGGAGCCATCTCTACTAAAGTAAGTCCGTCATCACCGCTCATCGCGGTTGTCTTTAAATCTTCTGTTCCTGGTGTCTTATTAGCAACAAGCTGGTGCTTGATTATCTTATCAGATACTCTTCCCATACCTGTTTCTTCAACACCCATTCTCGCCATAACCTCTGCTTCTTCAAGAGTAAGCTTTCTTATGTTAGCTATCATCTTCTCTCTCTGCGCTACAGAATAGCTGCGATAGAATTTGTAAGCCTTGGAAACTGCCTCGAGCGCCTCGGTCATTGTATTGAATACACCCTTTTGGTGTGTGGGTGCTGAATTTGAATTCTCAAGATTTTTTATTACATTCTGAACTATCTGATTTATATAGCTTTCATTTACTTCCATTAGCTTATCCTCCTGTTAATTTTATAAAATTGTCTGCCAAAGCTTTTCGTCCGGCTTTGCAATAACAGAACTGTCAAGGAAAAATCCGTCAGGCTCTATATGTGCCTTTGTTCGCTCTATTGCCGCGGTAACAGATGCCACGCTGCCCGTAATGAGCATATATGACTTTCCGCACATACCCTTGGCTATTCGAAGCTCAATCAGGTCAACCATAGCGGTCTTTGCCGCAACATCCGCCGCAACTATAATTGATGCCGCAGAGTATGTTTCAAGAACGCCGAGAGCCTCCACTCCCTCTACCGCCGCCGTGCCATAGATAGCAGAGAAAATAGATTCGTGAGGATTACCCAGCACGAAGCTGTCTATCAGCTTATCCTCGCACATGGCTTTGGAGGCATCAACTGCCGCACGCACGGCACTGATTTCTCCTGAAATAATAACGATATATTTACCCGGACACACTGTTTGCGCCTCTATGATATCAACCTCTGCGGTTTTTACCATAGTATCTGCCGCACGGATACCCGTAGAAACAGTGTGATACTCCACCATACCGATTGCCTTATTCATTCGGTCATCTTCCTCTCTCAATTTTGCTAATCACAATTAATTAATATAAAATGCTCATTTGCATCTTTTATCGTTCCGTCAACAGGTGAATGTATGGGAAGTCCCAAAGCTTCAACGGGCGACATTGCAATTATATCTCCCTTGCTTATTTTCTCCCCGCTCTCTACAATCGGTCTGCTTGGAGCGCCGACAGACTGACTCATAGTTATTCTCAAAACATCAGGCTTTAATTCTCTCTTATCAAGAGGCGCCTCCCTGTCGTATTTACGAAGCCCGAGCCTTGCAACCAGACGCGCCATAGGCACAAGCTTCATCTTTCTGTATTCATCAACGCTCTCAAATACGGGTTTTTCTTCTATCTTAACACCGCTCGCCTTAAGACCGTTTTTATACTCTGTAATCAAAGTTCTTGGCGATAAATCCTGCGGACACGAATACATTTCGCATATTCCGCAACCCGAGCAATACATCGTGTTAAGGAATGGCTCGAGCATCTTTGTATCGCCGCTGCTTGCGCTTCTCATAAAGAGATGCGGCTCTATCGGGTGTCCTAAAAGATTTCTCGAACAGGTCACTGTGCATGCACGGCACTGACAACACGCCGCCATAGCACGCTTGAGTCCGATAGAAGTCTTTATCTTCTTATTTTCAACAACCTTATGCCCCTCGGGGAATACCAAAACCGCGTTTGTGGTTTTGGTTACGGTGTCAGCAGGACTTGCGGGAGTTCCCATCATTGGTCCGCCCGAAATCAATTCGTAGTTTTCGCACGTTGCACCGCCCGCTAACTCAATAAGCTTTGAGAAAGTCATTCCAAGCGGAGCTTTCACGGTAATTGGATTTTCTACGGCGCCCGCAACGCTTACATATTTATGTGTAACGGGTGTGTTTTCAAAAACTGCATTGTATATATTGAGTGCAGTTTCTACATTGAATACTGTCACACCCACAGACAAGGGTATCTCACCTGGGGGAACAACCCTGCCTGTCGTTTCATAAATGGTAATTACCTCATCTCCTGCGGGATAAACCTCAGGTAAGTACGAAATCTTAAAATTATTAAATTTATCTAAAACAGCTTTCACTGAATTAATTGCATCTTTATAGTTTTTCTTAAGCGCTATAATAACAGTTTTAGCGCCCGTTGCCTTAGCAACAACAGAAAGAGCAGTAAGAATTTCAAATGCATATTCTGCCAGAACCTGCCTGTGCAATCTAAGCAGCGGCTCACACTCGGCACAATTTAAAATAATTGTATCCGCCTTGTCGCTAAGCTTTGCATAGGATGGAAAGCCTGCACCGCCTGCACCTGCCACTCCGGCTCTGCGCAATTTCTGTCTTAATTCTTCAAGTGACATCTAAATCACAACTCCAATTCAGAACCATTATCTACGATACCAACAATAGCGGCATCAACAGGAGAATTGTCAAGATCGCAACCTATTCTGGCAGCACTGCCCTGAGCAACCATAACAACTTCGCCGATACCAGCGCCAACGTTATCAACAGCAATAACTCTGGTCTTTCCATCTTTCATACTTTCAAGTGTTTCAACAATCATAAGCTTGCAACCTACAAGCTTTTCGTTCTTGCGTGTAGCAACAATACTACCGATAACCTTACCTATAATCATACTCTCATTCCTCACTTTACATCTTGGAATTAAAATGAATTTTCAACCCGTGCCGAGCGGTTAAACCCGGCACGGATAAATTCAAAAGGAAAATAACCCTATTTAACCTGAGGCAAAATCTTTTCAACATCGCCGTGAGGTCTCGGAATTACGTGAGTAGCTACGAGTTCGCCAAGCTTTGCTGCGTTGTCTGCACCAGCTTCAACTGCTGCCTTAACTGCGCCAACATCACCGCGAACCATTACGCTAACGAGTCCTGAACCGATTTTCTCTGTGCCAACCAAAACAACGTTTGCTGCTTTGAGCATTGAATCTGCAGCCTCGATAGCTGCAACCAAACCTCTTGTTTCTACCATACCTAATGCTTCAAGTGCCATTTTAATTTCTCCTTTCGAACTTTTACTTAAATCTCTTATTTAAAAGACGGTAAAATTTTTTCAATATCATTGTGAGGTCTCGGAATTACGTGAACCGCAACGAGCTCACCGAGCTTTGATGCGCAATCTGCGCCAGCTTCTGTAGCCGCCTTAACTGCACCTACATCACCGCGAACCATTACACTAACGAGTCCTGAACCGATTTTCTCTGTACCGATTAAAACAACCTCTGCTGCCTTAACCATAGCATCTGCCGCTTCAACCGCTGCAGTAAGACCTCTTGTTTCGATCATACCCAATGCTTCTTTAGCCATTTTTATATCCTCCTATTATTCATTTATAATTGCAATCTTAAGACCTTCCATCTTGAGATTTGTCTGATGTGCTTCGTTTATCTGCGAAAGCGGATAACGATGTGTAATCAGCTTCTCAATCGGAAGACCGATACCCTTGGCACGCTTTAAGAAATCAAAGGTTGTAGCATAATCACGAAGTGTATATACCCATGAACCTACAAGTGTGATTTCCTTTGCACAAAGGTCAAAGTGGGGATTGATGGTAGCGTCGCCGCCATTGATGAAGAAGCCAAGCTCACAAAGACCGCCGCCGCTTCTTATAAACTTGTAGATGTTACTGTGCGCAACAGGTGAGCCCGTGCACTGGAAAGCAAAATCTGCAAGATATCCGCCAAAGGAATCCGAAACCGCTTCTGTAAGGGCTTCTATTCCCTTATAATTTTTAAAGTTTACAGTCTGGTTTGCACCCATCTGTCTTGCAAACTCAAGTCGCTTTTCTTCGCCATCGATAGCCGTGATATTTTCAACACCCATTGTGCGAAGAATTGCTATACACAAAAGACCGATAGGTCCGCAACCCTGAACCGCAACACGACTGTTAAATCTTAATATGCCTGTTGTCTTTGCTCTTTCAACTGCGTGAATAAGCACGGCACTGGGTTCTATCAAAATTCTCGAGTCAAGGTCAAGGTCGCTTACATTGAACACGGTTGAACCGCCTCTTATTACCATATAATCAGCGAACCATCCGTTTAAATGAACGTCGTCATCAGGCAAAAGTCCGTAAACATCTGCACCGCCGACATTCTGCTTGTTCAAATCAAACATTGTGATATCGGGGTTATCCTTAAATATCATACAGGTTACAACCTTGTCACCTACATTTAAGGGCTTGCCCGCGCTATCTTTTTTAACATTCTTACCCATCTTTACGATTTCGCCTGTTCCCTCATGACCGAGAACAACAGGAATCAATCCAAAGGGGTCCCTCTTAAACTCGTGTGCATCGGTTCCGCAAACACCGCAACCCTCTACCTTTACGAGAATATCGTCATCGCCCAGAGCGGGGATAGGATATTCTTTTATATCGTAATGTTCAAGAGCTGTAAGCATCGCAACCCTTGAGGTCTGCGGAATGCCTTTGCCAGCCGCTGTCGGGACTTCTGTCTTCATGTTTGATAAAACCTGTTTTACAATTGCTTCTATATCGCTTGAATTTATTGCCATAACAGAACTCCTTATCTTTTATTTTATCAGTTCATCAAAAATGCTCTCGCCGTATTCTGCAAGATATGTATCCTGCTCTTCGCTTCCGCCGCTGACTCCAAGTCCGCCGATAATTTTTCCGCCCGCTTTGAGCGGAACTCCGCCGCCGAAAATAACAATCTGTCCATCATTGGTAAATTGTATTCCATAGAGGGACTCTCCCGGCTTAGCAAGCTCTTTTAATCGGCTCGTCGGCATCTTTAACGCAACCGTTGTATACGCCTTGCCCACGGCTATATCATAGCTTGCAATATATGAATCATCCATACATTCTACAAAAATGGGATGGGCACCTGCATCGGATACCGCAACAACTGCATTAACCCCGATTTCTGCCGCCTTTTTCTCCACCCGTACGGCAAGCCGCCTTGCAAGAGCAAGTGTCATTTTAGTCTCGCTTGTACTTTGCGTTACATTTTTGATTACCGTCTCAACTATTTGAGACAAATCATGGTTGTCCATAAATACAACCTCCGTTTTCTATTTACCGAGCTGCTGCATTACCTTCTTGGTAATCTCTGCTATAAGGTCGCTCTCACTGTTTGAAGAGCCTGATGAACATCTGCCGCAGCTATGGCAGCTTGCCTTACCTTCTTTTGCGTTGGGGCAAAGGTCAGCCGGATGCTTACCCTTAAGGCCAAACTGTCTGCGAATTTCGTAAAGACGCTCAACCTGAGCATTGCTGAGTTCTTTAGGACCGCCGAGCTGTCTTGAAAGGAAGAGAAGCTGTGCGTAGAACTCGAGTGATTCCATCTTGTGATATGCGTTAAGAAGTGAATCTGAATAAGCAAGTGCGCCGTGGTTCTCAAGAAGAACTGCATCATAATACTGAAGGTACTTTGATACTGCATCGGGAATTTCCTCTGTTGAGGGAGTTCCGTACTCAGCAATCGGAACGCAACCTAAAGCGATAACTGCCTCGGGCATAATCGGCTGTGTGAGCGGGATGCCTGCGATTGCAAAGCTTGTTGCATAAATCGGATGCGCGTGTACTACAGACTGAACGTCAGGTCTTTCCTTATAAACTCTCATATGCATCTTGATTTCAGATGAGGGCTTGAAGCCTTTGTTTGCCTGAATTACGTTACCGTTTGCATCTACCTTACAAATATAATCAGGTGTCATAAAGCCCTTACTTACACCTGTGGGTGTGCACAAAAATTCGTTGTCAGAAATCTTAACCGAGATGTTACCGTCGTTTGCAGCAACCATTCCTCTGTCATAAATTCTCTTACCGATGTCACAAATCTGTTTTTTGATCTCGTACTCAGATACCATAATTTTCTTCTCCTTTTGTTATTGATTGTTTATATTTTGGTAAATTATTTTCATTATAATTATAATACGCGTTTTCTGTGATGTCAAGGATTTTTTGTTGTTTTTTCTGTTTTTTTGTCCGTTTTTCTGTCTTTTGATAAATAATCAAGAAGTTCGCAGATTCCTTCACCCGTATAAGAGCTTACTTTAAACACTTTTTCGCAGCCGCAAATCCTGAGCCATTCCTCTGCACGTTCGGGGTTTGCCCCCTCCTCGTCTATCTTTGTAACAATCCCTATCACCTCTCGTGTTGACTGACCCGTGATGTTGGGACTGTAAAGAGAAAACGGTTCCGTAGCGCTTATTAAAAGCCCTACAATATCTGCTTCATACGAATAGAGTGCTATCGCTCCCGCAAGGGTTTTTGTCTGCACATATTCGCCAGGGGTGTCTATAAGCAAATCGTGATTGATTATCGCCTGTGTCTTCTGATATTCTATATCATTTCCAGAGAGTGCCTGAGTCAGAGTTGTCTTTCCGCACTCGCTTCTGCCAACCAATATGATTTTTCTCATAATTTTTATGTCTTTGAAATGTCACAGACAGTAAATCCCAAAACGTCTCTTGCGTAATCACAAAGAGCAATAAGTGCTGCTTCTACTTCAGAAACAGTTCCCGTTACTATCAGCGTTCCGCTGAAACGGTCAACAAATCCGATTTCCGCGCCTGATGCCTTTGTTGCAATATCGGCAATTATTATCGCCGTTTCTGCGGGCGAAATGGTAACTACACCAATTGCCGACTTTGCATAGTCAATATTTGGACTCAGTCCAAGCTTTTGATATAAAACCATATCAGGATTTGCGATTATATGCGCAATCGTTATCTGTTTGCCCGGTACAATTTCCTGAATAATTCTCATCTTGTCTTTAAGATTTAAAATTCCGCTATCAGACATTTCTAACCTCCTATCTGGCATATAAGCCCTGTGCTCATCGCGGCTTGTTGCAGTTTTTCCATCTTCTCCTGCGTTGGCGGAACAAGATGCGCAAGTTCATACTCTCTGCCAAGCCCCTTATACTTATCCTGACCGAGTCTGTGATACGGAAGAAGGTGTATCTCATTTACATTCGGAAGGCTCTTTGCAAACCTTGCAATTGAGAGAATTTCCTCCTCTGTATCATTAAACGTCGGTATCACAGGAACACGTATAATCATTTTTTTAGCTCTCGCCGCAACCTTCTTTGCATTTTCAAGGATAAGCTCATTCGGTCTTGTTGTAAACCGCTCATGCTTTTTAGAATCGGTATGCTTTATATCCATCATATACAAATCAAGATACGGCAAATATTTTTCGATTACTTCGAATTTTGCAAAGCTTGTAGTTTCTATTGCAGTATTTATACCCATTTCTTTAGCCGCCTGCAAAAGTGCGGTGGCAAATTCAGGTTGACCCAACGACTCTCCGCCCGACAGAGTAAGTCCCCCGCCCGAGCGTCTGTAATATGGCATATCACGCTTTACAATATCCATAACTTCTTTCACCGTTACGTCTCTGCCAGATGTTTTTATTTTGCCGCCAATCTCAATCTGCTCTATTTCATAGTGTTGCGATTCGGGATTGCAACACCACTTGCATCGAAGTGGGCAGCCCTTTAAAAACACAATCGTTCTTATGCCGGGGCCATCGTGAACAGAAAATCTCTGGATATCAAAAATTCTGCCCCTTGTATCATATATCCCCATTTTGTCACATCCCCTGCTCTGTTCTGTTTATAATGTCGTCCTGAAGTGACTTTGAAAGTGTTGTAAACAGCGCACTGTAACCCGCAACACGAACCACAAGCCCCTTATACTTCTCAGGATTTTTCTGCGCATCGATGAGCGTCTCTCTGTCTACTACATTGAACTGAATGTGACTTCCCTTTTGGTCAAAGTATGCACGAACCAAAGCACAAAAAGCTTCAAGTCCCGAATTACCTTTAAGCGCTGACGGATGGAACTTCATATTAAACAAGGTTCCGTTTGACGCAATAAAGTGGTCAAGCTTTGATACAGAATTACATGCCGCAGTAGGTCCGTTTACATCCTTGCCCGCCGACGGCGATACGCCGTCTGCCACAGGTGTAAATGCAAGTCTGCCATCAGGGGTTGCACCCGTCTGTGCACCAAGGGGAACATTCGCAGATACAGGGTAAAGACCCGCCTGATATATTCCGCCTCTGGGATTTTTATAGGTTTCAAGAGGTTTGGTATATGTGTAAGCAACATCTCTTGCAAACTCGTCAATCTCGGTTATATCGTTACCGAACTTGGGAACTTCATCTATAAGCTCCTTTATTCTTTCATATTTACTGTTTCCGCCGCTGCTTGCCGCCGCCTTTACCTTATCTACGATTTGAGCAATCAGAGCATCATCAACAGTCTTTCCGCTCTTTGCGATTTCTGCCGCAACCGCTACTGTAATCTTCTGAACCACATCCGATGATACAGTTGAGGAGCCAAAGTTGTTTGCAAGTGCTTCTTTAAGCTCGGAAAGAGTGAATTTCTTTTCCTCAAACACGAGCTTCTTTATTACAAAGAGCGAGTCTGCCATATTTGCAATACCAAAGCCCTGTGGGCCTGTAAAGTTATAAACCGCTCCGCCTTCCTGAACCGACTTTCCCTTTGTAATACAATCATCCACCATTGAAGATAAGAACGGAAGCGGGCAACGCTTCGCATGGGCTACGTCAATGGAATTATCTGCATTTACCAAAAGAGAAATCATATCGTTCATCTGTGCCTTATAAGCATCATAGAACTCATCAAATGTTGTCATCTGTTCAACGGCTTTTGTCTTAGGTCCAACCTGAACCCCCTTGTCAACGCCCTGTGAGAAAACAAGCTCAAGCGGTCTGCACATATTAAAGAATGCCGCATCGTGCCATCCGTCAGTCTTACCCGCCTTTTGCGGTTCAACGCAGCCGATGATGTTGTAATCAATGGCATCCTCCATTGTAAGACCTCGGTTTATAAGCGCGGGGACTATTACCTCGTCGTTGTAATAAGCGGGAAGTCCGATACCCGTTCTTGTAAGCCCTGCCGCTTTCATCATCAAGTCATGCGGTGTGCCGTTCCATATACGTATCGAAAGCGACGGCTGTGGAAGCATTACGTGGTGTGATGCCTCTATACACATAAACGATAAATCGTTTGTTGCATCAACGCCCGGTGCAGACTGTCCGCCGACAATCAAATTCTGAAAAAGGCTGTATCCCGCAAAGCCTTCAGCCGATGCCGCATCACGTGCTTTGTTAAGGTCATTGAGCTTAACCCAGATACAATCTATAAGCTCCTGTGCAAATTCAGGCGTTATTTTTCCTGCATCCAAATCCTTCTTATAATAAGGATACATATATTGGTCAAATCGTCCCGGAGAAATCGAATGTCCGCTCGACTCGGTCTGGAGAAGCATCTGCACAAACCAGAACGCCTGACACGCCTCATAAAAGCTCTTTGCTCCATTTTCAGGAACCTCGGCACAGTTGTGAGCGATAATCAAAAGCTCCATCTTGCGTTTCTCGTCTTTTTCGTGCTCTGCCTCTTCAAGAGCCAATCTTGCATAACGTTTAGCATATGTAATAACTGCCTCGCAGCTTTCGATTACAGATTTTAAGAACACGCTCTTTTCGGCATAGTTGTCATCGCCAACCTTGCAAAAATCAAGTTCTTTCTTCGCTTTTTCTATTATTCCTCTAAAGCCTATGGCAAGAACCTCATCATATTTAACCGTTACATGTCCTACGCCGTTATAAAAATAGTTGCCCGGTGTAAATATGTTATGTTCCATAGCAATAAGGGTTCTGCCATCCATAAGTGCGGTTGCAAGCTCGCTCGTTGTCTTTCCCTTCCAATATTTATTAGCCTCTGCCAGCTTCTTCTTTGTTTCTTCCGATATGTAAAATGGGTCTGCCGACCTTGTTGCTATGGTATCAAACTCACCCTCGAGCCATTCAAAAGAAAACTCAGGGAATGTCTGACAGCTTCTCGGCGCCTTTGTAGCACTTCCCACTATCAGTTCATCAGGGCGAATAACTATCGGTATATTCTCCAGAATATGACGGAACGCCTTTGCACGTCTTTGTATAATGGGAAGATTTTCAGTATTTTTATATGACTCTGTCAAAAGAACCGCGCGGTCACTCTCCACCTGAGGCATCTTCTCAAAAAGATGTTCAACAAGTCGTGTTATTCTCTCTGTTTTCGGAGCATTTACTATTGTATAATTACTCATATTTTTCACCTTCCTCTATTATTTTGAAAATTGCGTCCGCTACATCGGTTACGCAATATTTGCAAACTCGCTTTACGGCAGGTATTGCATCGGGAGCGGCAACGCTAACTCTCGCCCGCCTTAACATACCCAAATCGTTTATGTTATCCCCAAATGCAACCGTCTCTGCATATGTTACTCCATAATATTTTTGAAGAGCCTCTGCGGCGCTTCCTTTATCGATGCGGAATTTTATATATTCCGTCCACTCTCTGTCCGAATAAACAAGGGAGAGTTTGCCGCTTCGTACCGCTCTGTTACCGAGCTTTTCTTTGGTTACTGCGCAGTGTTTGTAAAATGCAAGCTTGTATACCTCACCTTTTGTATAA
Source organism: uncultured Clostridia bacterium (assembly GCA_937911665.1). Lineage (GTDB taxonomy): Bacteria > Bacillota > Clostridia > Monoglobales > Monoglobaceae > UMGS1820. The sequence goes on along the minus strand of CALDQB010000013.1, from coordinate 10,435 downwards.
GAAAGTTTTTGTATGTCATCCCTCGAAAAGCTACATTCTCTGTCTTTTAAACAGGCAACAACCTTTTCATTTTCAGATAACGAAATATCCTTTAAAATACCGCCTATAAACTCCGTATCAATCGGCGCAGAATAGATTACTTTTTCATTATCCACCGCCAGAGCTCCATCATTTGAAACAAAGGTAACAATGTCTTTCACAGGGAAAAACAGATTTTTAAGGTCTGTGTACGTTCTTCCGCTTGCGACCACAAACCGAAGTCCGTTTCCGTGTGCCCGTCTTATAGTTTCAAAGATGGTCTGCGAAACGGCGCTTTCGCCTTTTTTTAGCAAAGTTCCGTCCACATCGCAAAATATCATTCGAAGCCTCGGTTCTCTCATTTATACCTCCGCAATAAACCTGACTGATTTTATCTCTACAACAATATCATAACCTATACACAAACGCTTGTCAAGAGAAAATCCCAAAAAATTAAAAATAAATAAAAGAAAAACAAACAAAACACAGATTTTTCAAAAAATAAAAAATCAGGGGGTTTTTCTGCCCCCTGATACTTTAATTTTTCACCTATTTATATTGCCTGCTCTTTTTCTTACCATATAATATATGATAACAGACGCAAGCGATGTCACAAGCGTAATAATCACCGATATTATAAATTCAGGTGACATAGGATTCATAAAATTCATACCGACAAAGGTGGCGGGTATAAGTCCCGGGAGTGTGCCGATTACGCTCGCCGTAAGATATGGAAAAAATGATATCCCGATAGAGCCCAAATACATACTCACTATATCTGCGGGAAGACAGCTTACCGCCCTTAATATAAATGAAATGAACCAGTCGCTGCTTCTTTGAAAATCCACAGCATCCCGAATTTTAGGGTATTTCTTAATCATCTTCTCCGCGCTCTCTGCACCGGATAGTCTGCCGACAAAAAATGGTACTGTGTAAGAAAGCGCCGTCCCCAGTATATTGATTATAAGAGCAAGCCATAACGGGAGTATTATTCCTGCGGCAATCTGCAAAACAAGAATCGGGAAAACAATCGACATCCCCTTAATTGTATACATCACCAAAAGAATAACGCAGGAGAGGATTATATTCTCGGGAAGATATTTAATAACGCCCTCAACCGACGGCTTTTCTTCCGAAAACAAAATCGCAGCCGCAAGACCCGCCACTATTATAAACGGCAACAGTCTTAATATAAATTTGAGTATGTGCTTCATTTTCCCACCTCCTTTGCGTTCTGTCGTAATTAGTTTTGATTCTTTTTAATCAAGCCGAACGCCTTTGACACTTCCATAACACCGAGCGGTACAGCTATGAGAACAAGTCCGAGAACATAAAGGTACCACGGGAGTATTTCTATATCAAAAGCAACCCTGAGCGGTGTAAACAAAACAACCAAAACAAGCACCAAAGAAATTAGACTTGCTTTGTTTAAGGTCTTGTTTGTAAATACACCGATTTTAAAGAGCGACTTTTCAGAGCGCATATTATATGCCTGAACAATCTGCGCAAGCGCAAGAATTACAAACGCAAGTGTGCGTCCCGCGGGTTCGCTTCCTGTTACGTTATATGCCACTTTAAATCCGATAAGAGTGAGAATAGCAAACATACATCCCTGAAGCGCAACTCTTATTCCGAGTCCGTGAGCAAAAATTCCTTCGTTTTTAGGTCTTGGCTTATAGGTCATAATATCACTCTCTACCGCTTCCATACCAAGTGCAATCGCAGGCAAGCTATCCGTTACAAGATTTATCCACAAAAGCTGCATCGAAAGCAGAGGTGTCTTGTGCCATAAAAGCATAGCGGCAAAGACAGTAATTACCTCACCTACATTCGTTCCAAGCAAAAACCCTACCACCTTGCGGATATTATCATAAATTCCTCTTCCTTCGCGCACGGCATCAACAATTGTTGCAAAATTATCATCGGTAAGAGTCATATCTGCCGCACCCTTGGCAACATCCGTTCCCGTAATACCCATCGCACAGCCAATATCTGCCGCTTTGAGCGCAGGCGCGTCATTTACGCCGTCACCCGTCATTGATACAATCTTGCCCTTTCTCTGCCATGCTTTGACTATGCGTATTTTATTTTCGGGAGAAACTCTGGCGTAAACCGCAATGCTCTCGATTTTAGCATCAAGCTCATCATCACTCATTGCATCAAGCTCGGTGCCCGTTATGGCAAGGTCGCCGTCCTCCATAATTCCTATTTCTCTTGCTATTGCTGATGCAGTAATTACGTGGTCACCCGTAATCATAACAGGGCGTATTCCCGCCTTTCTGCACACAGCAACCGCATCTACTGCCTCGGGACGCGGCGGGTCTATCATTCCTACAAGTCCAAGGAATATAAGTTCTCTCTCAAGTTCTTCTGCCGTTGCTCCCTCGGGGATATCATCTATTTCCTTGCACGCCACCGCCAAAACTCTGAGTGCATCTTTGCTCATCTTTTCAGTAATCTCTTTTGCGGTCTGAACATCACCCTCTATGCATCTGTCGGCTATAACATCAAACGCGCCTTTTACTATAAGGAGTTTCTTGCCGTCGATACTATTGACTGTGCTCATAAGCTTGCGGTCGGAGTCAAACGGAATTTCATACAGACGCGGGTACTTTTCATTTATATCTGCCGATTCAAACCCAAACCGATGCGCCGCCGCAACTATTGCAGTTTCGGTAGGATCGCCTATATGCTCATCCTCGCCGTTTTCCTTGATTGTCACGCTACCGTTGCAGCAAAGAGTTGCGAGCATCAACAGTTTTTTAACCTCCGGGGAATTTTTATCGGCTTCCGATATTTCCTCAAGGGTTAAGCGATCAGCATACGCTTTTACCAACGTCATTTTATTCTGCGTAAGCGTTCCTGTCTTATCAGAACATATTACCGCCGCACTGCCGAGAGTTTCAACCGCAGGCAGTCTGCGTATAATCGCATTTCTCTTTACCATACGTTGAACACCGATAGAAAGTATAACCGTAACAATCGCGGGAAGTCCCTCAGGGATTGCCGATACTGCAAGAGATACCGATGTCATAAAGAGATCCTTTATATCAAGCTTATTTATCGCACCAACTGCGAATATAATCGCGCACGCACCTATCGCAACAAAACCAAGATATTTGCCAAGCTGTGCAAGCTTCTTCTGGAGCGGGGTTGAATCATCCTCTTCATTATTTAAAAGATTTGCTATCTTTCCCATTTCGGTCTTCATTCCCGTTGCCGTAACAACTGCAGTTGCACTGCCGTAGGTAACCGAACACCCTGCAAAGACCATATTATGCCTGTCACCCAGCGGTGCATTCTCTTTTGCTATTGCTTCTGCGGATTTCTCTGACGGAACAGACTCACCCGTTAGTGCCGCCTCTTCGCATTTAAGGCTTGCACTTATCAGAAGCCTTGCATCTGCGGGAACAAAATCCCCTGCCTCAAGGCGTATGATATCGCCCGGTACAAGCTCTGCCGCATCAATTATATGCTCCTCGCCGTCTCTTATTACCTTTGCGTGAGGTGCAGACATCCCCTTGAGTGCTTCGAGTGCCTTTTCGGCTTTGTTCTCCTGCAAGACGCCGATTACTGCATTTAAAACAACTATAAATAAAATAAGGGCAGGCTCAAAAAACTCGCCCGGATTCTTCTCATATACCGCTATTCCAAACGAAATCGCCGCCGCTACAAGAAGAATTATAATCATAACGTCATAAAACTGTTCAAAAAATCTTCTCAAAAGACTCTTTTTCTTCTTCTCAGCAAGTCGGTTTTCGCCGTACTCCGCCTTCGCTTTTTCTGCAGCTGCCGCGGTAAGTCCCGCCTTTTCATCACTGCCGAGCAGTTTTAAAAGCTCGTCCTTTTCCATTGCATACGAATTCAAGTTAATTCCTCCTACCGATATGATATAAATTAAGTATACAACAAAGTCTACCTGTTGGCAATAATTAGGAATAAAATTAACAAATAATTCATTTCTTACAATTCCTTAAGCTTTTTTAGCAAAGAATCATATTTTGCTTCCGCAGCACGCAACCTATAAACATAAACATCTACCTCTTCGGGTTTGTATACCATATTAAAGCTCTGCCATGCTATATCAATATCGTTTTTTGCCTCAAAGATATCCGCAAGAAGTGCGTCTTTGAGCGAAGGTTTTCTAATCTCATTGTTTTCTGTCTTCATAAGTATTCTCCTTAACTTTTATTTATTACAATAGTATATTAGGAAAAGACACACTTTATTCATATTTAATTTACAAAAAATAGGTTGCACTGTATATCTTTTAATAGTATAATTATGCTAAATGAACCAGATAAAACCGATGTGCCCTTGCCCGTCCGCAGTAAGAGCGCACAGCATTAAATCAGCGGACAGAAAGGCGAGCTTTATATGCCAAACACAAAAGGTAAAATTCTTGTCGTTGATGACGAAACTAACATTTGCGAGCTTATACGCCTCTATCTTGAGAAAGAGGGGTTCTATGTTTCTATCGCTACCAACGGAATTCAGGCGGTAGATATGTATAAAAGCAACTCTTTTGATATGGTTCTTTTAGACATTATGCTCCCAGGGAAAGACGGCTGGCAGGTTTGCCGTGAAATCAGGGCAACCGGCGATACACCTATAATTATGATTACTGCCAAAGGCGAAACCTTTGACAAGGTTCTCGGTCTTGAGCTGGGCGCCGACGATTATATCGTAAAGCCATTTGAACCGAAGGAGCTTGTTGCAAGAATCAAGGCTGTTCTCCGCAGAAGCGAGGGCAGGTCCTCTTCTGCTGAAGAAGAACTCGTTTTCGACGGACTGCGCATTGGCAAGGAATCTTATGAGGTTTATCTCGATGATATCAAAATCGAAATGCCCCCAAAGGAATTTGAGCTTTTATATTTCCTTGCAAAAAACAAAAACAAAGTCTTTACAAGGGACCAGCTTCTCGACGAGATATGGGGTTACGAATTCTTTGGCGATTCGAGAACTGTCGATGTTCACGTCAAGCGCATAAGAGAGAAAATCGAAACTGTTGAAAGAAGCTGGACCCTCAAAACTGTATGGGGTGTCGGCTATAAGTTTGAAGTATTATAATTTTTCAAAAGAGGTATGCAGATGAAAAAGCAATCTATGTTTTCTAAAATTCTCAGTATAAATATTATTTCTATGCTCATCTGCATTATTGTGATGGGTTCTACCCAGATGCTGATGTTTACAAATTATTTTTCAAAGCAGAGCGAGGATTATTTGAGAAAAAATGCAGAAACTATCGTTGGTATGATAAAAAGAAACATCGCTATTGACACTCTGGGTAATGTGATTAACGGTTTTGCGGGAGTTACCGACAGCTATATTATGGTCTTTGACAAAGACGGCAGAATAATTTCCGCAAGTGATGACAGTCCTCTTCTTGAAAGACCGCCTTTATACCTCGATTCTGCACACACAAAGGTTGTTCTGTCGGGAAAGAAAAACACAACTATAGGAACAATGGGAAACCTTTTTGGCGAAACTATGTTTTCGCTTCAGCTTCCCATAGCCGTCGATGACGACACGGTGCTCGGTGCGGTTTCTGTCAGCAGACCTATTCCCGAACATCAAAGCATGAAATATGATATGTTCCGCATTCTTTTTATTTCAATGCTTGTAATTGCCGCAAGCTCTGCTATGCTTTCTTACTTTTTGGCAAAGGCTTTTTCGGGACCTATGAAAAATATGCGGGCAACAACAAAGGAATTTGCCAAAGGGAACTTCTCGGCAAGAGTTGATAAATCCGCAGAAAATTCAAGCATCACGGAAATTTCCGAGCTTGCCGTCGGCTTTAATAATATGGCATTTGAGCTGGAAAGAGCGGAAGATATCAAAAACGCATTTATTTCCGATGTCTCGCACGAACTTCGCACACCTATGACTACCATAGGCGGCTTTGTTTCAGGAATGCTCGATGACACTATACCCGAGGATAAGCAAAAGGAATATCTGAAAATCGTACACAGTGAGATTTCACGTCTGTCACGCCTTGTTAACAGCTTTCTCGATATAACAAGGCTCCAGTCGGACCGAAATACTCTAAATATGTCCGACTTTGATATAAACGAGCTTATACGAATATCAATAATCGGTATGGAATCAAAAATCGAAGAAAAACGCATAAATGTTGATTTGGATTTAGACTTTGAAAAATGCTTCGTTCGTGCAGACCGTGACAGCATCACCCGAGTTATTACAAATCTTCTTGATAATGCAGTTAAATTCACCAACGACGACGGTCATATTTACATTTGCGTAAAGGCTCATCAAAGAGATGTTTTAATCTCGTTTAAAAACAGCGGAAAGGGAATAGCACCCAATCAGCTTTCGATGATATTTAACCGTTTTTACAAAACCGATAAGTCAAGAAGTGAAAACCGCGAGGGTACGGGCATCGGTCTCTACCTTGTGAAAAATATTTTAAGCGCACACGGACGCAACATAACAGTTCAAAGCATCGAGGATGAATACACCGAATTCGCATTCACTCTCCCCAAGGGCAAATCTCCGCAGGGGCGCGGAAAAAAGAGCGATGATACCATAATTTTGTGATTTTAAAACTCTTTTACAGATTGTTCACAAATTTGTAATTATTATCGCTTATACTGATTAAAAATAATTTTAGTATGTCGAAAGGATGTTTATATATGAAAGATTTTGACCTCAATTCTTCTGAAGAATTTTTAAGTGATGACACCTCTTCTGCTAGCCTTGAAAACAGCGCCGATACCACAGAGACAGATGTCTATATAAACTTAGACGGAGGGGTCGACCCCAAAACATCAGTTGGGGATACCTCCCGCTACACAGAGAACATCCGCTCTTCCAAAAAAGGATTTCGTCGGCCTGTTGCCTTTATGGTTTTATTGACATTTTTAAATCTTGCCATTCTCGGCTCCACTTTTGCCCTCGGTCTTAATTTCGGCAAGATTGGCAGATCTGTCACCTCCAGGCAGGAGCTTGTAGAGTCAATGCAGGCAGACCCCGCAGACAACGGTATTGTAGCTGCCGTTTCATCGCAGAACGAAAAAACTACTACCGAAATTGCTAAAGAGGTAGGCCCTGCCGTTGTTGGAATAACCAGTACCACACAAGGACAAATGAGTATATTCGGCACTACATCGCAATCAGAGGCGGAAGGTTCGGGAATTATTCTCAGCGCCGATGGATATATTGTTACAAACAACCACGTTGTTGACAGGGCGACAACCGTCAAAGTCACCTTGAACACAGGCGCAGAATATGATGCAACCCTAGTCGGCAAAGATGAGCAAACTGACCTTGCCGTAATCAAAATTGAGCCGACAGAAGAATTAACCGTTGCAACAATGGGCGATTCCAACACATTGGAGGTAGGCGAAAGAGTTGTTGCAATCGGCAATCCTATGGGTCTTGAATTCTTCGGAAGTGTTACTGAGGGTATAGTGAGTGCGGTCAACCGAAGCATTGCAGTCGACAACAGAACCATGAACGTTATCCAGACGGATGCGGCAATAAATTCAGGCAATTCAGGCGGCGCTCTTATCAACACAAAAGGCGAGGTAATCGGTATTAACTCGATTAAGGTTTCATACTCTGGCGTTGAGGGTATGGGCTTTGCCATCCCAAGTTCAGAGGCAAAACCTATAATCGCCGACCTGCTCGAGCACGGCTATGTAAAGGGAAGACCGATAATAGGCATCTCCACTCGTGACGTTACGAGCTATATGGCACAATCGTATTCATGGCCCGAGGGCGTTCAGGTTATGGAGGTGTCGAGCGAAGCTGCAAAGAGTGCAGGTCTTCAGCAGGGTGATATTATAACCCACGTAGGCGGTCAGAAAATCAAAACGGGTGAGGAGCTTAACAAAATCAAGTCACAGCATAATCCGGGAGAGGCTCTCCCGCTTAAAGTATACAAATATGCAACAGGGCTTACTGTCGATACAGAGGTTATCTTATCAGAACAGCTTCCCGGTTAAAATACTATTAAGGGGTGACATTGTCACTCCTTTGTTTTTGCATTAAAATATTATTCTTGCGCAAAATTCTATCGTATGATATACTTAATTTGTATGTTTAATTAGGAGAATTTTACTATGATAAATACTGAAATTAAAAACCGAGCAGACGAGCTTCGTGAGCTTTTAAACCGCTACGGATACGAATACTATGTCCTTGATACGCCCACAGTAAGCGACTTTGAATATGATGCCCTGATGCGCGAGCTTATCCGTCTTGAAGAAGAAAATCCCGAGCTTAGAACCCCTGACTCTCCTACCCAAAGGGTTGGAGGCGAAGTATCAGAGGGCTTTGACGAGGTGCGCCACGATGTACAAATGCAAAGTCTTGCAGATGTTTTTTCAAAGGAAGAGCTAATAGCCTTTGACGAGCGCACATCCGCCTCCCTCGGCATTGACAATGTTGAATACGTTGTAGAAATGAAGATTGATGGACTCTCGGTTTCCCTCGAATACGAAAACGGCATATTTATGCGCGGTTCTACACGAGGCAACGGCTTCGTGGGGGAGGATATAACTCAAAACCTTCGTACTATTCCCTCTATCCCTCTTAAACTTAATGAAGATATTCCTTATCTCGAGGTGCGCGGCGAGGTATTTATGCCCCAAAAAAGCTTTGTAGCCCTCAACGAGCAGCGTGAGCTCTCGGGCGAGCCTCTTTTTGCAAATCCGAGGAATGCCGCCGCAGGCTCTCTGCGTCAGCTTGACAGCAAGGTTGCCGCAGAACGAAAGCTTGATATATTTATTTTTAATGTTCAGCAGGTACAGGGAAAAACCCTTACAGACCATCGCTCCTCTATTGACTGGCTTGGAAGTCTTGGCTTTAAAATAATTCCCGGGAATAAAACCTTTACGGGTATCGACGCCGTATATGACGAGATAATGAGGATAGGTGAGGACCGTGGAAACCTCACATTCGATATAGACGGTGCAGTAGTAAAAGTCAATTCGTTTGCCGAGCGTGAAATTCTCGGTTCGACAAGCAAGACACCCAAATGGGCGGCAGCTTATAAGTTCCCCGCCGAAAGAAAGCAAACACGCCTTTTAGATATTGCACTTCAGGTAGGCAGAACGGGAGTTGTAACCCCCAACGCAGTTCTTGAACCTGTAAGAATTGCAGGCTCTACGGTCAGCCGTGCAACACTTCACAACATAGACAACATAAAGGCAAAGGATATTCGTATCGGCGACACCGTTATCATTCAAAAAGCGGGTGACATAATCCCCGAGGTTGTAGAGGTTGTCCTCTCAAAACGCCCGGCGGACGCTCGTACATTCGATATGCCAAGCACCTGTCCCGTCTGCAGCGGAGAACTCAGACGTGAAGATGGCGAAGCGGCAACGAGATGCACGAACTCTAACTGCCCCGCACAGCAGCTTCGCGCAATAATTCACTTTGTCTCAAAACCCGCAATGGATATCGACGGACTCGGGGCAGCAGTTGTTGAACAGCTTCTTTCAGAGGGACTGATTGCAGATTGTGCCGACCTTTATTCACTCAAATATGAGGATGTTGTAAACCTTGACAGATTTGCCAAAAAGTCTGCAGAAAATCTGATTTCCGCAATTGACAAATCAAAGAATATGGGGCTTGACCGCGTTCTCTTCGGTCTTGGAATAAGACTTATCGGCAGTCGTGCCGCACAAATCCTTGCAGAGCATTTCGAAAGCATAGATAATCTTATTTCCGCAACACACGAAGAGCTTTCATCAATCCCCGAAATAGGCGAGAAAATGGCACAAGGAGTCATTGAGTATTTTGCGCAGGATAAATCAATGGATATAATTGGTCGTCTTCGCGAAGCGGGTGTTAAGCTTGATTATGAATCTCAAAAGGAGAGCAACATTTTAGAAGGAAAAACACTGGTGCTTACGGGCACTCTTCCTACTCTTAAGAGAAGCGAGGCGAAGGCTCTTATCGAAGCCAACGGCGGAAAGGTAAGCGGAAGTGTTTCTAAAAACACAGATTTTGTCGTTGCGGGCGAAGAAGCGGGAAGTAAGCTTGATAAGGCAGAGTCGCTTGGAATAACTGTTATTACAGAAGATGAGCTTTTGAAAATGCTTAATAAGTAATATTGCAAGGGATGACAAAATCGGCATCCCTTTGATTTAAAAAATCAAAATTTTATTTATCCAATGCCACTAACCTATAATTTTTGTAATTATAAAAATCAAAAATTTTATTTATCCTATGCCACTAACCTATAATTTTTGTAATTATAAAAATCAAAAATTTTATTTATCCAATGCCATGCCCGGTTCCGCCCAAACCGAGCCGCGGGGCGGCAATGTAAAAATTTTTGATTTTTCGCCTCCCTTGCCTAAAGGGGCGCATAACAATTACCAGTGGCAATTGTTATGCGCCGACCGAGCCGGCAGGCGAGATAGGGACCGCTTTAGCGGTGGAGGGA